>VXLT01000204.1 GCA_009841475.1 Gemmatimonadota bacterium
CCATGAAAGACAACGAAACCCTAACTTGACAGAAGGCCCTTCCATATCAGCGTTGACGCCGATGGCCCCCGACGGTTCCCGCGGCAACCCGCCCAGACGCTACAGGGACAGGGAAGTCGGCCGACTGCTCGGACACGCCAGCGAGCTCCAGGAAAAGGACGAGGCCGGAGAACGCCGTGTGCAGGAGGGCGGGATGACGCTGGCCACCTTGCAGGAAGTGGCGGCGGAGGCGGGGATCGATCCCCGCTACGTGCAGCTCGCCGCGGCCCGGATCGACGGCCGCAAGCCCAGGGGATTCGGCGAAGTCTTCTTCGGGACACCGCTCGTTGTTCGATGCGAGCAGGTCATCCCCGGGCAGCTGCCGGACGAGGATTTCGAGTACGTCTGCACAGAGATCGAAATGGCCACCGGTCTGGAGGGTTACTCGTCAACGTCCCGTAGCACGCTGAAGTGGAAGTCGGCGGGCACGGAGTGGATCCGCGGTCTGCTGGTCAGGGTTGTATCCCGTAACGGCGAAACGCGAATCCACGCAGAAGAGCGGCTTGAGAGTCCCGCGGTCGTGGCGACCGGCGGGTTGACCGTCGGTGTCGGACTCGGGGCGATCGTGGGAGTCGGCCTGGGCGGCCTGGGTGCGGGGCTCCTCGCCGCGCTCTTCACCGTCACCCTCATCGGCGGCGTGTACGTGGCGATGCGCAGGGTCATGAAGTCCACCGGCCGCAAGCGCCGCGCGGAGCTGGAGGGACTTGTGGAGCGGATAGCGGGTTACGTGAAGCCACTGCCGGATTAGCGTGGCGGCTCACATTCGCCGAGCCAGCTCCTCGATCAACTCCGCGTGCCCACTCGCCGCGTAGGCGATCATACCCTCCGCGTCCACCAGGTAGACCAGCGCCGGGTGCACGATGTCGCCCGTGTCCGGCACCCGCTGCCGCGCCACCTGCAGCGCATCCAGCGCCGAGTTCACCGCCTCGACGGTCCCGGACAGCATGTAGGACCGGGGGCGCACTCCGTCCGCGGCGCCCACCTGCGCACCGCTGCCCTGGCCAGCGCCCAGATGGAACTGCTCCGCCAGCGACGGCAGCCGCGCGGGGGTGTCCCGCCAGGGATCCAGAGTGATCACCACCAGCTCCACCGCGCGGCCCTCCGCCCGAAACCGCTCCTGGACCTCCCGTGCGCTCATCACCGTCATGGGGCAGACGGTCGCGCAGTGCCCGAAGCCGAAGGTGAGCAGCGCCGGGCGCCCCTGCAGCCGCTCCCAGGCGAAGGCTTCGCCGTGCTGGTCGACAAGGCCGGGGAGGCCGGGGAGCGGACGGTCGAGGCGAGGATAGTTGGCCGGCACCGGCGCGCGGGCGTTCTCCAGCCACTCCGCGTCGCCCGGAGCGCCGGCGACCCGCACCGCCGCCAGCACCAGCCCCGCGAGGAGCACCCCGCCGCAGGACGCGATGCAGAGCAGCCCCGCGGGCGACGCGAACGCCTGCCTGAGCCCCGCACGCACCGCATCGCCCGCGATCACCATCAGCAGCGCCAGCATGCCGATGGGCTGCCCCACCAGCAGCAGCCACCCGGACGCATCCGGGAGCTCCGACGGGCCCGCGTTGAAGCAGACCAGGCGCGCGCGCTCCAGCCACGCCGGAGGAATCCCCTCGACCGGCCACAGGGCCAGGGCCCACCACGCGACGGTGACCGCGAGCAGGGCCACCAGCCCCGCCATTGCCCCGCGCACGGCCGCCGTCTCCGCGCGCTTCGGCCCCTCCCCGCCGGAGGTCGCGTCCCCCGGCGGCGGCGAACCGCTCTCCTGTGTGTACGAATCCCGGCTCATCCCACCTCCCACAGGAACGAGAGCAGCATCCAGTTGACGAAGTAGTAGGTGATGAACGCCACCAGGAAGATGAACACCAGCACCATCGTCCCCGGTACGGGGCCCAGGCGTCCCGACGGCTTGAGGGCCTCCGCGTCTTCCGGCACCAGCGGACGCGGCGGACTGGTGATCCCCGGTGGCAGGCCCCTTCCGGTCGCACCCAGTCCGGAATCGTCGGCGGCCATCCTCCTCCCGAAGAAGACCGAGGTCACGGTCACCACGATGTAGATCGCGCCCCCCGCGATGGCGACCAGCCCGCCCACCGCCATGACTCCCATGATCAGGTTGACCGCGGGCGAGAACTCCGGCCGGAAGAGCGCCTGGCTGAAGCCGATGTCCCAGTGGCGGCGCGGAACGCCGAAGGTCCCGGCAAAGGTCATCGCCATGGAGAAGACCAGCATGCCGGCGGCGAACAGGTACGGCTGGATCTTCGCGAGCCGGTAGAAGGCGATTTCGCGCCGGAAGATGAGCGGAATCACGTAGTAGGTGATCCCCATGAACGCCATCGCCGTCCCCGACACCACGGTGGCGTGGAAGTGACCGGGAATCCGCAGCGTGTTGTGCGCGATGATGTTGATCTGTTCGGTGCCGAAGGTCACCCCGGTGATCCCGCCCACGAAGCCGAACACGACGATCGAAAACGCCAGCGAGCTGAACCCGGGATCCCCCCACGGGGCTCGCTTGAGCCAGCCGAAGAGCCCCTGGGCGGCCCCCCTGAGGCGCATCCCCAGCTCGGTGCCGGCCGGAACCGTGAAGCCGTGGATCATCGAGGCCAGCACCGCCATGTACATGAAGTAGCTGGTGTTCCAGACCTTCCACGACGGCCCCATGCCGGGGTCCACCAGCAGGTGGTGCGCCGACGCCATCGAGATGAACAGGACGTACAGCACGAACGCGGTGCGGCTCACCTTCTCATTGAGAACGACCGCACCAACCGTAAGCGCACCAAGCAGATACCAGATCGCGACCATGGCGGCCACGTTGATCTGCTGCGAGGAATGGCCGAGCCCCCACCAGACCAGCCGGTACACCTGGGGATCGACGTTCATCATGTCGAGCGACCACAGGAACGTGGGGATGTAGATGATCGCTCCGTGCAGGAGCGTGACCGCCGCGATCGCCGCCGCCGTCAACGCTCCGTAGGTGACCAGCGGGAGCGACCCCTCGTACGCCTTTTCCCGCCGGGCGATCGTGATGATGGCGAAGAAGTGCCCGACCACCGTCAGGGCACCGACCGCGAAGAGGATCACGCCCAGATAGAAGAGGGGGTGCGCCCGGAGCGGGACGTACGAGGTGAAGAGCACGTCGGCGCGGCCCGTCCACATCGTCCACTCCACCATCAGGGTGCCCAGGACCATGAGGACGAAGGCGACCCAGCCGAGCCTGCCCGCCGGAACCCTGGCGTTGAGCAGCACGGCGGAGGCGAAGTAGAGCACCGCCATCTCGAAGAAGATGATGAAGAAGATGAGCATGTTCATCCCGTGCACCGTCAGCATCCGGTAGAACATCTCGGCTTCGAGGAGGAGGACCACCTCCCAGCGCGTGAGCAGGACCAGGACGGCCGCGATCCCGCCGATGAGCAGTGCGACGGTCGCCGCGACCGCGTTGGCCTTGATGAGCCGGTCGGCCGTGCGGTGCACCTGCAGGCCCGTCGTCGGGCACTTGCGGAAGGGGTTCATCGGTCACCTCCCTCCGCGTCCGCAACCGCATCCGCCGGCTCCACGATGATCTTGCCGACCATCAGGTGGTGGCCGATGCCGCAGAACTCGTTGCACATCACGTGGAATTCGCCGGGCTCGTTCGGCACGATGCGCAGGCCGTAGTCGTACCCGGGAACGACCTGGAAGTTGATGTTGAGGGGGTAGAGGCTGAACCCGTGGTTCACGTCCAGCGAAGACAGGTGCAGCGTGTACTCGGCCCCTTGCCTGAGGCGCACCACCGGCACCCACGCAAACTGGGACGCCTGCAGGTACACGTCGCCGCCGGGCGGGGGCTCCACCAACGGGAAACCGTTGTCGGTGCCCACCTGGTACTCCTGCACGAACTCCAGGACCCGGGCCTGGAAATCGGCCGGATCCACGCGGTGCCGGATCCCTGACGGGTTCTGGCCTCCCCGGAGGTGCCAGATGGGCATCATGGCGAAGAGAACCATGCACCACGCGAAGGCGATCCACACCCACACCTTTTCGTGCCGGCCGACCTTCTTCCACCAGACGCGTTCGGGTGGTTCGATACCGGTTCGGTACATCGGCGTTCTCCTTCCCTACGGCAGAGGCGCGGGTTCGAGCGACATGATCTCAATCATCCCCCACGCGGTGAAGAACACGAACATCACGACGATGCACGCCGCGAGCAGCAGGAACGGGCTGTCGTATAGGCGCTGCATGAGGGGGACCGGCCCGTCGTTCTCTGGACCCGGCGGGGGTTCGGAAGGGATACGCGCAGGGGGATCGGACATGGATTTGCCTTCCTCGGGGCTGGAGAGTGGCGGCTGCCCCCGCTCGGCCGGGGACGACGAGAACAGGTCGCTGATCGTGGTTTCGGCGAAGAAGCTGTCGATGGCCTCACGCACCACGCACCAGCGGTGGTGGGTCGCGCACGGATCCGAGTCCGTGCACTCCGGACGCCCGAGCAGGCAGCGCCGCGCGGGACTGTCGGGGTCGATGACGTCCAGGACCCGGTCCAGGGGGAGCTGCGGGGCCGGGATCGCCAGCACATAGCCGCCACCGCGGCCGCGGGTTGCCTCGAGCACGCCGTCGCGCACCAGCCTGTGCAGGGTCTTGGAGAGGTAGTTCTGCGGCAATTCGAGCTCCGCGGAGAGCACTTCGGCCGTAACCGGCCCGGACGCCTCCCGTTCGGCGATGCACACTACTGCCCGCAACGCGTTGCGGGCCGTCCCGGATATCATCCCGTCCTTTCGGCCAGTCCGGCGAGATCTATTCTGGATAAGAACATGATGATATAATCAATAGCGAGCCGCAACCCCGGCGGTGCCCTGTTTCCCACGTTTCCCCTGCACCCTCCGCATGCTCAAGCGACTCTTTGCCCTGATGCTGGCCCGGCTGGACGGCTGGGCCGACCGGCTGTACGGCTGGAAGTGGAACCCCCTCTACCAGTCCGGCGCCATCGTTGTACTCTGCCTCGCGGTCATGCTGGTCACGGGGATCTACCTGCTGTTCTTCTACCGCATCGGCGCCCCTCACGAGTCCATCGTCCGGATCGATGCCCAGCCCTGGGGAGGACGGTGGATTCGATCACTGCACCGGTATGCCGCGGATCTGGCCGTCGCCGCCGCCGTCGTGCACGCCCTGCGGATGTTCTTGCAGGGCCGTAGCTGGGGGCCGCGCGCGCTGGCCTGGGTTTCCGGCGTCTTTCTGCTGTTCCTCCTGTACGTGTGTGGCTGGACCGGATACGTGATGGTCTGGGACGTTCAGGGCCAGCTTCTCGCGACCGAGGGGGCCAGGCTTCTCGACGCTCTCCCCATCTTCTCGGAACCGGTTTCCCGGACCTTCGCGGGCGCAGAGCCGCTGCCGTCCGCGTTCTTCTTCATGAACCTCTTCCTGCACATCGCCATCCCGGTCGGCCTGGTCATCTTCCTCTGGCTGCATGTCTCGCGCGTGGCCCGGCCGGTGCTGCTTCCGCCCCGCTCCCTCCTCTGGACCACCGTGGGACTGCTGACCGTGGCCGCGCTTCTTCTGCCCGCGCCGGTCGCGCAGGCCGCGAACCTGCTGAGGATCTCGGCAGATGTGCCGCTCGACCTTTTCTACGCGTTCTGGCTCCCCTGGCTGCGCGACACCTCCGCCCCGGCTGCCTGGCTGGCGGGCACCCTCCTGGTTGCCGTGCTGGCGGCCGTCCCGATCCTGGCCCGGCCGCGCAAGGACCGGAGACCGGCACCCTCCGTCGTGTCGACCCGGCTCTGCACCGCCTGCCACCAGTGCGAGACCGACTGTCCCTACGACGCCATCCGGGTGGTCGAGCGCACCGATCGCCGCGCCGGCAAGGTTGCGTGGGTCAACCCGGCGCACTGCGTCAGCTGCGGCATCTGCGCGGGCTCCTGCGCACCCATGGGCGTGGGCCCACCCGGGCGGACCGGCAGGGACCAGCTCGCGCGCGTCCGGGACTTCGTGGGGGGGGATGCATACCGGGCCGGCGCGATCGTCGTGGTGGCGTGCGGCCGTTCAGGCGGCGCCGGGCGCGGCGGCTCGAACACGCGGCGGGCTTCGCCCGATTCGGACCGGGCCGGGGAGGGCCCCGCCCGGTTCCCGGTGTCGTGCGCCGGTAATCTGCACACTTCGGTCGTGGAGTACCTGGTGCGGGCCGGGGCGCGGGGCGTCCTGGTGGCGGCGTGTCCGCCCCGCGACTGCTGGGGACGGGAAGGGCCGAAGTGGCTGGTGGAGCGGCTCTATCACGAGCGCGAGGCCGAGCTGAAGGCGCGGGTCGACCGGAGACGGGTGCAGGTGGCCCATGCCTCCGCCTTCGACACGCGTTCGGTGGACAGGGCGCTGCGCGAATTCGCGGCCGAGCTGGCCCGGCTTGAATCCCCGGCCGGAGAAGACGCGATCCGCATCGACACCGACTGCGAGGTGCCGGAAGGGGCCGGCGAGGACGATGCGGGGGCCGGGCCGCGTGGACCGTCCGGCGTGGTCTCCCGGCTGCTCCCAGGCGCCCTGTTCCGCCGGTGGCCGGCCGGGACCGGACGAACGAAGGCCAGAGGCGAATGAACGCCGCGAATTGGCTGAAGCGGGCGGGAGCGGCGGCCCTGGCGGCAGGCGCGATGGTCGTCATCGTGTTCCTGTCATGGGTGCCGTGGCGGGGGCCGGAGGGCGACCGGAGCGAGCTCCGGGTGTCCTGGCGGATCCCCGCGCCATCGCTTCGGCATTGCCGCCCTCCCACCGAAGCCGAGCTGGAAGGCGTACCCGGCCACATGCGCCCGTCGGAGATCTGCAACGAGGAGACCGTCGCTTTCCACCTCACGCTCCTCATCGGCGGCGACACGCTGCGTGCGGGACCCACGCGGCTTACCGGCCGGCGCGCGCGGACCCTTGCCGTCTACGAGCGCTTCCCAATCCCGGCCGGCAGCCACGCCCTTGAGGTGTCCTTCGTGCCGGCCTCCTCCCCGGGCCTGGATGCGGCGTCCCCGCAAATGGACTCCGTGCGGGCGCTGGGCACGACGATGTCCACCCGGGTCGTGGCCGCGCCGGGGCATGTCGTTCTGGTGACCCGCGGCGACAGCGGCCGCCTCGTCGTCTCCTCCACTGGACCGGGGCGCTGACTCCCCACCCGGCCTCCCGCGCCGAACTACTTCTTGCGCAGTGCCAGCGGGGGCCTCAGCACCTCGCGGGCAACCACCAATCGCCGCAGGCCCGAGGCGCTGCCCAGCCCCAGCCGGTCACCCACCCCCCCGGAGCGCGTCCGGCGAACAGGTGTCGGCCGCAGGGAGAGCTCCGGGGTGCCCGTCACGCCGGCAGAGGGCCCATGCTCCACGGGACGCGGATCGCCCGGCCGAATCTCCAATTCGCGCGGGGACCGGTCACGCGACGGAACCTCTCGCGGGGACCGGTCACGGAGCTCGATCTCTCGCGGAGAACGGCCGAAGCCCTGGATCTCTCGCGGGGAGCGGTCGCGCAATTCCAGCGCTTGCGATTCCCCGGCCGGGACCGGAGGCGCGGAGGCCCGTAGCCTTTCGACAGCCTGGATCCCGTCCGCCAGGGGTGCACCACCAGCCTTGGCCTGCTGAAGCGCCGCCAGCACCGACTGCTCGCGCCCCGAGCGGGTCGGCGCACCTGTATCCGGCGCCTTCGGTGCCTCCCCCGGGTCCTCCCCCGTGAGGTACTTCAGCACATCCGTGCCCTCGACCGGCTCGGCCTTCTCGCCCGGCGCCGGCGCCACCCCGGCACGCTTGCGCAAGAACCTGCCGATCATGTCCAGGATGGCCATCACAACCATCAGCAGGATGACGACGCTGATATCCACTATGCTGCTCCCCGGCCAGTGCGCGGCGAGGCGCCGACTGCGCTTGCCACCTCGGCCTCTACTCCGACGGCAACTGCTGCGGCGTTTCGTCGCCCTCCGCGATCGCCCTGCGCATGTGCGTGTCCGACTCGATGTTGCGGTACCGCACGTAGTCCATGATGCCCATGTTGCCACTCCTGAAGGCATCCGCCATCGCGAGCGGGACCTGCGCCTCAGCCGCGATCACCTCCGCGCGCATCTCCTGAACCCTGGCGATCATCTCCTGCTCCTGGGCCATCGCCATCGCGCGCCGCTCCTCGGCCCGGGCCTGCGCGACCCGCTTGTCGGCCTCGGCCTGGTCGGTCTGCAGCTCGGCCCCGATGTTCTTGCCCACGTCCACGTCGGCGATGTCGATCGAGAGGATCTCGAAGGCGGTGCCGGAATCGAGCCCCTTCTGCAGCACGGTTTTCGAAATCGCGTCCGGGTTCTCCAGCACGGCCTTGTGCGTGTCTGCCGAACCGATCGTCGACACGATGCCCTCGCCGACGCGGGCCAGGATCGTCTCCTCCCCCGCCCCGCCGACCAACCGGTTGATGTTCGCGCGCACGGTCACGCGGGCCACCGCGATCAACTGGATCCCGTCCCTGGCCATCGCGGCCACCCGCGGCGTCTGCACCACCTTCGGATTCACCGACACCTGGACCGCCTCGAAGACATCCCGCCCGGCCAGGTCGATCGCCGCGGCCTGCTGGAAGGGAAGGTCGATCGAAGCCTTGTCGGCGCTGATCAGCGCGCGCACCACCCGCTCCACGCTGCCGCCCGCCAGGTAGTGGGCCTCGAGGTGCGACACCCGCAGCGGCAGTCCGGCCTTGGTGGAAGCGATCAGCGGCCTCACCACGGCGGGAGGGCTCACCTTGCGGAGGCGCATCCCCACGAGCGAGCCCAGCCCCAGCCGGACCCCCGAGAAGATGGCCTCCAACCACAGGCTGATGGGCACGGCCCAGTTGAGAAGGAGGAGCGCAACAATGAGGCCCATGACGAGCAGCGCCGGGAGAATGATGGGATCCATGCGTGGTTACCCCTTTGGGTTCGGTTCGACTGGTTCAGTGTCCGTATTTCAGTGTCTTCAATCCGACTTGTTCGCAGACGACTCTATTGCGCGAACGACGTGACGGTATCCCTCGGCGCTGAGCACGCGGATCCGCGTGCCCTCTTCGATCCATTCGCTCTCGGACACCACATCCATACGCTCGTCACCGAAAAGACCGACGCCCGCCGGACGCAGGTCGGTGATCGCGACGCCCTCGGCCCCCTCCATGTCGGTGCGGACATCGGCGGAGGTGTAGCCCTCGTCGCGGTCGGTGGTCTCCGGCAGGATGACCCCGCTCCGCCTCAGCCGCCAGCTCCCGAACATCGATTGCAGGAAGAACCAGGCCGTGACGAAGACGAGGATGATGGCCGCGCTCAGGACTCCCGAGGCGCGCGCCAGGTCCGACTGGGTGGGCAGGTTCCCGATCTGCGCCATGAAGACGCCCCCGAGTACCGCGACGATGCCGAGGACGCCGAAGACGCCGAATCCCGGGACCAGGAAGACCTCGATTCCGATCAGGACGATGCCCACACCCACGATGATCAGGTCCTCGGCGCCCGCAAGGCCCACAAGGAGATGCGCTCCGAAGAAGAGCGACAGCGACAGCAGCCCCGCGGCCCCCGCCAGCCCGAATCCGGACGAGCGGATCTCGACGAGCAGCCCCAGGAAGCCGAGTGAAAGCAGAAACGGGGCGATCACGGGATTGGTGAAGAAGCGCACGATCCGCTCGGCCCAGTTCACCTCCGCGTCGACCACCTCCGCCCCCTCCAGCCCGATCGCTTCCAGCACCCCGTTCCAGTCGGCCACCACCTCCGCGTAGCCCAGCCGCGCGGCCTCGCCGGTTGTGAGAGTCAGCAGCTTGCCGCCGTCGACCACCCCCTCGATGGCCAGCTCCTCGTCCACCATCGCTTCGGCAATCGCAGGGTCAAGGCCCCGCGCCTCGGCAAGCGCGCGCATCCGCGCCCTCATCGCCGACACCATCTTCTCTGACGCCTTCGTGCCGCTCCCGTCCACCGGCGTGACCGCGCCCATGACGCTGCCGACCCGCATCAGCACGCGCTCGGCCGAGAGCGCGATCATCGCTCCGGCGGAGTAGGCGTGCATGTTGACGTACGCGTAGACCGGCACCTCGGCGCGGCTGATCGCGGCCGTGATCCTCTCGGCGGCGTCCACCCTTCCCCCGGGCGTCTCGATCTCCAGCACGACTGCCGCGGCCCCGGCGGTAGCCGCCTCGTCCAGCGCCCGCTCGATGAAGGGCGCGAGGCCCATCTCCACGTCGCCCGCAACGGGCACCCGCACGACGGTCCGCTGCGCGGCGACCGGAACGGCGGCCGCGAGGAGCGAAGCCGCCACAACTCCGGACCAGATCGTTTTCATGACCCTAACGTACTCCCGCGATCGTTCATGCAGACGAGGTATGCCGCCATCCAACCGAATACGAATCAGGCGGCTCAACCCTTCAACCTAGTGCAGCGACACCTTCAATGTAATTGCGGCGGGAGGCACGCGCGCGCGCCGGGCCATACCGTGCGCCCGCCGGCTCATCCCGCGCGCCGGCCGGGTCATCTCCCTCGCGGGCCCGCTCCCGTCGGAGCACCATCCCGCCGGCCTGGCTCCGAATGTTATCTTTCTGCCTCACCCCAGCCAAAGGAAGCTCTGAATCCGATGACCGAGAAGACCCTCGTTCGCTACACCGATGCAGGCGGCGGCGTCGCCCTCATCACCCTCGACGACCCGCCCGCCAACACCTACACCCACGAGATGATGCGCCAGCTGGACGACGCGATCCTGCAGGCACGCTTCGACGACGGCGTGCATGTGATCGTGCTAACAGGCAACGGGGAGAAGTTCTTCTCCGCCGGGGCCAACATCGGGATGCTCGCCAAGGTGACGACCGGCTTCAAGTACTGCTTCTGCCTCCACGCCAACGAAACGCTGAACCGCCTGGAACACACGCCGAAGCTGACCATAGCCGCGCTGAACGGCCACACGGTGGGTGGCGGCCTGGAGATCGCGATGGCCGCCGACATCCGCATCGCGCGGGCCGGGCGCAGCATGTGCGGCCTCCCCGAGGTCAACCTGGGCGTGCTCCCCGGAACCGGCGGCACGCAGCGCCTCGCACGCCTCGTCGGCAAGTCGCGGGCGATCGAACTGATGGCGACCGGCCGGACCTTCGGCTTCGACCAGGCGCGGGAGCTCGGGATCGTCAACGACGTGTGGGAGACGGGATCGCTCGACGAGTTCATGGAGAAGGTGATCGAGTACGCGCGGGGGTTCTGTCCGCCCGCGCGGGCTTCGAAGGCGGTGGGGCTCATCAAGCGGTCTGTGCAAACAGGCGCGGAGATCCCCTTCGAAACGGCGCTGGCGCTGGAGCGCGAACTCCAGCAGCAGCTCTTCGCCAGCGAGGACGCGCGCGAGGGGCTCAACGCCTACGTCGAGAAGCGGAAGCCCGGCTTCCAGGGCAGTTGAGGCGGGTGTCCCTGGTGGTGCCGCCGACGGAGGCGATCCGATGAGCGAAGGCATCCGCACCCGCCTCTGGATCGGGAACGAGTGGGCGGACGCGGACGGCGGACGCACTTTCGCGACGGTGAACCCGGCGACCGAAGAGGTCATCGGCGACGTGAGCGAGGCGCGCGCCGCGGAGATCGACCGCGCGGTGGCGGCCGCGCGCGCGGCTTTCGCCGACAGCGGGTGGCGGCGGATGAACCCGCACAAGCGTTCGCGGCTGCTGTGGAAGCTGGCGGATCTGGTCGAGGCGAACGCCGACGAGCTGGGACTGCTCGAGACGCGGGACAACGGGAAGCCGTACTTCGAGGCCCGCCGGATCGATGTCCCAAGCGTGGCACAGACGCTCAGGTACTACGCCGGGCTGGCGGACAAGGTTCAGGGCGACACGGTCCCCGTGCCGGGGCCGTTCCTCAACTACACGCTGCGCGAGCCGGTCGGGGTGGTCGGCGCGATCATTCCCTGGAACTTCCCCCTGTCCATGGCCGCGTGGAAGGTCGCGCCGGCGCTGGCCTGCGGGAACACGGTGGTGCTGAAGCCCGCCGAGCAGACACCGCTGACCGCGCTGCGCTTCGGGGAGCTGGCGGCCGAGGCGGGATTCCCGCCGGGGGTGCTGAACGTGGTGCCGGGCTACGGGGAGACGGCCGGCGCGGCGCTGGTGCGGCACCCCGGCGTCGCCGCGATCTCGTTCACGGGCTCGACCGAGGTGGGCCGGATCATCATGCGCGAAGCCGCCGCGACGCTGAAGAAGGTGTCGCTGGAGCTGGGCGGCAAGTCGCCGAACATCGTCTTCGCGGACGCGGACCTGCGGACCGCCGTGAAGGGCGCCTCGATGGGCGTCTTCTACGGCAAGGGCGAGGTCTGCGCGGCGGGGAGCCGCATCCTGGTGGAGAGCGCGGTGCACGACGAGTTCGTGGACGGGCTGAAGTCGCTCGCCGGGAAGGCGGCGGTGGGCGACCCGATGGCCCCCACGACGCGCCTGGGGGCGATCGTGAGCACCGAGCAGCTCGACCGGGTGATGGGGTACATCGAGAGCGGCCGGCGGGACGGCGCGAATCTGGTGGCGGGGGGCGACCGGGTGAGGGTGAACGGCCGCGGCAACTTCGTGACCGCCACCGTCTTCAGCGACGTCGACCCCGCGATGACGATCGCCCGCGAGGAGATCTTCGGCCCGGTGGCGGCGGTCATCCCCTTCGACGACGTGGACGATGCGGTCGCGAAGGCCAACGATTCGCTCTACGGGCTCGCGGCCGGCGTCTGGACCCGGGACATCGGCAAGGCCCACCGGCTCGCCCACGAGATCGACGCCGGCACGGTCTGGGTGAACACCTACAACCAGTATGCGCCCGGCTCCCCCTTCGGCGGCTACAAGGAGAGCGGCTTCGGCCGGGACCTGGGCTTCCAGTCGGCGCTGGAGAAGTACACCCACCTGAAGAGCGTCTGGGTGGCGCTGGACGGGTAGCGTGCGGGCTGAGACGCGCGGGCGAGCTCTTCGGGGCCGCACTCGGGAAGCAGGTGGCGGCGTTGCGGAGATTTGCGATGCGTGAAGCCTGGATCGTCGACGCGGTGCGCACCCCCATCGGACGGCACGGCGGGGCTCTGGCGCCGGTTCGCCCCGACGACCTGGCCGCGGTGACCATCCGTGCTCTCCTCGACCGCACGCGCTTCCCCGCCGGCCGGCTCGACGACGTGATCCTCGGGTGCACCAACCAGGCCGGAGAGGACAACCGCAACGTGGCGAGGATGGCCCTGCTGAGGGCCGGGCTCCCCGTCGAGGTGCCCGGCCAGACCGTGAACCGGCTCTGCGGCTCGGGGCTGCAGGCCGTGGCGAGCGCTGCCCAGGCAATCCGCGCGGGCGACGGAGACGCCTTCGTCGCCGGCGGGGTCGAGTCGATGAGCCGGGCACCCTTCGTCATGCTCAAGCCGGAGCGCGGGTACGCGCGCGGCGTGCCCGGGGTGGCCGACACGGTATTGGGGTGGCGTTTCGCGAACCCGCAGCTGCCCGATGAATGGACGATCAGCCTGGGTCGCACGGCCGAGGTGGTCGCGCGCGAGTTCGGGGTGACGCGCGGGGAGCAGGACGCCTTCGCCGCGGCGAGCCAGCAGAAGGCGGTGGCGGCGACCGAGGCTGGTCGCTTCGACGCGGAGATGGTGCCGGTGAGCGTGCCGCAGCGGCGTGGCGAGCCGGTAGTGGTCGCGCGGGACGAGCACCCCCGGCCGGGCACCACCGCGGAAGGCCTGGCGCGGCTGCGTCCCGTCTTCGAGCGGGACGGGACGGTCACGGCGGGCAACTCGTCCGGGATCAACGACGGCGCCGCCGCCCTCCTCGTGGTTGAGGGGGAGACGGCGCGCGGGCACGGCCTGGAACCAATGGCGGTGATTCGCGGGGCGGCGGTGGCGGGGGTGGAGCCGCACCGCATGGGGGTCGGCCCCGTCCCGGCGGCGCGGCGCTGCCTGGCGCGTACCGGGGCGGCGGCCCGCGACCTCGGCCTGGTCGAGCTCAACGAGGCCTTCGCCGCGCAGGCCATCCCCTGCATCCGCGAACTGGAGCTGGATCCGGACCGCGTGAACGTGAACGGCGGCGCGATCGCGCTGGGCCACCCGGTGGGGTGCTCGGGCGCGCGCATCCTCGCCACGCTGGTCCACGAGATGGCCCGCCGGGACGCCGCGCTGGGCCTCGCTACGATGTGCATCGGGGTCGGCCAGGGGATCGCGGCCGTGGTCGAGAGGAGCTGAGCATGGGGTGGTCCCGGATCCGGAAGGTGGCCGTGATCGGCGCGGGGACGATGGGCCGCGGCATCGCGCAGGTGGTGGCGGCGGCGGGTCACGAGGCCGTCCTGTACGATGTGGACGCCGGGCAGCTCGAGCGCGCCCTCGCCGGGATCGCGGCCACGCTGGACAAGGGGGTCCGCCTGGGCAAGGTGGCGGAAGCGGCCCGTGACGCGGCGCTGGCGCGCCTCGCGGGGACCGGCACGCTGCGCGAGGCGGTGAAGGGTGCGGAGCTGGTGATCGAGGCCGTGCCGGAGGTGATGGCGCTCAAGAAGGAGGTGCTCGCCGAGGTGGAAGCCGTGGCGGAGCCCCGGACCTACCTGGCCACGAACACGTCTTCGTTGTCAGTCAGCGAGATGGCTGCCGGGCTGAGGCGGCCGGGGTTCGTGGTGGGGCTCCACTTCTTCAACCCGGTGCACATCATGGCCCTCGTTGAGGTCGTGGAGGGAGGCGAGACCAACCTCCGGACCATCAACGCCGCCCAGTGGTTCGTGAAGGGCCTGGACAAGGAATCGATCCTCGTCCACGACTCCCCCGGCTTCGCCACCTCCCGGCTGGGGATCGTGCTCGGCCTCGAAGCCATCCGCATGGTCGAAGCCGGTGTCGCCTCGGCCGACGACATCGACAAGGCCATGGTTCTGGGATACCGCCACCCGATCGGCCCCCTGCGCCTGACCGATCTGGTGGGACTGGACGTGCGGCTCGATATCGCGCGGCACCTGCATTCCGAGCTCGGCTCGGAGGCGTTCCGCCCGCCCGCTCTCCTGGAGCGGATGGTCGCCGAAGGCCGGCTCGGGAAGAAGTCCGGCCGCGGATTCTACGAATGGGAGGACGAATCATGACCCGTAAGACGATATCGTGTCTGATCGGCAAGTCGTCTTGCGACAGCGGGATCAAACCATGAACTGCAAGACGACACGATTGTCGAACCCGGAAGCGTCTTGTGGCAAGGTGGTGGGACGGTGAGCCCCGGGCCGGTTTTGCTCTCCCTTCGCGACGGTATCGCCGAAGTCGCCATCAACCGTCCCGCCAAGCTCAACGCTCTCAACGAAACGGTCCGCTCCGAGCTCACCGGAGTCTTCACCGAGCTGGCCGGCCGGGACGACGTGAAGGTCGCCATTCTGTACGGCGCGGGCGACAAGGCCTTTGTCGCGGGCGCCGACGTAGGCGAGTTCGCCGCACGCACCCCCGAGGAGCAGCGGGAAGTCTACCGCCACCTGCGGGTCTACGACGCCATCGCCGGGTTCCCGAAGCCCGTCATCTGCGCCATTCACGGGTTCTGCATCGGCGGCGGCAACGAACTCGCGCTCGCGTGCGACGTCCGCGTCGCCGACGCAACCGCCCGCTTCGGCCAGTTCGAGATACGCCTCGGTCTCATCCCCGGCGCCGGGGGCACGCAACGCCTGACTCGCCTCGTGGGCCCCGGCCACGCGCTTCGGATCGGCCTCTCCGGCGACCTGATCGACGCCGAGGAGGCCTACAGGATCGGCCTGGTGGAGTTCCTCGTCGAGGAGGGCCGGCACATGGACAAGGCCCGCGAGCTGGCCGCCCGGATGGCCCGTTGGAGCCCCGTCGCGCTCGCGCTGGTCAAGAAGGCCGTCCGCGAGGCCGGCGAGCGCCATCTGGAAGACGGCCTCGACGCCGAGAAGGAACTCTTTCTCGAGGCCTTCGCTTCGGAAGACGGACGGGAAGGGGTGAAGGCCTTCATCGAGAAGCGGCAGCCGCGGTTCCGGGGACGTTGACCCCTCGCCTGCAGGGCTCCCGCGCCATACAATCGAGTTCGTCCCCCGATTCCTGCCCCGCTCCGCACCCGAGAGAGATCAGCCCCCATGTCCCTCCGCACCTGGCGCCGCATCGCGTGGGCCTACCACATCCTCTTTGCCATCGGCGTGACCTGGCCGGTCCAGGCGCTGGTGAACGACCCCGAACCGTTCGTCCTCGGGCTGCCCACGCAGATGATGTGGGCGGCGGGCTGGGTGCTGGGCAGCCTGCTGGTGCTCTGGCGCGTCGACTCGGCCCGCAGCCGGGAGATCGCAGCGGTCGCAGACCGGCGGTCCGCGGCCCATCGGCCCGGAATTCACAGCGCCGGGACCCACGGGGCGGGGTCCCCCCGCGGAGGTGAGTGACCATGGATCGATTCGGCCTGATCACCGTCATCATCCTCGCCTACCTCGCGGTCACCCTGGGCGTGGGGCTGGTGGCGGGCCGCCGCGCATCCCGCAGCGTCCAGGGCTACGTGGCCGGCGACCGCGACTTCGGCCTTCTGGTCATGTACTTCATCACCGGGGCGACGGTCTTCTCCGCGTTCGCCTTTTTGGGCGGGCCGGGGTGGGCGTACTCCCGCGGCGCGGCCGCGTTCTACATCCTCACGTACGGGGTGCTGGGCATGGCTCCGTGGTACGCCATGGGGCCCCGGGTCGCCGCGCTCGGACGCCGCTTCGGCTTCGTCACCCAGGCGCAGCTGCTGGTCGGACGTTTCCCGTCACGGGCGCTGTCGCTCCTGCTGGCCGTGCTGACGCTCGCAGCGTTCGTCCCCTACGTGACCATCCAGATGCGCGGGGCCGGAATCGTGATCGAGGCGGTGACCGGCGGGACCATTCCGCTGTGGGCGGGGGCCGCGCTGGCGTACGGAATCGTCATGGTCTACGTCCTGGCGAGCGGTGTGTCCGCGGTGGGGTGGACCAACACCTTCCAGGGCGTGTTCATGCTGGCGATCGCCTGGGTGCTGGGGATCTATCTCCCCTACCGCATGTATGGGGGCGTCGGGCCGATGTTCGAGCAGATTCTCGCCCAGCGCCCGAAACTGCTTTCACTTCCAGGACTTGACGGCAGCGGAAACTCATGGAACTGGGGCGCCTATTCGACCGCGATTCTGGCGAGCGCGATCGGGGTGACGATGTGGCCGCACCTCTTCATGAAGGCCTACACCGCCAGAAGCGACAAGATCATCCGCCGCACCGTGATCCTCTTCCCCACCTTTCAGCTCTTTCTGATTCCGGTGTTTCTGATCGGCTTTGCGGGCGTGCTGCTGCCGGAGTCGCCGGACCAGGCGGACTTCATCCTCCCCTTCCTGATTCTGCGCTCCGAGCTTCCGGCGCTGGTCGTCGGACTGTTCTGTGCCGGAGCGCTGTCGGCGTCGATGTCCACGGGCGACGCCCTCCTGCATGCGGCGGGCTCGGTGGCGGTGGAGGACGGCGTCCAGCCCTTCATGCAACTCTCCGACCGGGCGCAGCGCAACCTGATGAGGGTGTTGGTGCTCGTCGTGGGAGGGCTCGCCTACCTCTCGGCGCTCTACGAGGGCTTCTCCCTGGTCGACCTGCTGCTGGCCTCATACGGGATCATCTGCCAGTTCATGCCCTCGATGGTGGCGGCCCTGTACTGGAGGAGGGCGACGACCGCGGGAGTGCTGAGCGGTCTGCTCGCCGGTTCGGCGGTCTCCGTGTTCTTCTTCCTCTTCCCGGAACTCAAGCCGCTCGGCATGCACGAGGGCATTCTGGGGCTGGTCGTTCACCTCCCTGTGCTCATCGGCGTCAGCCTGGCCGGCTCTCCGCAGGATCGCGAGCACGTGGACGGCTACCTCCGTGTCTGATCCGCGCCCGGACCGCAAGCGGCTGGAGGAGCTGCGCGAACGGATCATGGAGTGCGACAGGGAGCTGGTCGAGATCATCCGGCGGCGGGTGGCTCTGGTGCGCGAGATCGGCGGCCTGAAGGCGAGCCTGGGGGTTCCGGTGACGGACCCGCGCCGCGAGGCCCGTGTCGTGCGGAGGGCCGCCGAGCTGGCGCGGGAGGCGGGACTGGACGAGGAGCTGATCCGCAACCTGATCTGGAGCATCATGTCCGCCGCGCGAACCGAGCAGTACACCAAGGCAGAGGAGTACGGGGAGAAGCCGCCGGGGTAAGGGGGCGACCCGTGGGCTTCGGACCGCGCGGCCCGGCACAAAAAAAGGAAGCCCCCGGCGGGCAGCACACTACCCGCGCGGGGGCTTCGTCTCGCTGGCGATCCGGGAAGCTCCGTTTCGGCGCCGCCATGTGCGACGGCCGGTTTCCCATCTCTTTCTCCCGTCCGGCGTCTCCGCCGTTCGGCCACCCCGGTCTCCCGGGGCCATCGGCTGCATCCAGCGACCTCGCAGCCGTCGCGGTTTCCTCCGAACCCGGAACCGCGCTCGCGTCGGGCTTCCGTTTCCGGCGCCCTCGGCGCTGAGGCCTCGGCTCGTTCCCTCTCGGGGTCGCCCCCTCCAGGGCCTCGCTTCCGCCCCCCGCCTGCTTCCGGTCCGTCTCCTTTCGGCTCCGTCCCTTCCCGCTGGCGGACAAGTACGTTAATACCTCAAGTCGGGAAGCGCAACACTTTTCTTCGCCGAAAGACCCGGAAACTCGCTGAAATGGCCTCTGGGACCCCGAAAAAGGCGAAATTCGGCCGGGAAAGCACCCCCAAGCACCAACTTTGCACCCCCGTTGGTCCCGGGAACACCCCCGTTGGCCTCCGGAACACCCCCGTTGGCCTCCGGAACACCTCCGTTGCGGCCCGCGGGCGCCTCCGTTCGGGCCGAGGACACCTCCTTCGGGGGCGAGAACAAACCCGTTTGAGCCGAGAACACCTCTGTTGGGGCGGAGAGCACCTCTGACCGGGTCCCGCTGGGCAAGCCGTCCGTGGACAGTCCCCGCGTCGTACCGCGAGGCGCCGGAGCGGCGGCGATGGCCGCTAGCGATCCTCCCCGTAGACCGAAACCACCCGCCGCCGGCGCAGGTTCTCGAAGGTGACGATCCCGTCGGCTGTGGCGAACAGGGTGTCGTCCCTGCCCCGCCCGACGTTGTTGCCCGGGTGGAACCGGGTGCCGCGCTGCCGAACCAGGATGTTCCCCGCGACGACCCGCTCGCCCCCGAAGCGCTTCACGCCGAGGCGCTTCGCGTTGGAGTCGCGCCCGTTTCTGGACGACCCCACGCCTTTCTTATGAGCCATCGGATTCCCCCTGGATGCTGATATCGGTGACGCGCAACACCGTGAAGCCCTGGCGGTGCCCCTGCTTGCGGCGGTACCCCTTGCGGCGCTTCCGCTTGAAGACGGTGATCTTCTTCGTCCGGTCGTGGGCGACCACCTCGGCGGTGACCGTGGCTCCTTCCACGCCGGGCGCGCCGACGGACACCTCTCCCTCGCCGGACGCCAGCAGGACATCGTCGAAGGTGACGGTCGTGCCGGGCTCGGCATCCAGTGTGGGGATCAGCAGGGTCGTCCCGGGTTCCGCCCGGAACTGCTTCCCGCCAGTCCTGAAAACCGCAAACATGAGATTCCTGCCGTGAAAACGGGGTTGCGTGAATGCGCCCGGCCCGCACCTGCGCTGCCGGACGGACATTGAAAGGTAGAAGAGCCGGCCCCGCGGTCAAGCGGGATGGGACCGGGTCAAGCGGGATGGGACCGGGTCAAGCAGGATGGGACCGGGGGTCACGCGGTGCAGGACCGGGTCGCGCGGTGCGGGCTCGTCAGGCTGCCGCCGTCCCTCCGTACTTCGTGGTGACGTCCAGGCGCGCACGACCCGAGAGGAGGCGGAACTCGTCGCGGCGCATGAGGGGGTCGTCGCGCAGGTCGAGGCGCAGCCCCGTTCGCCTTGCGAGCTTCCGCACGAAGCGCGGCTCGTGTTCCATCACGCGCAGGGCGACGCTTGGGTGGACCTGGATGAGCAGCTCCCGCTCATCGCCCGTGGCGGCGGCGCGCTGCACGCAGTGCTCGATGTCCCTGACCAGGGTGGGGGCCGTCCACAGATGGCCCGTTCCCCGGCAGGCGTCACACGGTTCGGTCAGCGCCTGCAGGAGCGATGGGCGCACCCGCTGGCGGGTCATCTCGATCAGGCCCAGCTCCGAGACCTCCCAGGTGCGGGTGCGGGCGCGGTCCCTGCCCAGGTGGCTGCGCAGCTCGTGCAGGACCCGGTCGCGACCCTCCTGCGACTCCATGTCGATAAAGTCGATCACGATGATGCCGCCGATGTCGCGCAGCCGGAGCTGGGTCGCGATCTCGCGCGCCGCGTCCAGGTTGGTTTGCAGGATGGTTTGCTCCGGATCCTTCTTCTTCCCGGTGAAGCGCCCGGTGTTCACATCCACCGACACCAGGGCCTCGGTCGGTTCGATGATGACATGCCCGCCCGACGGCAGATCGACCCGGCGCTGGAATGAACGCTGGATCTCGTCCTGGATGCCGGCGTGATCGAAGAGCGGCAGCGCTTCGTCGTAGAAGTGGATGCGGCCCGTGAGTTCGGGGTCGAAGGCACGGACGTACTCGACGATCTGCCTGTGCGCCTCGCGGTTGTCGATCGTGACCCGGTCGAACCGGCTGGTGAACAGGTCGCGGATCACCCCGGAGATGAGCTTCGCCTCCTGCTGGATCAGCGCCGGCGCCTGCGACTTTGCCGCCTTCCGCTGGATCGTTTCCCAGGAGCGGCGGAGGTGGTTGTACTCCTTGACGAGCTTTCCCTGCGTGAGTTCCTCGCCGGCGGTGCGCACGATGACCCCGCCTGAACCGCTCGTTACGAGTTTTCTGGCCATCGCCCGCAGCCGGGCCCGCTCCTTCCGGTGGTCGATCTTGCGGCTCACTCCTACGTGGCCGGATTCGGGCATGTACACCAGGAAGCGCCCGGGCAGCGCGATCTCGGTCGTGACCCGCGGCCCCTTGGTGGATATGGCGTCCTTGGTGACCTTGACCAGGATCTGCTGCCCCCGGCTGAGGACATCCTGGATCGGGGGGGCCTTGCGCTGCCTGCCGCTGCCCCGGGACTCTTCGTCTTCGGTGCCGTTGCCGTTCGCTATTTCGGCGGACAGGTCCGAGGCGTGCAGGAACGCGGCCTTCGCCTCGCCAATGTCCACGAAGGCAGCCTGTATGCCGGGCAGGACCGCCTCCACGCGGCCGAGAAAGATGTCACCGACATGCCGGCCCTGGTCGGGCCGGTCGAACATCAGTTCGGTCAGCCGTCCGTCTTCCTTGAGCGCCACCCAGGATTCCTCGTCCGAGGCGCTGATCAGGATTTCTCTTTTCAATTTCCGTCTCCACTGGTCGGCCGGCGCGGCGGTTGCGCAACTGCGCCCCGTCCCGGCGCGTCCCCGGACCCTGACAGGTCCGCGGTGCATCCAGACGAGGCCCGGTCACCCGCTCATCTCCTTCAGCAGATGCCGGCCGATTACAATCTTCTGTATTTCGTTTGTTCCTTCCCCGATCTCGCACGCCTTCGCGTCTCGCATCATGCGTTCGACCGGGTACTCGGTGGTGTATCCGACGCCGCCCAGCGACTGGACCGCGGTGCGGGCGGAGCTGGCGGCCAGCTCGGAGGCGACGAGCTTCGCCATCGCGGCCTCCTTGCCGAAGGGGCGGCCGTGGTCCTTGAGCCAGGCGGCGTGATAGGTCAGCAGCCGGGCCGCCTCGATCTCGGCAGCGAGGCCGGCCAGGCCAAAACTGATGTCCTGGAAGTCCCACACCGGCCGGTTGAACTGCCGCCTGCGGGTCGTGTAGTCCAGCGCTACGTCCAGAGCGCCCTGTGCGATGCCGAGGGAGAGGGCCGCGATCCCGATCCGCCCGGCATCGAGAGTCCTCATGAAGTTCTTGAAGCCCTGCCCCGCGTCGCCAAGCCGCTGGTCGTCGGCGACAAAGGCATCCTCCAGGAAGAGCTGACGGGTGTCCGACGCCCGCCAACCGAGCTTGTCTTCCTTCGCCCCGGCGGTCACACCCTCGGAATACGGGAGCTCAGGCCAGTGTCCGATGCCGACCCGCCCGGCCTCCGCAAGATCCGTCGTGGGCTTGCAGACGATGAAGCTGGTGATGCCGCGGGAACCCGCTTCGGGGTCGGTCACCGCGGTGACCACGAAGATCTCGCCCACTCCGCCGTGGGTAATGAAGATCTTGCTGCCGCTGATCCGGTATCCGCCCGGAACGGCGACTGCCCGCGTCCGGGTGCCGGAGGAGTCCGAACCCGCACCCGGCTCGGTGAGACCGAATCCCCCCAGCACCCGGCCCGAGGCCAGCAGCGGAAGAAACCGGGATTTCTGCGCTTCCGTGCCGAAGGCGAGGATGGGTGAAGTGGCCAGCGTAGTGTGCGCCGACACCGTGATGGCGTGGCTGGCGTCGTGCCGGGCCAGTTCTTCGACGACCAGGACGTAGCTCAGATAGTCCCGGCCCATCCCCGAGAACTCGCGCGGCACGGGCACGCCGAACCACCCGCGCTTCGCCATCGCCTTGATGTTGTCCCAGGGGAAGCGGGCCGTCTCGTCCAGTTCACGCGCCACGGGGGCGATTCTGTCTAGTGCGAACTCCCGTACCCGGGCCCGGAGTTCAAGGTGGTCTCTATTAAGAAAAGGTTGCATGCAAGCTGGTGGCGAAGTGCCGGTCGCTACCCGGAAGATTCAGAATCCCGGTCTTCCACGATGCTCACATCGATCGCAGGAGCCGCAGGACCGCCGATCGGGCGTCTCACCAAGATAACGCAATAGCGCCACTCGCCGGCATCTCCGCCCCTTGCAGTAGCGCTGCATGGCGCGAAGGCGGGCGAGGGCCTGACCGCGCGCCGACAGGAGCGGCCCGAGGTCGGGCTCGTCACCGGTCAGCTCGAGGAGCGGGCCGCGCCGGATCCGCGGGGGGCCCTCCGCTTCGCCGTCGGGCCAGTTCTCGACCCACCCGGCCAGCTCCGGATGCAGTTCTAGGGCACCGGAGCGCATGAGCCACCTTAGGTGGGGCACGTTGGCCGATCCCGGTCCGACGAGGGCGACGGGGGAGTTCCCGCGTGCGCGCATCCGTCCCGAGCCAAGCTTGTTGAGGAGCCGCAGAACCTCCTTCGGCGGCGGACACGACCGCTCCAGGAAGGACTCGGGCACCTTCCAGTCGCCCGGGTGGACGAATCCGAGTGCCATCGAAGCGGCTCCGTCGCGCCCCGCCCGGCCGGCCTCCTGGTAGTAGCTCTCGAGCGAGCCCGGAAACGCGTAGTGGAAGACGGCCCACACGTCTCCGCGGTCGATCCCCATTCCGAACGCGCAGGTTGCCACGACGACGTTGGACTCGCCCGACATGAAGCGCTGCTGCACGGCCTGCCGCTCGTCCTTGGGGAGCGCGGCGTGGTAGGCGTCGCCGATCACGCCGTGGCTGGCGAGGGCCCGGCGCACGTTGACGACGAGCCGGCGCGTGGGCGCGTACACGATGAGGGCCCTCTGGGCGCACTCGGCCGGGGCGCGCCGGATGATTTGCACCATGGCGCGGATGCGCTCGGCCCCGGCGGGGCGGCGGTCGACCAGCCAGCGGATGTTGGGGCGGTCGAAGGAGGTAACCACGCGCACCGGGTCGGTCATTCCCAGCACCTGGACGATGTCGTCGCGGACGGCGGGGGTCGCGGTGGCGGTGACGGCCAGCACGGGGGCCTTCACGATCGGGCGGACACGGCGTATGCGGCGGAAGGCGGGCCGGAACTCGTGCCCCCATTCCGAGATGCAGTGGGCTTCGTCGATCGTGATGAGCGATACCGGAGAGGCTGCGAGCCGCCTTCTCAACCGGGCGGCCTCCAGGCGCTCCGGCGAACAGAAGAGGAGGTCGAGCGCTCCCTGCGAGATGGCCGATTCCGTTCGCCGCTGGGCCGGACGCGGGTCCTGCGAGGTGAGCGACGCCGCCCGCAGCCCGAGTCGGCGGGCGCGGTCGACCTGGTCCTGCATGAGGGAGATGAGAGGGCTGACCACGAGAATCAGGCCGTCGAGCATGAACGCGGGAAGCTGGTAGCACAGCGTCTTGCCGCCGCCGGTCGGGAGGACGCCGAGGGTGTCGCGGCCCTGGAGGACCCCCTCGATCAGGCGTTCCTGGCCCGGGCGAAAGGCGTCGAACCCGAACCGTTCGCGCAGAGCCGCGCGCGCAGCAGAGCGGATGGCCGGGCGGGCCGACCCGCCGGCTTGGGAGTCCGCCGAGCCGCGTGCGGCGGGGCAGGCATCGGCATCGGTCTGCGGTTTCATCCCGGGAATCAGGGGTGAGGTCAAGGGCGCCGGAATGGCGGGATGGGACCGCGTGTTCTAACAGGCCGTGGATGCCAGCCCGGCGCCTCGCCGCTCTCGGTGCTCGGGGGGCTTTATACACGGACTGCTAAGGGGCCGCGACCCGTATGGCTGAATCGGGTCCATGTGGCAAAGAGGGCCGCGCCCCGGAGACGGAAGGTGGCCACGCTTGCCCTGGCGGCCGGGGAGCGGCTCGCTCAGTCGCGCGGGACGAACAACCGCAGCGCCAGGCCAACCCCGAGCACCGCGACTCCCCCCCACACCACCCAGGAGTTGCCGAACGCGATCCCGGCCAGCGCCAGGGCGGCGCCCAGCGCGAAGATCCGGACCTTCCAGACGACGAAGGGGTCGTTCCCGTCGGGGGGTTTTCTGGACGGCCGGAACACGGGTCAGCCGTCCCTTCCGTGAAGGAAGCGGTCCAGGCCGGCGCCGAAGTCCTGCGTCAGCCGCGCGATGGCGTTCACCTCCGCGCCCCGGGCGATGGAGTCCTCGAAGCCGACCCCGTCGAGACCGTAGAACAGCTGCTTGGTTAGTGCAACCGCCGCGGCCGGCCGAGCGGCAAGGGCCGACAGGTACTCCGCGGCGGCCGTTTCGAACCCGTCCTTCGGAAAGACGCGGTTGACGAATCCGGCTGCGCGGGCTTCCACCGCTTCCAGGCGCTCGCCGCTCAGCAGCAGTTCCAGCGCGGCCGATTCACCGATCTTCCTGCGCAGGATGGACATCACCAGGGCCGGCACGAAGCCGAGGTGCACCTCGGGATAGCCGAAGACGGCGTCGTCACGGGCCAGCACGAGGTCACACGCGGTGGCCAGCCCGCAGCCCCCGCCGAGCGCCCGCCCCGTCACCAGCGCTACGACCGGACGCTCAAGGCGCCGGATCCCCACGAAGAGCTCTCCGAGGCGCCGGGCGTCCGCCAGTCCCTCCTCCGGCCCCCCGCTCCGGGACGCAGCGACCTCGTGCAGATCCGCGCCGGCGCAGAAGTCCCTGCCGATACCCCGCAGGGCGATCACCCGAACCGCTGGATCGGAGCCCGCCTCGCCGAGTGAGCGGCCGAGCTGCGCTACCAGCCCGGCGGAGAGGGCATTGCGCTTTCCGGGACGGTTCAGCGCGAGGGTGGCCACTCCGCCGGCGTCCCGGCGTACAACCAGCACGCC
The DNA here is from genome assembly GCA_009841475.1 of Gemmatimonadota bacterium. Taxonomy (GTDB): domain Bacteria; phylum Gemmatimonadota; class Gemmatimonadetes; order Longimicrobiales; family Gaopeijiaceae; genus Bin94. The sequence continues at coordinate 25,325 of VXLT01000204.1, forward strand.
ACTCATCGGTCGTCCCCCCCCGGGTAGCGGCCCCGGCCGCCCACGCGGCGAGCCACCTCGGCAGGCACTTCCAGCTCCATCCTCAGCAGCGCCGTGCTGAAAACCTTGCCCTGGGCGTCCGTCATCAGCGAAACGGTTCCGCCGCCGTCCAGCGCCCCGTGGAGCAGGAAGTTCACCGCGTGCAGGTTGTCGAGCCGGAAACGCTCCACCGGACCCCTGACCATGCTCCCGAAGTGCCTCTTTACGCGCTCCGCCGTCACCTGCTCCAGAATCACGGCGTAGTCCTTTTCGTCGTAGGCGATCAGCCCCACGTTGGCGGTATCCCCCTTGTCACCGGAGCGTGCGTGGGCCAGCTCGAGGAGCTGTACGGTTGTCAGCGGTTCTCTCTTCATACCTCCACAAGGTCGACTGAAAGCCCGGGTTCGACAACGGAGCGGTCGATCAGCGCCGGCCAGTACGCCATGATCTCCTGCACCCGTGGACGTCCCCCGGCGAAGCCCGTCACGGAGGGGGGACCGGTGAGCACGAGCGGCGCGATCTCCCGGGAGAAGCGCTCGACGGCGCTACGGTCGCCGCTCCGTACCGCGACGCGGAGCTGGATCTCGGGGATGTCGCGGGGGGGATCGCCTGCCAGAGGGCCGTGAGTCGAATCCCAGCCCACCAACTCCACGAGTACACGGTCGAACTCGAGACCCAGGCGGTCCAGCCGCTCCCTCAGGATCGCCGCCGCGGCGCGCGCCTTGGCGGCCGCGTCAGGCCACGCGTATACCAGCGTGCCGACCGCCTTGTAGCCGGCGGCGTGCGCGATCGACACCTTCAGGAACGGCGTGGGCGGGCGGCCGCAGATCCCGTGTACCCGTACCCGGTCGGGTCCCTCGCCGGAAAGGCCGATCGTGGTGAAGTCCGCGGTAACGTCGGGCGTGATGTAGGTGGCGGGGTCGCCCATCTCGTAGAGAATCTGTTCCTTGACCGTGCGCAGGGTGACGGCGCCCCCCAGCTCCGGGTGTTTCGTGACCGCGAAGGTCCCGTCCGGAGCGGCTTCGATGATCGGGAAGCCCACCTGGGCGAGATCGGGGATGGTCCACCACTCCGCGAGGCAGTTTCCGCCGCTCGCCTGGGCCCCGCATTCGTTGATGTGGCCCGCCACCACGCCGCTTGCCAGCAGGTCGTATTCGTCCCAGGACCAGCCGAACTCGTGCACCAGCGGCGCGTAGGTGAGCGCCGTGTCGGTGGAGCGGCCCGTCACGACGACGAGGGAGCCCCCGGAGAGAGCATCCACGATGGGACGCGCGCCGAGGTAGACGTTGGCGCTTCGCACCCGGCCGCGGATCGGCTCGAGCGGCTCGCCGGTGTCCATGTTGCGCAGCGGATGTCCGGCGGCAAGCAGCTCGTCAAGGCGGTCCATGAGGTCGTCGCCAGCGACCACCCCGATCCGGGCCCGTCCCCCCACC
>VXLT01000212.1 GCA_009841475.1 Gemmatimonadota bacterium
GGGGGCGCTGGGGAGGGCGCTGCACGTGTAGGGAAGGCGCCGGGTATCCCCTACAACTCCGCCTCCACCCCCCTGATCGCCAGGATCCGCGCCAGCGCCTTGCCGATTTCGTTGTTCGGGGTCGAGGCCCCGGCCGTGATCCCCAGCTGCAGCGGTCCCGGCGGCAGCCAGTTCCAGTCGGTCACCTCGGGGGCATGCGGGTCCAGCTCCGGCTTGTGATTGATCGCGCCGGTATCCGGGTCGATGCACTCGGCGTCCTTCACATGGAAGGTCGTGGTGTACTCCCGGCACAGGTGCGCCAGGTGGTTGGTGTTCGACGAATTGTAGCCGCCGACCACGAGCATGATGTCGGGTGGGTCCTGCATCATCTCCAGCACGGCGTCCTGCCGCTCCTGCGTCGCCGAGCAGATGGTGCCGAAGGAGCGGAAGTGCGCGGCGGCGTGGTCCTCGCCCATCGATTCGGCCATCATCTCGCGGAGGCGCGCACCGATTGCGAGCGACTCGGTGGCCAGCATCGTGGTCTGATTGGCGACGCCGACCTTGCGCAGGTCCCGGTCGGGGTCGAATCCGTCTGACGTGCGCCTGGCAAATCGTGCCTTGAAGTCGTCACGGCTCAGCCGGCCCGGGCGGTCGGTCATGTAGTCGCCCACCATCTCGGCTTCCGCCATGTTGCGCACGACGATGTACTTGCCCCCTTCGTGGCGCAGCGCCTGGCTGGCGGTCGCGCGCGACTCCTCGTGCTGGTACTTGCCGTGGATCACCGATGTGAACCCGTCCCGGGCGTAGCCGTCCACGCGCTTCCACACGAGCAGCACCGAGCCGCAGGTGGTGTCGACCAGCACGCACTCCTTCTCCTGCAGCACCTTCATGTCCTGGATCGTGACACCGAAGGCGGGGATGATGACGACATCGTCCGCGGTCACCTCGGTGAAATCGAACTGGCCGTCGTCGGACGGGTAGAGGAACTCGATGCCCTTCTCCTGCAGGCGGTGGTTAACGTGCGGGTTGTGGATGATTTCGCCGACCAGGAAGATCCGCTTGTCGGGGAACTTGTGGCGGGTCTGGTAGGCGTAGTCCACCGCGCGGTCGACGCCGTAGCAGAAGCCGAAGTCCTTGGCGAGCCGGACCGTGACGTCGCCGAATTCATCGGTGTACGCACGCGAGCGGATGCGCTCCAGGAGCGCCGAATGATACTCCGTATCGATGACGGGCTTCACCTCGGCCTTGAGACCGAAGCCCTTCCTGAAATAGGTATCCTTCATTCGCATCCCTCATGGACGGGGGCCCGGGAGATTCCGGGAGCGGGAGGGTCCCGCCGGTCGGAAGAATATACATTTCTTGCGGCGCGCCGCCACACACTCAACGGGAACACCCAACCTTGCTGAGCCGGCTGATCTTCCTCTTCGTCACCATTCCGCTGGTCGAGCTGGCGATCCTGCTTCAGGTGGGCCAGTGGATCGGGCTGTGGCCGACGGTGGGGCTGGTCGTCGCGACGGGCATCGGCGGGGCGGCGCTTGCCAGGCACCAGGGTCTGAGGGCGTTCCTGGCGGTCCAGCGGGAGCTGGCGGAGGGCCGCCTGCCGGGGCGTTCCCTGCTCGACGGGCTTTCGGTCCTGGTGGGCGGCGCCTTCTTGCTGACGCCAGGCATCCTCACGGACATCGCCGGGTTCAGCCTGCTCCTCCCGATGTCGCGGCGCTGGCTGCAGCGGATGGTCAGGCGCAGAATGGAGCGCCAGATCAGCGAAGGGACCGTCCAGTTTCGGGTCTTCACCCCTGGGGGAGACAGCTCCACACACTGGGGAGAGGTCGGCACGCGGCCGCCGGGCCCGCGGGATGCCTCTGATCACTCACAATCCACAGACTGAGGACGAAACGGACGATGAACCCGGACGCAGGCCACGACATCGACTTCCTCGAACGCCTCCTCGACTCCCCCGGCCCCTCGGGCTTCGAATCCCGGCCGGCCCGGGTCTGGAGGGACGAAGCCGGATCCTTCGCCGAGACCTGGTCCGACGTGGTCGGGAACAGCTACGCGGCAGTGCGCCGCGACGCCCGGCCGCTCGCGCTGATGGCGGGCCACATCGACGAGATCGGGCTGCAGGTGACGCACGCCGACGAGTCTGGGCTCCTCTACTTCGGGGGCATCGGCGGATGGGATGCGCAGGTGCTGGTCGGGCAGCGGGTGCGGGTGCTGGGCTCGAAGGGCGACGTGCCGGGGGTGATCGGACGCAAGGCCATTCACCTCATCGAGCCGAAGGAGCGGGAGAAGGCGGTGAAGGTGAAAAAGCTGTGGATCGATGTGGGAGCCGGATCGAGGGACGAGCTGAAGGAGCTGGGCGTGCGCGTGGGCGACCCGGCGGTGCTCGACGCCGGCATGGTGCGGCTGGCGGGCGACCGGGTCGCAAGCCGCGCGATCGACAACCGGGTGGGCGCGTTCATCGTGCTGGAGGCGTTGCGCCTGGTGGCGGCGGGCGAGGGGGGGGCGGGGGCGGTGGGCGCCCCCCCCGCCCGCGCGGGCACAGCGGCGTGTCATATAAAAAAATCAAACAAGAGCACAACAAAAAAGAGTTGATA
>VXLT01000284.1 GCA_009841475.1 Gemmatimonadota bacterium
AGGAAGGGGAGGGTGGGGAGGAAGGTGAAGAGGCCGAGGGCGAGGAAGGCGAGGCCGAGGAGGAAGTGGGCGAGGGCGAAGAGGGTGAGGGCGATGAGGAGGACGCCGGAGCCCCGGAGCCCCCGGAGGAGGAGCCCGACCTTCCTGGTGTGCAGATCTGGCACACGAAGGACATCGATCTCTTCCCGGCCCAGAGCCGTTTCGGTGGGAACGCGAACCGCACCCTTCTGGCCATCTGGCGGCTGAACGAGGACCGCGTGAGTGTTGTGGGATCCGACCTCGAGACCAGTTCGCGCCTGCTGCGCGGGTGGGAAACCGCGCTGGAGGAAACCGACGAGCCGTACCCTTGGGGCGCCATGTTCGGCCGTCCGTACGCGGACACCTGGGCCGTCGACACCCGGACCGGCGAACGCCGGCGGATCCTCACAAGGGTTCGCCACTCATGGCCGAGCACCGGGGGCGGCTGGATGGTCCGGTGGGACGGTTCGGCCTACCACAGCCTGAATCTCCGCACCGGCGAGGAGTACGACCTCACCTCGGCCGTCAACGCCGAGTTCGCCAACGTGGACTACGACACACCCACGGACGTCACTCCGCCGACGGGCTTCGGCCCGGCCGGCTGGCTGGAAGACGACGCCGCGCTCCTCCTCTACGACAAGCACGACATCTGGAGGGTGGAGCCCGACGGCTCGAACCCCACGCGGCTGACCCGCGGAGCCGAGACCGGCATCACCTACCGGATGACCGGCCTGATCCCGGACGATGACGACGACGAACCCGGCATCGATCCTCGCTCGCGCCCCTACCTCTCCCTCTACAACGAGAAGACGGAAGAGCGCGGCTACGCCCGCTTCGACCGTGGCTGGGCCGGAGCCGAGACGCTGATCCTCGAACATGCCTCCGTCGGTGGTCTGATCCGCGCGGACAGCGCCGATGTCATGCTCTACCGCGTCAGCGCCTTCGACGACCCGCCGGACTACTTCGTCGCCGGTCCCGATCTCGCGGACCCGGTGCAGGTCACCGAGATCAACCCGTTCATCACGGAGGTGGCGTGGGGACGCGCGGAGCTGGTCGATTTCGTCAGCGAGACGGGCCGCGACCTGCAGTTCGTGCTGCTCTACCCGGCGAACCATGAGGCCGGAACCGCCGTCCCGACGATCGTCTACACCTACGAGATCCTGTCGCCCTCGATGCACTCCTTCCGTGTCCCCAGGGAGACCGACTACTACAACTACACGGCCTGGACCCAGCACGGGTACGCGGTGCTGCTCCCCGACATCGTGTACCAGGCGCGTGAACCGGGGGTGAGCGCGCTGGCGTCGGTGCGCGCGGCGGTCGCGAAGGCCGTCGAGATGGGGGTCACGGACCCGGACGCGGTGGGGCTCATCGGGCATTCGTGGGGCGGCTACCAGGCCACCTACCTGCCGACGCGGACCGATATCTTCGCGGCGTCCGTGGCGGGCGCCCCCATCACCAATTTCGTGAGCTTCATGGGCGCGCTGCACTGGGGCCCCGGGATCGCCGAAGTCGACCATTGGGAGACCGGCCAGGCACGCATGGAGGTCCCTTTCTGGGAGGACCCGGAGGCGCACCGGCGCAATTCGCCGATCCACGAGGTCCACAACATGGAGACCCCGCTGCTCATGGCCTTCGGCGACGACGACGGGGTCGTGGACTTCGACCAGGGCACCGAGTTCTTCAACTTCGCGCGGCGCGCCGGCAGGCAGATGGTGCTGCTCGTCTACGAGGGCGAGGACCACGGACTTGCGCAGGAAGCCAACCAGAAGGACTACCACCGCCGCATCCTGGAGTGGTTCGGCCACTACCTGAAGGGAGAGCCGGCACCCAGGTGGATTACCGACGGAGTCGCGTTCGAGGAGCTGGAGGAGGAGAAGAAGCGGGTGGCGACCGGGAAGCGGTAGCCCGGACGGCGGACGCGGGCCCGCGCGGTGCTTGCCCGTCAGGAAGGCGCCCCGACGGGATTCAGCTCAGCGCGTTCCTCCGGTGGGCCGGCATCGAGGCGACCACAACCCTCCGGGTGTCGTCGTCCCAGAAGTAGTAGATGCGCAGGCACCGCCGCGGGTCGCGAGTGTTCGCGCCGCGCTTGATGTGCCAGTCCACCGTGTGCCGGCGGCCGTCCCACGTGCACTCGAAGGAGTCGCCGCCGGACGGAAGATTGAAGACGCCGTCGTCGATTTCGCTGATCCGGCCGTGCAGTTCCGGATCGCCACCGTCGATGCGCCCATCCCGGTATTCGTATCCCAGCCAGCTCAGGCACTGAGCGGCCAGCCCCACGTCCAGAAACTCCGCGCCGCCCAGCTCGCGCCGCGCCGATCCGGTGAGGGAGACCCGGCCCTCGAGACTCTGGTCGCACCACGCGGCCACCTCGTCCCAGGTGGCCGGGAAGGGGATCTCGGCGTCCGGGTCGCCCCCGAGCGACCGAACCAGGCCGGCCAGCTGCTCCGCCCTCCTGCGCAACACGTCCCGCTCTCTTTCGGCTGCGTCGGCCCTCTGTTTGGCCTGCTCGTAGCGGGTGGCCCGAACCTGTGCCTTGTCCCTCGCCTGCTTGAGCTTTCGCTGCAGGAGCGGCGTCTCCTCGGCGGCCCCGGTTGCCGCCGCGGCACCGTCCGCACCCCGGGTCCCCCGGGTCCCCCGGCGCTCCTCGCGCGGTGTGCGGCCCGGCCCGGCGGACCCCGCGGCAGCGCCCCAGATCCTGTTGCGGAGAAACGACACCAGCCTGGCCGGACCGCGACCCGCGCCCACGGCCGTGCGGGCAATCGCGTCGAAGCCGAGGGTCTCCCGGTCGCCTCGGCCGAACCGCTGCCGTTCCTCGGCGGCCAGCCGCTGAAACTGCCTCGTCGTCAGGCCCAGCCCACGCTCATCGGTCAGACGGTTCCATAGCACCAGCGGATGGCGCGCCCGATCCGCGCGATCGTTGAATCCCGGACGGTAGAACCGCCACGCGCCCAGGAAAACGGACAGGGGCTTCCCCACGGTATCGCTCAGGCGGAAGGTCATCGCCGGCGGCAGGACCCACACCACGGCAAGACCCGCCAGGGCGCGCGCAAGCCCTCTCCACTGCTCTTCGAGCATTTCCACATCCGGCTCTTCCGGCGGCACCGACACCACCGCGAAGGGCATGTCGCGTCCACGGTCGACCAGCATCTGCAGGAAGCTGTTCATCGCGTCCTCGGTGTCGAGGACGATCGGATGACGGGCGAACCGCCTTCCGTTCTGGAGGAGGGGCACCCGCCCCGCGATTTCGGCAAGCAGTTCCGACGGGTATTCCAGGACGGCGTCGCTGGACACCACGGAACGGTCATGCACCTCGATCCCGATCACGGTCGAGCGGCCCAGCACGCTCGCGACCGTCACCGACGTGACCACCTGCCTGCCCGGCCCGGAACTGCGTTCCACCTGCAATGCCCACTGGTCCTTGCCGGCACCCCGAACCCGCACCGCCCGGCACGACGCGCCCTCTTCACGAATCGAGAAGGAGCGGTGGCGCAGGGCCCTGCGCGGCAACCGGTCCTCGAAGCCCTCCTGCAACCAGTCCAGCACTATCGAACGGCACTCGTGGTCGGCGGACCGTTCCGCATGGGGTGCCACATGCACCTGGACCCACAGCCTCTCGGTCCCGGACGCCGAGACCTGCGGGGAAGCGCGCGATGCGGATGCCCGGCGCCGCTCCTGCTGCACCTGCCCCAATTCTTCAAACGATCTATATCGTTGTGTAGACATTAACCCCCCCTTGCGTCAATTAGCGGCAACATACCGAAGTCAATTTCGGAAGTCACGCCCGGTGCGCAAGGATCGGCCGGAAGATTCCGGCCTCAGTGCGGTGACGCCTGCACCCAGTCGCTGATGATTCGATGAAGCGCGCCAACGCCGTCGGTCAACGCCGCGGGCCCCGGCTGAAGGATCAGTGCCGACTTGATCTCGTGGAGCTGCCCGTTCGCAACCGCCGGGATTCGCGACCACCCCTCACGCGCCACCACCCGTTCCGGACGGAACTTGCGCCCGCACCACGAGCCGATGATCACGTCGGGGGCGCGCCGCACGACTTCGTCCGGATCGGCAATGATGCGCTCCTTCGCGAGCGACCCCTCGCGGTATTCCGGGAAGCAGTCGTCGCCCCCGGCGAGCTCGATCAACTCCGACACCCAGCGAATCCCCGATATGAGGGGGTCGTACCACTCCTCGAAGTAGACCCGCGGGCGGCGCGGCAACTCCTCCGCCCGGCGACGAATCCCCTCCAGCCCTTCCCCAAGCTCCGCGGCCAGCTGCTCCCCCTTGTCGGGACACCCCACCAACCCGGCGATCGCCTTCACCGTCCGCAGGATCTCCGCCACCGAACGGTGATTGAAGATGTGGACCTCGACACCCCGGCGGATCAGGTCGGCGGCGATGTCCGCCTGAATGTCCGAGAACCCGAAGACGAGGTCCGGGCGCAGCTCCAGGATGCGGTCGATCTTCGCGCTGGTGAAGGCCGAGACCTTCGGCTTCTCCTTGCGGGCACGCGCCGGGCGCACGGTGAACCCGGAGATGCCGACGATTCGCCGGTCCTCGCCGAGGCGGTAGAGGATTTCGGTGGGCTCTTCGGTGAGACAGACGATGCGGTGATACACCCCGCGCGCTACTCCGACACCGGCGCAGACCCGCCCGCGGTCCGCAGGATGAAGGCGTCGAGCACCTCCTTCCACTGCGGCAGCAGGGCCTGCTCCACGTACATCATGTGACCGGCGGCGAAGTCGGCGCGCTCGATGTTGTCGCGCAGCTCGGGGGACAGCCCCATTCGGTCCATCGTCCAGACCGCCGCAAAGTACGGGGTCGCGAGGTCGTAGATCCCGTTGACCAGGAGGACCTCCAGCGCGGGGTTGCGCTTCATGGCGGTGGCCAGGTCGACAGCGACGTTGGGGGTGCCGCCGCCGCGCACGAACGCGCCCCCGCCGCCCAGCCGGCCCCAGTTCCAGTCGCGGGTGCCGCCGCTGGGGACGTACTCCCGGTCGCCGTCGTAGCCGAGTTCGCCGCGGAGGTAGCTGTTGAAGGCGGAGGTGTACGCGGAGCTGATCGCGGTCGACTGGGGGTCGTGGGAGGGACGGGCGCCGAGGATGTCGCCGGCGGGGCCGGTGAAGCGCGCGTCGAGGCGCCCGACGATTCGGCCCTCGTCGCGCAGCAGTTCAGCCTCGAAGGCCGGGGCGGTGACGCGAAGGTCGCTCTTGTCGATGAAGTCGCGGCTGAGTCCGGTGTAGCGGTGCATTTGTTCGATGACGCGGGCGCGGGTGCCGGGATCGAGGGTGCTGCCCGCCAGCAACGCCGTCGCGTATTCCGTGAGCGACCACTCCTCCACCTCGGCCATGAACGCCTCCAGGTCGGGCGGGTTCGGGCCGGGCAACGCGTCCAGGTAGCGGGCGGTGATCGCGTACGAAGGCAGGTTGACGATGTACGGGAGGTCGTCGCCGGGAGCGAACTGGATCGTGTTGAACTGGAGCACCGCCGACACAAGCACGATCCCGTTCAGGTCGATGTTGGCTCCTTGCAGGTGGCGCGCCAGCACCGCCGAGCGGGTGGTCCCGTAGCTCTCGCCGAGGAGGTAGCGGGGCGAGTTCCAGCGGCCGTATTCGCTGAGGAAGCGCCGGATGAACTGGGTCAGGGAGCGCGCGTCCTCGTCTATGCCCCAGTAGTCGGAACCGGGTGTCTCACCGAGGGTGTGGCTGAACCCGGTGCCGATCGGGTCCACCATCACGATGTCCGCAATGTCCAGGATCGTGTACGCATTATCCTCTAGCGGGTAGGGTGGTGCACCTTGAGGCCCGACTTCGGGGGTAATCACCCGCCGCGGCCCCATGATCCCCATGTGCAGCCAGAAGGATGCCGAGCCCGGCCCACCGTTGTAGGAGAAGACGATCGGGCGATCACGCGATGGGGCGCCGTTGGTGCGGAAGTAGGCGGTGTACCAGAGTTCGGCGGCGGGATCGCCGTCGTCGTTGGTGAGGGTGGTACCGGTGACCACCGCGTCGTACTCGACCTGCTCGCCGCCGACCACGATCGAGTGGCTGGTCTGCCAGCGGGCGGGGGTGGGATCTGCGCCGGCCGACGTGGCCTCCTGGGCGAGGAGGGGTGCGGCGCCGGTGATCGCCAATGCCAGGGCGGCGGCGGTGCCAGCGGCGGTGGCACCGGCAGCGGAAGCGACTGCCGCAGCTCTGGTGAAGAAAAGCCTGGGTTGAGACGTATTCATTAAAGGTGCCCTTGTTGCTTGGTTCGTTGCGGCACGAATGCGGGAGCGGCTAATCTGGCGGGGTCGACAGCCGTGTCGCCAGAAAGTCCCGCGAATTGAGCGCCAGGGACGCGCCAAACGCGCCGAGCGCCGACCCGATCACCAGCGCATCGACCACGCCCCCGCTCCAGTCGACACCGGTGAGGCGGTCCAGGTAGTACTTGACCCACGAGGCCGGCAGTGCCGACTCCCCCAGCGCCCGCTTCACGTCCCAGTGCCAATCCGTCAGGGGGCAGTACCCCCAGCCGTAGACCGCCCCCAGTCCGTACCAGGAAAGGAACGTCACGGTGATGGTGAGGAGGTGGAGGCGACGCGTCTTTCGCCACGCCCAGCCGATCAGGTTGAATCCGATCAGCCCGGTGTGGAAGGCAACGAAGAATACGTCGAGCAGGCGGTAGTAGGTCAGGTCTGGCATCGTGGTCGCCGTCTCGGTTCAACCGATGCGTCGACGGCCTGGGGTCGTCTCGCTCCGTGAGCCGGTTCCGGCTATGCTAGTGGACCCTCGCCGCGCGCGCCAATGGGGCCCGGCCGATCACCAGTCGCACACTGAAGACTCAAATGGGAACAGTCGAGCGGAAGGGCAACTCGATTCTGGTCAGAGATGGGGTCTTCCCGGACGACCTGCCCAGGCTTTGCGCAGAGCTCCATCGGGCGATAGGCCGCGAGGAGGACCTGGAGATCGCATTGGATTTTTCCGGGTGTACAGCCGTGTTTCAGAACGCAATGCTTCCGGTCATCCCCCTCGTCGTTCGGTACCGCGAGGCTCAGCGGATCGTATTCGTTCTGAGTCCACCGCTGGACAGGGATTTGAGAAAGCTGTTCCTGAACACCAATTGGGCTCACCATATCGATCCCGGTAACCACCCACCGAATCGATACCCCCACGGCCACGTGCCCGCCCTCCGGTTCCACGGAGACGGCGACGACGGCCAGGAGGCAATCCTGGAAAGAGTCCTGGAGTTGATTCTCGGCACGCTGGACACGAGCCGCGACATGCTGAAAGCGGTCGAGTGGTCGCTCGGCGAGATCATGGACAATGTTCCCATGCACGCCGAGTCGCCGGTTGGCGGATTCGTTCAGGCCACCGCCTACACGGAATCGAATTCGGTGGAGTTTGTTGTCGCCGACGCGGGGATCGGAATAGCCGCAAGCATGGGGCACGATGACGACCAGGCGGCGCTGCGTGCTGCCATCACCGAAGGCGTGACGCGGGACAGGGAACGCAACGCCGGAAACGGTCTCTTCGGCAGCTACCAGGTGGCGGCTCTGTCCAGCGGAGAGTTCGAGATCAGGTCGAACCGGGGTGTCCTGCGGCGCGCTGGCTCGGGCAGCCTGAAGACCTGGCGGCCCCCGGCGCCCTACATGGGGACATCGGTCCGCTGCAAGATCGGACTTGACGAATCCGGGTTGCTCGAGCGGGCCCTGCGCTTCAAGGGGAAGCCCCACGATCCTCCGCACGATTTCGTGGAGCGAGTGTTCGAGAGCGACACCGGCCTCCTGGTCATGAAGATGGCAGACAGGGCGTCCTCGCATTTCGGTTCCCGCAAGGGCGGGCGGCACATTCGCCGGGTAGTCGAGAACCTGCTGCGGGACCACCCTGCCATCGTCTTCGACTTCAAGGGAGTGGGCGTGTTCACAAGCAGCTTTGCCGATGAAGTCTTCGGCCGGTTGTTCGTCTCCATGGGACCGCGGGCATTCATGACCCGTATCCAGATGCGCAACGTCGATCCGACCGTTGAAGGCTTGATCGACCGGGCCATCGTGCAGCGCACCCGGCTGGGTAGTCACGAGACTGATCCCCGCCGCAGATGACCCTACGCTCCCGGATCCTCGAACTCGAGCGGGCATCACGGTCGCTCGACCCCGGCGCGGCTGAGCGCGACCGCCTCCTGAGCGCGGCACACGCCTACGCCCGGCAGTACCTCGACAAGCTCTCGGCGACGCCCGCCTACAACCACGACAAGTCTGCCGCCCGGGCGCTCCGGGACCACGCCATCGGACCCGGGCCCCGGCCAATGGACCAGCTCATCGAGCGGATCGACGAGTCCGTCGTGCGCCCGGGACTCCTGCCCTCGCACGCGGGACATCTGGCCTATATCCCCGGCGGCGGGCTCTACGCCTCGTCGCTCGCCGACTACCTCGCCGCAGTCACGAACGAGTACGCCGGCGTACGCTTCGCCGGGCCCGGGGCGGTCGAAATGGAGGACCTGATCCTCGACTGGATGGCGAATCTCGTCGGGTTTCCCGAAACCGCCGATGGCAACCTCGCTTCGGGCGGGTCGATCGCGAGTCTGATCGCGGTCGTTGCCGCGCGTGAAGCGGCGGGGCTCCGCGCCCGGGACTTCGAGCGCGCCGTCGTGTACGCATCACCGCACATTCACCAATGCCTGCACAAGGCCCTGCGCGTGGCGGGAATGGGCGAAACCGTGCGCCGGGACGTCGCGGTGGACCCGGGCCGGCGCCTGTGCCCCCGGTCGCTCGCGGAAGCCGTCGCGGCGGACCGGACGCGGGGGCTCAAGCCCTGGCTCGTGCTCGCCTCGGCGGGCACCGCGGATACCGGCGCGATCGACCCGCTCGCGGAGATCGCCGACATCGCGCACCGCGGCGGCATCTGGTACCACGTCGACGCCGCCTACGGAGGCTTCTTCGCCATGCTGCCGGAGTTCCGCCCCGCGCTGGCCGGGATGGAGCGCGCGGACTCGGTGGTCCTCGATCCTCACAAGGGGATGTTCCTCCCGTACGGCACCGGCGCCGTGCTGGTCCGGAACCGCGACGCGCTCCAGGACGCGCACGCCTACTACGCCAGCTACATGCAGGACACGGTCGAGGCCGAGGCCGGAGGACGGTCTCCCGCCGCCGTATCGCCGGAGCTGACCAAGCACTTCCGCGGGCTGAGGGTCTGGCTGCCGCTGCTGCTGCACGGCGAGGAGCCGTTCCGGGCGTGCCTGCGCGAAAAGCTCGAACTCGCGAAGTACTTCCACCGCGAGGTCGCGGCGCTGGGGTTCGAGGTGGGACCGCAGCCCGAGCTCACCGTAGTGACCTACCGGTGGGTGCCGGCGTCGGGCGACGCGAACGCCTTCAACCAGGCGCTGGTGGAGGAGACGCACCGGGACGGCCGGGTCTTCCTGTCGTCGACCACGATCGATGGGAGGTTCGTGCTCAGGATGGCCGCGCTGGCCTTCCGCACCCACCTCGACACGATCGATCTGGCGCTGGAGGTGCTGCGGGGGGCGGTGGAGAGGCTGGAGGAGGAGCCCGGGCGGTGGCATTCGGCAGCGGGATCCGCCGGTCCCGCAGCAGCAGTGCCCGGTCCCGCGGCCGGAGCCGTCGGACCGAACGCCTGATGGCCGGCCCGAATCCCGCTTCCACCCGCCAGCACGTCCGCTACCAGCCCGACGAGCGTCCGCCGCTCCCGATGACAGCAGGGCTCGGACTCCAGTACGCCCTCATCTGCATCGCCAGCATCATCCTCACGCCAACGGTCATGATCACCGTCGCGGGGGGCAGCGCCGAGTACCTGTCCTGGGCGGTGTTCGCGGCGCTGGTGGTGAGCGGAATCACCACGGCGATCCAGGCGCGGCGCGTCCGGCGCATCGGGGCCGGCTACATCCTCGTGATGGGGAGCACCAGCGCGTTCCTCGCGGTCAGCGTGTCGGCGCTCGAGCAGGGCGGGCCCGGAATGCTCGCGACGCTCATCATCGCTTCGGCGCTCGTCCAGTTCGTGCTGGCCGCGAGGATGGCGCTCCTGCGGCGGATCTTCACGCCCACCGTCGCCGGAACCGTGCTGATCCTGATACCGGTGACGCTCGCCCCGATGATCGTGCGCAAGCTTGGCGAGGTGCCCGTGGACGCCTCGGCGGCGGCAGGCCCGGTCACGGCCGCGGTCACGCTGCTCGTCATGATCCTGATCCCGCTTCGCTTCACCGGCGCGCTGAGACTCTGGGCGCCGGCCATCGGGATCATCGCGGGCGGCCTGACCGCGAGCCTCGGGTTCGGGATCTACGACTTCACAACCGTTCGCGAGGCCGCCTGGATCGGGTTGCCGGACCTGGCCCATCCCGGTGTCGACTTCAGCTTCAGACCGGAGTTCTGGGCCCTGCTGCCGTCGTTCATCATGGTGACGCTGGTGGGTGCCATGGACACGCTCGGCGACAGCATCGCGATCCAGCGGGTGTCCTGGCGCCGGCCGCGCGCGATCGACTTCCGTTCCATCCAGGGCGCGATCTCCGCCGACGGCGTCGGCAATCTTCTCTCCGGCCTCGCGGGGACGGTCCCCAACACCACCTACGGCATGAGCGTCAGCGTCGCGGAACTCACCGGGGTCGCGTCTCGGGCGATCGGGATCTCCGTCGGCGCCGTTTTCGTGGCGCTTGCGTTCCTGCCGAAGTTCGTGACCCTGATCGTGGCGATGCCGGGCCCGGTGGTGGCGGCCTACTTCGTCGTGATCGTCGCGCTCATCTTCGTCTTCGGGATGAGGATCCTGCTGCAGGACGGCCTGGACCACCGGAAGGGCCTCATCGTCGGCGTCGCGTTCTGGATCGGCTTCGCCTTCCAGCTTGACTGGATCTACCCGGAATACTGGCAGGGGGCGTGGGGCGAACTGCTCGGGAACGGAATGACGGTCGGCGGATTCGCCGTGATCCTGCTCACGCTGTTCGGGGAGGTCACCCGCGGCCGAAGAAGGCGCTTGAAGACGCGCCTGACCGCGGAGACATGGCCGGAGGTCGACGCTTTTCTGGTCAGGTTCGCAGCGAGGAAGGGGTGGGGCGGGGATATGGAGTTGCGGCTGCGCGCGGTGGGCGAGGAGACAATGCAGATCCTGACGCGAGGGGACGGGGAAGGCGCGGCCGGCGGGGAAGGCGCGACCGGCGAGGACCGCGCCGCCGGCGTGGAGCGCCGCCTTCTGCTGCTGGCCAGCGCCGACGGCAACGCGGCCGATCTGGAGTTCATCGCGACCACCGACCAGACGAATCTGGAAGACCAGCTGACAATGCTGACCGAGGTAGCCGGGAACGTTCCGGTGGACGCCGAGACGCCGTTGAGGCTGCTACGGCACTATGCGTCGTCCATCCGGCACCAGCAGTACCACGACATCGACATTCTGACGATCCGGGTGGAGGGAAGCGGGTGAGGGGACCAGCTCACAGGTGCTGCGCGTTTCAGCTGAAACGCCTGGTCGCTTCTCGCAACTACGCCGGTCGGCGGCCCCCTTCGGCGCGGACCGGTGGGGTTCAGTCCCGCTCCGGGCCCGCCATCCGATAGCCGACGCCGCGCTTGTTGAAGATGTAGGCGGGATTCGCTGCGTCGTCGCCGAGCTTCCGGCGGAGCTTCTTCACGTAGGTGCGTACCCGCTCCGAATCGCCTCCGCCCCGCCGGCCCCACAGCTGCCGCAGCAGGCTGTTCGTGGTCACAACACGTCCCGGATTGAGCGACAGCGCGCGCAAAAGTCCGAACTCGGTGGCGGTGAGATCGACCGGCCTGCCGCCAACGCTGACCTCGCGCGGGCCGTAGCGGATGCGCAAGTCGCCCACCTCGAACTGTTCGGGCTCAGCCTGCCGGCGCAGCGTGGCCCGTATCCTCGCTACGAGTTCCATCGGCGAGAAGGGCTTGACGATGTAGTCCGCGGCCCCAAGGTCGAGCACTCTCGCGATGGTCTCTTCCCTGCGGTAGCCGGAGATGAAGATGACCGGCAGGCCCGCAAGCTCGGGCACCCGCTCCATCAGCTCGATCCCGTCGGCACCGGGGAGCATCAGGTCGAGTACGACGAGCGCGGGCTCCTCGGTCCGGATCATTCGCTGCAGCTCCCGCGGGTCGCCCGTGACGAGCGGGTCGTAGCCCGCCCTCGACAGGATGTCGCGAACGAGGCGCAGCAGGTGCGGATCATCGTCGACCACCAGGATGCGAGGGCGTTCGCGACTTTCCGCGGGCTTCACCGCGGAGGTGCCAACGGAGTCGGGCGGGGGCTCCCCGGCAACCGGGATGGTGAAGGTGAAGCGCGTCCCCTGGCCCTGGCCACCGCTCTCTGCCCGGATGCGGCCCCCGTGCGCCTCCACCAGCCCCTTGCAGATGGCGAGCCCCAGGCCATAGCCCGTCGTCACCCCCTCCCCGCCGGCGGGGGCGTACTTGCGAAACACGTGCGGCAGCCGCTCGGGCTCCACGCCCCGGCCCTCGTCGGCAATCGAGATGGCGACGTGCACACCATCCCGCACCGCCCCGACCAGGATTGGGGACGACTCCGGCGAGTGCTGAGCCGCATTGGCGAAGAGGTTGTTCAGAACCTGGACGATGCGCCGCGGGTCGGCCATCACGGGAGGCAAACCGGCAGGCAGGTCCACCAGGATGGTATGCCGGCCCCCGCCGCTGAGGAACGTGTTCCTCGCCCGGTCCACCAGCGCGGCCACCTCGGAGGATTCGGGCCTCACCGACAGAGTGCCCGTCTCGATGCGTCCGGCATCGAGGAGATCGCCGATGAGCCCGCGCATGTGGTCCGCCTGCTCGTCGATGATGCGGAAGAACGCGCGCTGCTCGGCGGGATCCAACTCGGGCGTCGCCGTCAGCACGGTCGTCGTCGATCCCTTGATCGAGGTCAGCGGCGCCCGCAACTCGTGACTGACCAGGCCGAGGAACTCGGTACGCGACCGCTCCAACTCCTCCAACGGCGCCAGATCCTGCATGGCGACGACCATCGATACGACCTCGCCATCGTCGGAGCGGATCGGCGTGGTGTTGATCAGCATTCTGGCGCTTCGGCCGTCGGGCACCGACAACTCGATCTCCTCGGCGCGCACCCGCCGGCCGACGCGTAGTTCCCTGGCCAGCGATGCCTCTTCGAGGGCAAACTCCCGCCCATCCGGGAATCGGCCCGTCATTGTGTTCAGGAGATCCTCCGGTGCCTGACCCGGAGCGCGGAGACCCTCGACTATCCGTTGCGCCTCGCGGTTGAACGACACCGCTCGCCCGGTCCTGGCGTCCAGGACTGCCACGCCCACCGGAGATGCGTCGATCAGGGCTTCCAGATCGGCCCGGGTCCGGCTCTCGTCCCGGTAGGCGCGCGCGTTCGCAATCGCCGCGGCCGCCTGGGATGCAAACAGCACCAGAACCTCTTCGTCTTCGCTGGTGAACTCCTCGCCGTTCCGCTTGTCGCTGAGAAAGAAGTTCCCGAGATGCTCGCCCCGATAGTACATCGGTGTGATCTGAAGGGTGCTCGTATCCCAGAGGTTGGTGGAAAGGCCCAGGGATTCCAGGAAGCCGGACACGTCGCCCACTCGCAGCGGCGCAGGATGGTCCCGAAGGTGTCGCAGCAGCCGGGGCCCATCCGGCCACTCCTCCATCTGCCGATGCTCCTCCGCCGTCAGCCCGGAGGTGACGAAGTCCTGAATCCGTCCCTCGGGGTCGAGCGTCGTGATCACGCCGTAGCGGGCATCGGTCAGTACGCGTGCGCTCTCCACAGTCTCGTGCAGCACCATCTCGATATCGAGGCTTTCGCTGATGCGCAACATCGCCGCGCTCAGCATGGCGGTGCGGTTCCGCAGCGCCCGGTTCTCCCGTCTGAGGGCGTCGAGGTTGCTCATGGGTGAAAAAAGTCTCCAAGGCCATGGTTGGACACGAAGGGACCGCCGAATTCACGATACCGTGAGCAACATCGCGTATGCAAGTTCGCCGATCTGTATTAAGTACACGAAAATATCACGATAACGCAGTCTTGTGTCCACAGATCGTACACACAATGATCGTTATATTGGACGAACGCCTCCGTCCTGGTGGTAGTGCGGGTCCTTTCAAGGAGACAAGAGCCGCCCCCGGGTGGACTCTCTCATCAAACCGGAATCACAGACACCCAACATGAACATCGGCATCAACAACGGAATCCACCGCCTGCTACTCTTCGTCGCCGTCGCTTCCATGGCTTGCGGTGACGGCACCGAACCGCCCGAGCACGCGGACGTCAGCGGGTCGTGGACGTACTCGGCGACCTATACGGTGACGCTGGGGGCTCTTGGCACCACCGACTGTTCCGGGTCCGGCGTGCGAGCAACAATCACCCAGTCGGGCAGTTCCGTCTCCGGGACCGCGCGGGGCGGGGAGTGGACATGCGATTCACCGGCCTTCGCTCTCGAGCCGTTCACGGAGGAAGACCCGGGGCAGATCAGCGGGACGGTGGACGGGACCTCCGTCAGCTTCGAGGTCGACGGCTTCGTGCTCCTGATGCACGAGGGCACCGTGTCCGGGAATTCGATGAGCGGAAGCCTGACCGGCACCGGCACGATCCCCGGGGTGGGATCGATAAGCGTGACCGGGACCTGGTCGGCCGCCAGGTGAGGCGGATGGTGACTCGCCCTGGGTGCTCACCTGGACGGCGCGGCCGCTGAGCCCGACGATCCCCTTCGTGGATGTGGGCTCTCGGTGAAGCTGCATGACGATGAGGACGGGACGGTCCATCTGGACCTTTCCGCGGTCTACAACCACAACGGGCTGGCGGAATACGTGACCGAGGGTGGGCTGCGGGAGCTCCCCGGAGGCGGCTGGGTTGCCGACCCCGTTGCGAGCGACGCCAACCTCATGACCTACCGGGTGGGGATTTCATTTGTGCCAGGAGGGTCTCGGTGAACCGCACCTTGACCGCAACAAGCCCCACACACAAGGAGAGGTAACACCATGAGGTCACTGAACAAGCTGGCTTGGCTCACCGCGTTGCTGGTGGTACCCGGCGGGCTGGCCGCACAGAACCCGGGCAGCACGGTGAGGGTGAACGGCGAGACTTTGGCCACCTTCCAACGGGCCGACTCGAGCGGGGTGTACCTGAACACCGGGTTCATCCCGTTTGATCAGGTGGAGTATTTGGAGATCAGGACGGGCTTCAAGCGCAAGACGTTGGAGGGCGTCCTCCTGGGCGCATTGGCCGGCTTGGCTGTGCCAATTGTGGGAGGCTCGCTTACATGCTCTGGTGACAACGGGCTCGGCGACTTGGCCTGCGTACTGACATGGGGCTACATCGGTCTCGCGAGCGTGCCGGTCGGTACGTTAGCCGGAGGTGTAATCGGTTACAATATGAAGACGCCGATCTTCGAGCCTGTGGCGTTCCCTCCGGTCTTCGGCAACGGCATCGGTGTCGGCTTCCACCTGCGGTTCTGAATCCACCAACCACGTGAGTGGCCAAGCTGGAGCAACCGAACAGGCAGGTGAGCGGATGCAAGATCCTACCCAAATGGCACCCCGACGCACAAGGTGAGGACTCGTGCTGAGAACCGAGGACGCATGAGCCCCCTCACCATCATCGACCACGCTGACGACCTGGCGTCACTGCCGGCCGGCCCGGTCGAGCCTCTGGAACCCGCAGCCTTCCACCTCACCACCCCCTCCCGCCACCTCGCGCTGCAGGATCGGGCGGGCCGCCTGATCGCCCGGTGTTCGCTCTGGCGAGCCCGCGACCACCACGGCGCGCCGACCACGACCGGCCTGATCGGCCACTACGCCGCGGCCGACGCCGACGCGGGCAACGAACTGCTCGAACACGCCACGACCTGGCACCGGGCGGACGGATGCGACCGCCTCATCGGCCCGATGGACGGCTCCACCTGGCACCGCTACCGGCTGCTGACCGAACGCGGGACGGAGCCGGCCTTCTTCCTGGAGCCCGACAATCCCGACGACTGGCCCGGGCACTTCGCCAGCGCCGGATTCGTTCCGCTGGCCACCTACTTCTCGGCACTCAACGCGGACCTCACCCGCTGCGACCCGCGCTCTGACCAGCGCCGGGCCGAGCTCGAACGTGACGGCATCACCGTGCGGAAGATCGACATCGACCGCTTCGAAGCCGAACTCGCGGCCATTCACGAACTGTCGCTGGTGGCTTTCGCCGGCAACCTGCTCTACAGCCCAATCAGGCTCGAAGCCTTCCTCGCGTCCTACGCTCCGATCCGTCCGCATCTGGTGCCCGATCTGGTCCTCCTCGCGGAACGGGGCGGGCAACTCGTCGGCTTCATATTCGCAATTCCGGATCTCATGGAGCCGGCGCGGGGCGGGCCGCAGCGCACCGCCGTTGTGAAGTCGATGGCCGTTCACCCGACGTGCGCCGGGAAGGGGCTGGGAGGGCTGCTGATGGATGACTGCCAGCAGGCCGCGAGGAAGCTCGGGTTCGAGCGCGCCATTCACGCGCTGATGCACGAGACCAATCGGTCGCGGGGCATCTCGGCGCGGTACGGCAAGACGATCCGGCGGTATACCCTCTATGGGAAGGCGTTGACATGAGGAATCGCCTGGCGTGAACATCACCCGGATCCTGATCGATCAGGCCGCTAGCCGGCCCCACGAGCCGGCCATCATCGAAGCGGCGGCCGGGGACACGCACACACTCACATTCGCGCAGCTCGCACAACGCTCTGCACGTGCCGCCGCGCTGCTGCGAGTCTCGGGGCTCCAAACGGGGGATCGTGTCCTCGTCTTCCAGCCCATGTCCATCGAACTCTACGTCGCGCTCCTGGCGATCTTCCGGCTCGGCGTGGTTGCGACCGTGCTCGACCCTTCGGCCGGCCGCCGGCACATCGAACAGTGCTGCGGCATCGCCCGGCCCAAAGCGTTCATCGGGCCGGGCCGGGCACACCTTCTGAGGCTCCTCTGCCGGGGACTCCGTCGAATCGAACGGCAATTCGTTACTGCGGGCCGGGCCCCGGGGGCGAAGCGCTGGTCCACGCTCGAACGCCTTGATCCCCTGAACTCGATCACCCCCTGCGACTCCTCACACGACGCCCTCCTCACCTTCACCAGCGGCAGCACCGGGGTCCCGAAGGCGGCGGTCCGCACCCACGGCTTCCTGCTGGCGCAACACGCCGCCCTGGCCGAGTCGATCGAGCTGGAGCCCGGCGAGGTGGACCTGCCCACCCTGCCGATCTTCGTGCTCGCCAACCTGGCGTCGGGCGTGACATCGGTGATCCCGAATGGGGACCTCCGGCGTCCCGGGTTCATCGAGCCCGGCCCGGTGCTCGCACAGATCGAGCGTCATCGCGTTACCCGCACCGTCGGCTCTCCGGCGCTGTACGCGCGGCTGCTTCAGGGGGCACTCGGGGCCAAAACCGGCCTCGGCTCGCTCCGGAAACTCTACACCGGCGGCGCCCCCGTCTTCCCTCCCCTTCTGCAGGAACTCCAATCCGCGTCGCCGCGGGGTCGCGCAATCGTCGTCTACGGTTCGACCGAGGCGGAGCCCATCTCTCACCTCGATTGGGCCGAGGTGGATGCCTCCGACCTCGAAGCCATGTATGCCGGGCAGGGGCTCCTGGTGGGGAAGCCGGTGCGGCAGATCGACCTGCGCATCCTGCCCAACCGCTGGGGCGAGCCCCTTCGGCCGATGACGGCCGAGCAGTTCGCCGGTCTCACGCTCCCACCCGAGCACAGCGGCGAGATCGTGGTCTCCGGCCCCCACGTGCTCGGCGGCTACCTGAACGGCGTCGGCGACGAGGAGACCAAATTCCGCGTCGAGGGCGGAATCTGGCACCGCACCGGCGACGCCGGATACCTCGACGACGAAGGCCGCCTGTGGCTGCTTGGACGCGCCGGCGCCGTCATCCGGGACGAACGCGGCACGATCCATCCCTTCGCCGCCGAATGCGCGGCAAGCCAGCTGCCCTGGATTGCGCGAAGCGCGCTCGCCAGCCGCGACGGCCAACGTCTGCTGGCGGTGCAGTTGGGGCCGAGGGCGCCCGCGGATGCGGCGCGACGCGTGCACGAGACACTATCTTGGGCACAAATCGACAGAGTCGTGCGACTGCCCCGAATCCCGGTCGACCGCCGCCACAACGCGAAAGTCGACTACCCCGCACTGATGAAGGAACTGGACCGACATGGCCATTGATCTCCGCAGCGTGCGCAACTACTTCGGCCGGCTCCTCGCCGACCGCACCGAGGAGGAAATCGAGCAGGCGCTGACGCCTTCCCGGGATGACATCTCGCCTCACGTCCCCCGCGGCGATGCGATGTCGCAGATCTCACCGGAGGCGGTGGACCAGCGCTGGGAGTTGCTCGATGTCGAGGCGCGCTCCAGGGAATCCCTCCTCGACGCCATGACGCGCGAGCAGATGGGCGTCTACAGCAAGAACATCGAGAACTTCATCGGCACGGTGAAGCTCCCGATCGGGCTGGCCGGGCCGCTGCGGGTGCGGGGGCTTTACGCCCAGGGCGACTACTACGCGCCGCTGGCGACGACCGAAGCCGCGCTGGTGGCATCCTACACGCGAGGGGCGCAGGCCATCACGCTGGCCGGCGGCTGTACGACGGCGATGTTCTGGGAGGGCGTGACGCGGGCGCCGGTCTTCGCGTTCGACACCCTGATCGATGTCGGCAAGTTCCTGTTGTGGGCCGGGGGCCATGAGGAGACCTTCCGCACGATCGTCGCCTCGACGACCCGCCACGGGGAGCTCATCCGCACCCGCTTCAACCTGGAGGGCAATCACGTCTACCTGATCTTCGAATACAGCACTGGCGACGCCGCCGGGCAGAACATGGTCACGATCGCGACCGAGGCAATCTGTCGCTTCATTCTCGAACACACACCCGTGCAGCCCGCCTACTGGTTCGTCGAGGCGAACCTGTCGGGAGACAAGAAGGCCTCGCACCTGTCCTTTCAGAACGTGCGCGGAAGGAAGGCGACCGCAGAGGTAACCCTCACCGCCGACATCCTCCAGGGACACCTGAAGTCGAGCGCCAGGCGCATGCTGGACTTCTACCGGGTCTCGTCGATCGGCGGGGTGATGAGCGGCAACATCGGGATCCAGGGGCACTACTCCAACGGGATGGCGGCGCTCTACATCGCCTGCGGGCAGGACGCCGCCTGCGTGGCGGAATCCGCCGTCGGCGTGACCCGCTTCGAGCCCGCGGGAGACGGCAGCCTCTATGCTGCGGTCACCTTGCCCAACGTCATCGTGGGGACGGTCGGAGGTGGAACGGGTCTCCCGAGCCAGAACGCCTGCCTGCAGATGATGAACCTGGCGGGGCCCGGCAAGGCAGCTGCCTTCGCCGAGGTATGCGCCGCCCTGGTGCTTGCCGGCGAGCTGTCGATCATTGCCGCGCTGTCGGCGGGCCACTTCACTCATGCGCACCAGTCGCTGGCACGGGGGCCCGCCGGGGGCGCAAACAAGGGAAACGTCAGAGAAACCGACGCAGGGGCATCGTGACTGAAGTGACGGAATCGTGACCGGAGCGACCGGGAACGCCGACTCGGGAGGCCGTGGAGAGCGCGGTCCCGCAGAGCGCGGCATCCGGCGCTGGTGGGTCTACCAGCGGGAACGATTCCCCCTCGCACGGCACGGGCCGCTGATCCTCGCTTTCAGCTTCAGCGCTGTCGCTTTCTCGTGGATGTTGCGATCGCCCTCCGGCTGGCCCAGCCCGGTGTCGGCGGTGGTCGCCTTCGCTTCCTGCCTGATCTTCTTCCTGCAGCTGCGCATTGCGGACGAGTTCAAGGACGACGAGGAGGACGCTCGCTACCGGCCCTACCGTCCCGTCCCGCGAGGTCTCGTGACCCTGCGGGAACTGGGCGGGCTCTTCGTGCTGGCCGGGGTGCTGCAACTGGGTCTGGCTCTCTGGCTGGACGCGCGGCTTCTCGTCCTCCTGCTCGTCACCTGGACCTACCTCACCCTGATGAGCAAGGAGTTCTTCGTCGGGGAGTGGCTGCGCGGCAAGCACCTCACCTACATGGTTACCCACATGGCCATCATGCCGCTGATCGACCTGTACGCCACCAGCACCGACTGGCTGGTTTTCCAGGGTCATCCGCCATCCGGGCTCTTCTGGTTTCTGCTGGCCAGCCTGTTCAACGGCATGGTGATCGAGATCGGCCGCAAGATCCGCAGTCCGGCGGATGAGGAGGAGGGCGTGGCCAACTACTCCGTGGTGTGGGGGCGGCCGCGTGCGGTGGGAATGTGGTGGCTGGTGATGGGGCTTACCTTCGGGTGTGCCTTCCTGGCCGCGCGGCGCATCGGATTCGTGCTGCCGCTCGGCATCGTACTTGGCATGACCCTCGCTGGCGCGGTACTGATCGGGGTTCTCTTCCTGCGTCGCCAGACGCAGGGCGCGGGGGCGTGGATCGAGAACTGGTCCGGGGTCTGGACGCTGGCGCTCTACCTGAGCCTGGGGCCGGCTCCGCTGCTCTGGCGGCAACTCGGATGACCTTCGTTCTCTCGCATTCGGACGGCGCCGATCTGTCCCGCATGGGGGGCAAGGCGGCGGCGCTCTCGTCGCTTTCCGGGACGGGGATGAAGATCCCGGCGTGGTTCGTGATCTCGCCGGCCGCCTTCGAAGCCGGTCTGTCGGCGCGCCAGCGCCGTGCCCTGCTACAGGCTGGGGAACAGGGCGAGCTTGAGGAGTTCTTCGCCAGGATCTCGCCGGCGCCCCAGGTTATGGAGGAGGTCGAGGCGCGTTTCTCCGCGCTGGATCCGGGCGGCCGCTTCGTCGCGGTGCGTTCGTCCGGCGTGCAGGAGGACGGCGTCGAACACTCCTTCGCCGGCCAGTTCGACAGCTTCCTGTCCGTGACCCGCCAGCGGCTGCCGGGCCGGATCGTCGACGTGTGGCGATCGGGCTTCAGCGAACGCGTCCTGGCCTACCGGCGAGAGAACGATCTCGAAGGGCTGCCGCAGGCACCGGCAGTGCTGGTGCAGGAGATGGTGGATAGCGAGGTCTCCGGAGTCGCCTTCAGCGCGGACCCCGTGACGGGACGCCGCTCGGTGGCGGTGGTCTCGGCGCTCCACGGTCTGGGAACGGCGCTGGTCGGCGGGGACGCGGATGCCGACACCTGGCGCGTCCACTTCGACGGAACGATCCTCGAGCGGGACATCGTGGCGAAGACCCTGGCGCACCGGCCTGCCCCCGACACCGCGGAAGGCGTTGCAGCGCACGAGATCGCGGAGCCCGCCGCCTCCGAGCCCGCACTTACCGACGAGCAGGCGGCGCGCATAGCGGAGGTGGCGCGCCGGGCCGAGCAGCACTTCGGCCGGCCGCAGGACATCGAGTGGGCGATGCGCGGCGGCGAAATCTTCCTCCTCCAGTCGCGGCCCATCACCTCCCTGGCCTCGACACCCGATCCCGACGGCGTCCGCGCGATCTGGGACAACTCGAACATCGTGGAGAGCTACAGCGGCATCACCACCCCGCTCACCTTCAGCTTCGCGCTGCACGCCTACGAAGGCGTCTACCGCGAGTTCTGCCGGCTACTGGGGGTGACCAAGCAGAAGATCGCTGCCAACGACCTGACCTTCCGCCGCATGCTCGGGCTGATCCGGGGCCGCGTGTACTACAACCTTCTCAACTGGTACCGCGTCATCGCGCTGCTCCCCGGCTACACCTTCAACCGCCGCTTCATGGAACAGATGATGGGGGTGCGGGAGAGCCTTCCCGACGAGATCACGGCCGCCGCATCCGGCGCTTCACGGTCGGCGCGCCTCGTCGATCTGCTTCGGCTGGTCCGCACGGCGGCGGGCATGGTCGCCAACCAGGTGCGGCTGCCGGGCATGATCGACCGGTTCCATGAGCGCCTCAACCACGCGCTCGCGCCGCCGGATCCGCCGCTCGAAGCCCGGCGGCTCGACCAGCTGGTGGCCGACTATCGCGGCCTGGAGTCCAGTCTGCTGACGCGGTGGGATGCGCCGCTGGTCAACGACTTCTTCGCGATGATCTTCTTCGGCGTGCTGGGCCGACTGACGGCCGGGTGGTGCCCCGCGGAGGAGGACGAGCACGGTTCCCTGCAAAACGACTTGGTGTGCGACCAGGGGGGCATGATCAGCGCCGAGCCTGCGAAGCGCATTGTCGGGATGGCCAGGATCGCGGCTGCCAACCCCGAGTTGACGGAGGCCCTCTGCGGTGCGGCAGTGCCTGCGGCTGTGAGGGCGCTCCGCCGCCACGACGAGCTGGCGGGGCTCTACGACGACTACATCGACACCTTCGGCGACCGGTGCCTCGACGAACTCAAGCTCGAATCCACGACGCTGTTCGATGATCCGGAGCCGCTGATGCGCTCGGTCGGGCACGCCGCGGCCCGGCTCGTGCGCGGCCAGCCGTTCGACACGGGTGTACAGGCGGATGTGCGCGCGAAGGCGGAGGCGAGGGTGCGCCGGGCCCTTGCGCGCCGCCCGCTGCGCCGTGCGATCTTCGCGTGGGTGCTGCGCAATGCCCGGCGCCGGGTGCGGGACCGGGAGAACCTGAGGTTCGAGCGCACCCGCCTCTTCGGCCGCGTGCGCCGGATCTTTCTCGAGGCCGGGCGCAGGCTGTTTGCCGAGGGGGTGCTGGACGATCCGCGCGATGTCTTCTACCTGGAGCTGGACGAAATCGTCGCGTACGTGGAGGGGGCGGCGGCGTGCGACAACCTGTGCGGTCTCGCCCGGGTGCGGCGCCGTGCCTTCGAGCGCTACGCCGAACTCGAGGCTCCGGCCGACCGCTTCGAGACTTTCGGCGCGCCGTACATCGCGAACAGCTATGCGGCGAGCGCCGCGAGCCCTGCCGGGGAGGGTGAAGCCGAGGCCGCCGACGATGGACTCCGTGGCATCGGCTGCTGTCCGGGAGTGGTGCGAGGCCGGGCGCGCGTGATCCGCGATCCGCGAGGGGCCGAACTGAAGCAGGGCGAGATTCTGGTTGCGGAGCGCACCGATCCGGGATGGATCATGCTCTTCCCGGCCGCGGCCGGGATTCTGGTCGAGCGCGGGAGCCTGCTTTCGCATTCGGCCATCGTGGCCCGCGAGATGGGGATTCCGGCCATCGTGTCGATTGCCGGTGTAACCACCCGGATCGAGAGCGGCCGCTGGATCGAGATGGACGGGGCGCGTGGAACGGTGAGGCTGGATGTGGCGGCTCGGCCCGCGGATGGCCCGGATACCGGCGACACGGACCCGGCGCAATCGGAACAGGCAGCCGAAGCATGAGAGCCCGGGGGCGGCCCAGCGCGTGCCCGGCACAGGGGGCCTGACCATGACGGAAGCTGCCGCGCGCGCCGACTTCTCGTTCGTCCGCTACGCGCAGTGCTGGGAAGACGCCGACATCCTGCTGGAGGCGCTCGACGTTGGCGAGGGGGACACCTGCCTGTCGATCGCTTCGGCGGGGGACAACTCGCTCTCGCTGCTCTCGCGAAATCCGGCGCGAGTGATCGCTGTCGACATGAACCCGGCGCAGCTCGCCTGCCTGGCGCTGCGCGTCGCCGCCTACCGAGCGCTCGAGCACGACGAGCTCCTGCAGCTCGTAGGCTCACGCGAATGCGGCGACCGGGAGGCACTCTACCGCCGTTGCCGCACCGCGCTCGACGGCGAGGTCCGAGCCTTCTGGGACGCCCGCCCGGAGCTTGTTCGGGCCGGGATCGGCAGTGCCGGCAAGTTCGAACGGTACTTCGAGGTATTCCGCACCAGGGTGGTGCCGTGGATCCACCCGCGCCGTCGCGTCGACCGCCTGCTGGAGGGCGGCGGCCTGGAAGAGCGCCGCCGTTTCTACGCCCGGAGCTGGGACAACCGGCGCTGGCGGCTCCTGTTTCGCGTCTTCTTCTCCCGGTTCGTGATGGGCAGGATGGGACGCGATCCGGCCTTCTTCCGTTACGTGGAAGGCTCGGTCGCCGAGCGGATTCTGTCGCGCGCACGGCACGCCCTCACCGAGCTCGATCCCGCGGCCAATCCCTACCTCCAGTGGATCCTCACCGGGCGCCACACCACCGCCCTCCCGCACGCCCTGCGCAGGGAGAACTTCGACGCCATCCGGGAAAACCTGGACCGGCTCGAATGGCACCCCATGTCCATCGAACAGCTTCTCGCCTCCGAGCCCGGGTTGCGCTTCGATGGCTTCAACCTGAGCGACATCTTCGAATACATGTCGGATGAGAGCTTCCACCAGTTGCTCGCCACCCTGGTAGGCCGCGCCCGCCATGGGGCCCGGTTCGCCTATTGGAACATGCTGGTGCCCCGCAGCCGGCCGCCGGAGCTGGCCCACGCCCTCGTCCCGGACGGCCGGCTTGCCGAGCGGCTTCACCGCCAGGACAAGGCATTCTTCTACAGCCGGTTCGTGGTCGAAACCGTGAAGGCCGGGGCGGCAAGCCATCCGGCCGGGGCGGCAAGCCATCCTCCCGGCCGTTCGGCTCCCGAGCGCGAGGGTGCGCCGAAATGACGCTCATCGCCAACCTCCTCGCCATGTCGGCCGTCCTTGCCGCGCTGGCGCTACTGCTGGTCGGCCTTAAGGCAGCCGAGCGGTGGGGGCAATTCCACCCCGAGGTGTTGCGCAAGGGGGTCCACGTCGGGATGGGGCTGGTCGTTCTCCCGCTGCCGTGGGTCTTCGACCGCGTGTGGCCGATGATCGTGCTCGCCGTGATCGCGTGCGGTGTGATGGTGGCCATGCGCTCGATTCGATGGCTGCGCCGCGGGGTGGGGACGGTCATGGACGGAGTGGGGCGGGAGAGTCTGGGCGAGATCTACTTCCCGGTCGCCGTCACGCTTCTCTTCATCCTGAGCCAAGGCAACTGGCTGCTCTACGTCGTCCCGATCCTCATGCTGACGCTGGCAGACGCCGTCGCGGCGCTCGTGGGTCTCCGCTACGGGCAATTGCAATACCTGACTTCGGAGGGCAGCAAGAGCTTCGAGGGGTCGCTCGCCTTCTTTCTGGTAGCCTTTTTCAGCGCTCACCTCCCTCTCCTGCTGCTGACCGACACCGGGCGCGCCGAGGCCGTGCTCATCGCGACGATCCTCGCGTTCCTGGTGATGATGCTCGAGTGCGTGGCGTGGCGCGGGCTCGACAACCTCTTCATCCCCCTGGGCGCCCACGCGTTCCTGCGCCTCTATCTGGGGGAAGACGCCGAGACCCTCCTGGTTCGACTGCTCGTCGCCGTGGTGCTGACAGGATTCGCCCTGGCGTGGCGGGTCCGCAGCAAGCTCGACGACAGCGCGCTTATAGCGTGCGGACTCTTCGGCTACACGACTGTCCTGCTGGGCGGCTGGCTCTGGCTCCTGGGGCCGGCGGTGTTCTTCCTCTCGCAGACCGTGTTCCGGGCGCGCTCGACCGAGCGCCGTTCGCACACCGTGTACGCGGCGCTTACGGCGGCGGGCACCGGTCTCTTCTGGCTGTTCGTACACGCCATCACCGGAATCGAGTGGCTCCTCATCCCCTTCACGGCCTCCTTTGCCGCCCAGCTCACCCTGTTTGGAGTCTCGCGAATCGGCCTCCAGTCCGACCGTGGACCACGCTCCCTGCTGGTGCTCGGCAACATGGGGCTCGGCTGGCTACTCACCTACGTCCCGGTCCTGCTCATAGCCTTCGGCGGTGTGGAGCCGGGCGCCACCGGACCAGGCGTGCAGGGTCTCCTGGTCGACCTCGGTCTCGGCCTGGCGGCCCTCGGTCTGGTTGCCGCGGTATTCTACCCGCTGATGCCGCGAATCTACGGGCCGCCGGTTCGCGCTGCCGCGATCAACCCCACCTTTGCCGGGCTGGCCTCGCTGGCGTCGCTTGTTGCGGCGCTACGGTGGCTGGTTTAGGCGCCGGTCCACTCCAGCGGCTGGCATGCCCGGGCGCGGGCCCCTACCGATTCGGGTTTGGGGCCATCGCCACCAACAGGACCAGGTCGTGGTCAGACCGGTTTGCCACACCATGGGGCTCGTCCGGCTCGGACCAGGCCACCGCGCCGGGCCCGAGGCTGACGCGCCGGTCCCCTACGGTGAAGTGGCCCTCGCCCTCGATCACATAGTAGAACTTGGTCGCGCCTGGGTGGGTATGGACGTGCTGGGCCTGCCCGGGCCGCAGGCAGTAGATGTCGCAGAACATCTGATCGGTCTCGAAGAGGTTGAGCTTCTGCATCTTCGCGGGCGAAAAGCGGCGGTGGTGGGCGGAGTCGGTGATTCCCATGGTGTTCAGTGGTTGGAGGGGGGTGTTCAGTCTCAACTCCCGGCTTCGGCCAGGCCAGAGGCTTGAGATCCGAAAACCGAACTTTTCCCGAACTGTGGGGTATGAGAAGGTGAGGACAGCAACCGACCACACCACCAACTTCGGAATGAGACCGCCATGCCCGCCGACAATACCGCCATCGCCCCGGTCCACACC
>VXLT01000178.1 GCA_009841475.1 Gemmatimonadota bacterium
GGCCATGAAAGACAACGAAACCCTAACTTGACAGAAGGCCCTTCCATATCAGCGTAGCTGAACTCGCCCGGGCCCTCTCCGGGGCCCGTTCCCAGGACCTCCAGGAGCCCTCCGTCCGGCCCCCAAAGCGCCAGTCTGCCGGGCGAGTAGGTGCCGGTTACATACCTGCCATCCCAGAGAGCCTGCACGGGGTGGTCGGGCGCCACGCCCTCCATACTTCCCTCCAAGCGGACAACCTCGCGGAACTCGACGTCGCACAGCGCAACACTCGGATCGCCGGGGTCAGGGGCGACGAGCCACTCGCACTCCTGGGCTGAGTTCAGTTCGTGGGCTGAGTTCAGCTCGCTGGAGGATCTCGATGACACCTCGCCCTCGGGGCCACAGCCTGACGCAGCAACGATGAGCGAAACGACGATTCTCGACCTCATCTCATCATTCGCCGCTCCCATACAGCCACCGATACAGCGCCCTGTTCCTCGTCACGTTCTTGACGTAGCCCCTCGTCTCCGCGAAGGGAATCCGCTCGGTGAAGCGCTCCGGGTCGGCGGCCTCTGGCATGCGCCGCCAGCGGTTGGCGCGGGTGGGGCCGGCGTTGTAGGCCGACAGGAAGAGGATGACGTCGCCGTCGTAGCGCTCGAAGAGCTCCGCGAGGAAGCGCGTGCCCAGATGGACGTTGATCTCCGCGTTCTCGAGCGTCCGGGTGGTAAAGTCGCGCACCCCGCTCGCTCGCGCGAGCTGCCTGCCGGTGGCCGGCATGACCTGCATGAGGCCGATGGCGCCGGCGGGCGAGACGATCGTCGGGTGGAAGGCGCTCTCCTGCCGCACGAGTCCCGCGACGAGCCACGGGTCGAGGCCCAGTTCTTCGGCGCGTGAGGTGAGCAGGTCCCGGTAGGGGAAGGGGTAGACGACGCGCAGGAGCGCGCAGTCCCACTCCCGCCCCCGGTCGCGCAGCTCCCAGCCCATGCGGATGCCGTCGATCGTGTAGCCGGCCTCGTTGAGGGCGGTGCCGAGCCTGAGCAGGAGTTCGTCGGAATCCCATACGGCGGTTCTCATGGCGTCGATGTGGGCCGCGGCGCCATCGTCCAGGCCCGCTTCGCGCAGCGTCGCCAGTACCTCCAGCTGCCGCGCCAGCCAGTCGGGAGGGGGAGGGACCAGGCAGCCTTGGGGGGAAGGGCCGAAGGGGGATGCGGCGGCAGTGCGATCGCCGGGGTCGGCGCCTACGGCAGCGGCGTCCCCGCGATTGCCAGGATTGCCCCCGCGGCCTGCCAGGAACGCGTAGTACGAATACGGGCTCTCGCGGCGGAGGCGGTCCAGCCACGCATTGGCCCGCGCGGTGTCGCCGACGGCCAGCGCAGCGCGCCCGCCCCAGTAGCTCGCCTCTTCCCAGCGCCGCCCGTTCGGGAATTCCTCCAGGTAGGCGCCGTAAACATCGGCGGCGGCACCGGGTTCGTCGCGGCCCAGGTGGATCTGCGCCCAGCGCATCCGCGACAGCCCGGCCCGGTCCGCCCCGGACGACATCGACACGACCCGTCCGTAGTGCTCGATCGCGTCGTCGAGGCGGCCCGCGTCCTGGTGGTCGTCCGCGCGGAAGAAGATGACGTCCAGCGCCCCGGAGCTGGCCGGGTAGCGCTCCACGAGCCACCCTTGTACGGTGCGGGCGTCGCCGTGCCGCCCCTGCCGGGCCCGGACGCTCGCCCACTCCTGCAGGGCGGTGGCCGCGATCGCGGGGTCGTCCGACTCGGCGAGCGGCCGGTACGCGGTGATGGCAGCGTCGAGCGCACCGCTGCCGGTGTAGGCGCGGGCCCGCGCGAGGCCGTCCCACTCGGTGAGGACGCCGCCGCGCTCGGCCAAGAGGCGCCAGCCGACCGCCGCCGCGCCGAATTCCCCACCGCTCGCATGGGCGCGCGCGACGAGGCGCAGGATGTCCGGGCCGGAGTTCCGCGCAACCCTCCAGTGGGCCTTCGCGGCGGCGAGCGCGGCTGCTCCTGTGGTGGTTTCGCGCAGGAGCGCCTCCATCGCGTCGACGGCGCCCGCGGAGTCGCCCAGCGCGAGCCTGTAGCGCCACTGCCTGGAGAGGAACGGGACGCGCGGGGGGGTTGCTCCCCCACCCTCCCCGGCCTCGGCGCGCACAAGCGCCTCGAGGGCCGCCGCCGTGTCTCCCGCCGCCGCCCAGGCGTCCGGCTCGAGCGACCAGCCGCGCCGCCGCACCGCCGGGTCCGCGATCAGGGCAAGCGCCTCGGGAACCGTCTCGGCGCGCCCCTCACGCGCATGCGCCCGCGCCACCGCGAGCGCCGCCCACCCAGCCACCACCGGAGAGCGGGTCCGCAGTTCCTCCAGCGCGGGCACGGCTTCCTCCGGCGAGGGCCCATCGGCCAGCAGCACGGCCAGGCGCGCGCCGGCCACCAGCGTCTCGCGACTGTCCGTGCCGACGGCGGCGAGGAAACGCTGGAGATCGGCCGAGGCCTCCGTCCCGTCGCCGGCCGCCGCGCGCGAGATCCCCAGCAGGTACCACACCCGGGGCGGAGCCTGGGCGGTGTCCAGGCCGCCCGCCGAGAGCGCTGCGACCGCCCCGTTCCAGTTCTTCCACCCGGCCTCCGCGTCGGCCAGCACGATGCGCGCGGCGAGCGGGGCGGCAGCGAGCGGCTCCAGATGGGCACGCAACGCGAGGCTGGCCCTCCAGTAGCGGCCATCGTCGAGGTGGCGCTGGACCGAATCCGGCAGGGCGGCAGCCGCTCCGGGGCTGTCCTGTCCCGCGAGGGCCGACGGCACGCAAACGGCAGCGAGAGCGGCCGCAATCACGAACCGTGCGGCCGCTCTCGCCATTTCCGTGGCTGTTGTCAGGCTGTGGTCAGCCCGTGAATCAGGCTCCGCCGGCGCTGCCGGTCTGCATGGCGAACAGCGCGTCGATCATCTTCTGGGCCGACTCCTCCATGTCGATCACGAGGTGATCGATCCGGGAGACAAAGAAGTTGTGAGCGATGCTCACCGGGATCGCGATGGCCAGCCCGGCTGCGGTCGTCGTGAGCGCGATCTTGATCCCCTCCGCCACCGTCACCGCGTCCACCTCTCCCGCGAGCTCGATGGCCTGGAAGGCGGCGATCATCCCGATAACGGTTCCGAGGAAGCCCAGGAGCGGCGCCACGTTGGTAAGCGTCGCCAGGACCACCAGTCCGCTCTCCAGCTTGGAGAGTTCGATCAACCCCTGGTTCTCGATCGCCTTCATGACCCGGTCAGTGCCCTCGTCGCGCCGCTCCAGCCCCGCGTACAGGATGTTGGCAGCCGGAGAGTTGGACTCGCGCGTGACCTCGAGCGCCTCCTTGACCTGCTGCTGGGCGAGGAGCTCATCGACTTCACGCAGAATCCTCTTCGTCGATCCGCCCTTCCGGAGGATGTCGATCAACTTCCAGATGATCACGATAACCCCCACCACGATGCAGAGCCCCAAGGGCCACCGCATGTCGCCGGCGTCCTCCCAGGACTGGGCCATCTGCTCCATGAAGGTGAGTTCGGGGCCTTCCACCCCCGGAAGCTGAAGGAATGCGGCGTACACGTTCATCAAGCTGGCCAAGGAAACCTCCCGATTTCAATCCAGTGCTGATGGTAGTTGTTGGCCGCGCGATCTCGCGCGACCTCGGATTCTGGGGCCTGCCGCCCCGTATCGCAACGGCTTGCCATAATGTGGCGCATCCGCGGGACTGTCAACCCTGCAAGGCGCCTTGCCAGCGCGGCGCCTCCCCGCTCTCGGTGCTCACGCGGGTTCATCCACGGACTGCTGACCGGTGCGCCGCCACGTCCATGTCGGCGAACCGTACTTATCTTTTAGTTCCCTCGCCAGCGTTTGTTCCTCGTCGGTCAGGGTTCCCCGTGTCCAGTCCCCACCGAGGGCACGGGCGAATCCGAGGCTGAACGCGTCGACAAGCTGCTCCCACGACGGTGCCTCCTCCAGCAACTCCGTCAGTGTGACTGCATTGGCCGGCGGGTCGCGGTGCCTGCCGCGACCGCCGTTACCAGACGCCGCCAGCCCATCTCCCCCCGGCCCTGCCAGCAGCGGGCTCTGGTCCGCCACCCGCAACACGGACCCGTGCTGCAGCACCGCTGCCCCGATGCGCATCTGCGCGCTCCCCACGAGCTTGCGGCCCCCCACCACCACCTCGCCCTCGGCGGCCTCGATAAAGCAGGGCCCCGCGTCGGGCGGCAACGCCCTTCCCGCTGCCGCCTTCGCCTCGACGCCCAGGTGCCGCAGTCCCTCCACCAGACCCCGGGTCACCTTCCGGTAGGCCTCGCGCGGACCCCCGCAGGCGCGCGCCGGCAGCACCGCCGCGTAGGTCAGCTCGCGGTCGTGGATCACCGCGCGGCCTCCGGTCGGGCGGCGCACCACACCGATGCCGGGGTTGAGGCGCAGGAAGTCGAGGTAGGGCGCGGTCAGGGGCTCGTTGCGCCCCAGCGAGAGCGTCGCGGGCGACCAGCGGTAGAACCGCACGATCCCCGTGCCGGGGCGCAACGCCTGCGCGAGCGCGTGGTCCCGGGCCATGTTGGCCGCGCCGCAACGCGCACCGTCCGAGACAATCCGCCACGACAGGCCCGGGTCCATCGACCGCCTCAGCCCGGGGTCAACCGCAGTCCCCGCCCTGTTTCGCGACGCCCGTCACGGGACGTACACGTCCCCCGGCTCCATGACCTCGACGCGCGCTCTCTCCCCGACCAGATCGGCGAAGTGCCCGGGATCCTGCTCGATCAGCGGCCACGTGTCGTAGTGCACCGGGATCACCACCTCAG
Organism: Gemmatimonadota bacterium; assembly: GCA_009841475.1. Lineage (GTDB taxonomy): Bacteria > Gemmatimonadota > Gemmatimonadetes > Longimicrobiales > Gaopeijiaceae > Bin94. The sequence continues at coordinate 4,777 of VXLT01000178.1, forward strand.
GCTCGATGAACCCGACCGCCTCGGCCGCGTCCTCCGGCCCCATCGTGAAGTTGTCCCCGATGGGCAGGATCGCCACGTCCACCTTCCCGCGCAGGAGCTGCATGTCCATCGTCAGGGCCGTGTCGCCGGCGTGGTAGATCCGCTTGCCGTCCAGGTGCATCAGGAATCCGCCCGGCACGGTCGTAAACTGGCCGGTCGTGTCTCCGTGGACCTGCCCGCCGTGCACCGCCGGGGTCATCTTCACTCGGCCGAAGGGGAAGTCGTAGCCGCCCCCGATGTGCAGCGGGTGCCCGTTGGAGATCCCCTGGGTCTCCGCGAACGCGACGATCTCGAAGGTGGCGATCAGGGTTGCCCCGGTTTCCTCGAGGAGGGCGATAGCGTCGGCGAAGTGGTCGAAGTGCCCGTGGGTGCACAGCACGTAGTCGACTTTCCCCACATCGGCACGCTTGACGTCCGAAACAGGGTTGTCGGTGAAGAACGGGTCGATCACGAGCCGGGTGCCGTCACCCGTCTCGACGGTGAAGGTCGATTGCCCATGAAATGTCAGCTTTGCCACCTGCGTCGCCTCCTGCGGTTGAGAATGATTGTTACGCCTCGCTGTCCGCGGTCTCGGCGTCCATGTACGCCTCGATGGGCTCGCAGGCGCACACCAGGTTCCGGTCGCCGTGGGCGTTGTTTACGCGTCCCACATGAGGCCAGAACTTGTGTTCCCGCAGCCACGGGGCGGGGAATGCCGCCTGGCTGCGCGTGTATCCGTGTTCCCAGCGGTCGGCCGTCACCGCGGCTGCGGTGTGCGGGGCGTTCTTGAGTGCGTTGTCCTGCCGGTCCTGAAGGCCCAGTTCGACCTGCTCGATCTCGGCGCGAATCGAGATCAGCGCCGCGCAGAAGCGGTCCAGCTCGGCCTTCGATTCACTCTCCGTCGGCTCGATCATCATCGTGCCGGGGACGGGGAAGGCGACGGTCGGCGCGTGGAACCCGTAGTCCATCAGCCGCTTGGCCACGTCCTCTTCGGTGATGCCGGTGGCCCGCTTGAGCGGCCGCAGGTCGATGATGAACTCGTGCGCGACGCGCCCCATCCCGCTCCCCCACCAGAAGAGGACATCGAAGTGCTCCTCGAGGCGCGTGGCCATGTAGTTGGCGCTGAGGATGGCCGCGCGGGTCGCCTCCGTCGTGCCCTCGCGGCCCAGCAGGGCGATGTAGGCCCACGAGATGAGCAGGATGCTGGCGCTGCCCCAGGGCGCGGCCGAGACCGGGCTGATCGCCGATGCGCCGCCGGTGGGGATGACCGGGTGGCCGGGCAGGTACGGGGCCAGCTCCGCGGTCGCGCAGATGGGGCCCATGCCGGGGCCGCCGCCGCCGTGCGGGATCGCGAAGGTCTTGTGAAGGTTGATGTGGATGACGTCCGCGCCGTAGTCGCCGGGGCGGCAGAGGCCGACCTGCGCGTTGAGGTTGGCGCCGTCCAGGTAAACGTATCCACCGTGCTGGTGCACGATGTCGCAGATCTTGCGGATCTCCTCCTCGAAGACGCCGTGGGTCGACGGGTAGGTGACCATGACCGCCGCCAGGCGGTGACTGTGCGCCTTCGCCTTTTCGGCCAGATCGGCCACATCGACATTGCCGCGTTCATCGCAGCGCACCACCACCACCTTCATCCCCGCCAGCACCGCGCTCGCGGGATTGGTGCCGTGGGCCGACGACGGAATCAGGCAGATGTCGCGGTGCGCCTGCCCCCGGGCCCGCTGGTGCGCGCGGATGACCAGGAGGCCGGTGTACTCTCCCTGCGCGCCCGAGTTGGGCTGCAGCGACACCGCCGGAAGCCCGCTGATCTCGGCAAGCCAGCTCTTGAGGTCGGAGATGATGGTGCTGTACCCCCTGGCCTGCTCGACTGGCGCGAACGGGTGCAGCGCACCGAATTCGGGCCACGTGACGGGGGTCATCTGGGTGGTGGCGTTCAGCTTCATCGTGCACGAGCCCAGCGGGATCATGCTGGTGTTCAGCGACAGGTCGCGCGACTCCAGGCGGTGGATGTACCGCAGCATCTCCGTTTCCGAGTGGTGGGAATTGAAGACGGGATGGGTCAGGTAGCCGTCGGCGCGGGCGAAGGGAGCCGGGTAGGGGGCCGGCTCGAAGGAGGCGGCCAGTTTCGAAGCGCCGCGCGCCGCGCCGAAGACCGCGAGCAGGTCGTCCAGATCGAGGGCGGTCACGGTCTCGTCGAGCGCGATCCCCACCGTGCCGTCGCCAAAGTCGCGCAGGTTGATGCGGAGCGCACGGGCGCTGGCGAGGACCTCCCGTTTGGGGGATGCCGGGCGCACACGCAGCGTATCGAAGTACACGTCGTGCAGGATCCGGTTGCCGGCCCCCTCCAGGCCGCGCGCCAGGGTGGCCGTCTGCTTGCGGATGCGCTCCGCGATGCGCCGCAATCCCCCAGGTCCGTGATAGACGGCGTACATCCCCGCCATCACCGCCAGCAGCACCTGCGCGGTGCAGATGTTCGATGTCGCCTTCTCGCGCCGGATGTGCTGCTCGCGCGTCTGAAGCGCCATGCGCAGGGCCCGGTTGCCATGCCGGTCCACCGACACCCCGATGATCCGCCCGGGGAGCTGCCGCTTGAACTTCTCGCGGCACGCGATGTAGCCGGCGTGCGGCCCCCCGTACCCCATGGGCACTCCGAACCGCTGGGCGCTTCCCACCGCCACATCCGCTCCGAAGTCCCCCGGCGGCTTGAGCAGCGGCAGGGACATGAGGTCCGCGGCCACCACCACCCGGCTACCTGCCGCGTGCGCCGCCTCGCAGAGGGCGCTGTAGTCGTGCACACCCCCGTCCGTGGCCGGATACTGCACTAGCGCGCCAAAGACGCCCTCGTCGAAGACGAAGTCCGTCGCCGGCCCCACCCTTACTTCGATCCCCAGCGGCTCGGCCCGGGTTTCCACCACCCCGATCGTCTGCGGATGGCAGTCCTCGGCAACCAGGAAGACGCGCCCGCCCCGCCGCCGCGCCATCCCGTAGAGCATGAACATGGCCTCGGCGGCGGCCGTGGCCTCGTCGAGGAGCGACGCGTTCGCGATCTCCAGCCCCGTGAGGTCGATCACCGTGGTCTGGAAGTTCAGGAGCGCCTCCAGCCGCCCTTGCGCGATCTCGGCCTGATAGGGTGTGTACTGTGTGTACCAGCCCGGATTCTCCAGGATGTTCCGCTGGATGACCCCCGGCGTGATGGTGCCGGAATACCCCATCCCCAGATAGCTGCGCCAGATCTCGTTCCCGGCCGCGATCTCCCGGAGCCGCCGGAGCAGCTCGGCCTCCGGAACCGCCTCCGGAATGCGCAAGGGGGAGCGAAGCCGTATCGAGGACGGCACCGCCTCTTCCATGAGGTCGTCGAGGGTCTCGCACCCGACGGTCTCCAGCATGTCCTGGATGTCGTCGGGCCCGGGCCCCAGGTGGCGGGCGAGGAAGTCTGCGGGATGGTGGACGGGGGTGGACACGCTACTCGGTGATCAGGGCCTCGTAGGCGGCGGCGTCCATCAGCATCTCCAACTCGGAGGGGTCGTCGACGCGCAACTGGACCATCCAGCCTTCCCCGTAGGGATCGGTGTTGACGAGCGCGGGGTCGTCGTCGAGGGCGTCGTTCACGGCAACGATCTCGCCCGCCACGGGGCAGTAGAGGTCGCTCACCGCCTTTACGGCCTCGATCGTGCCGAAAGTCTCCATCGGCGCGAAGGCATCCCCGGGTTCGGGCAGTTCCACGTACACCACGTCGCCCAGCTCGCCCTGGGCGTAGTCGGTGATCCCGACGAAATAGACGCCGGGCTCGTGCGCTTCCTTGAGGTATTCGTGTTCGGTGGTGTACCTGAGTCCGTCACGGACTTCCGACATTGCCGTCTCCGGTGGGCTTCGGTGTGGGTGGAAATGGGAGCGAGACAAAAAAAGCCGCGCCCGGCGGGGGCGTCAAGAACCCTTCGATCAAGCGGCCCCCGGCGCTTCGCCGCGCGCGGTCGGGGTGCGAGCTGTGCGCACAGCCTGCCGCAGGGCGGAACATCGCGGGCCCGATTAGATTACAATCTCGTGAGAAACCGTCCTTGCGTCGCCACGCCAAAGGGAAAACCCCACCCGGAATGACTACGTTGGCCCATCCTCCGGCGCTCACCACGCTGAGCGAAGACGAGGTGATGTTCCGGGATGCCGTTCGCGATTTCGCGGAATCGGAGGTGGCCCCGCGCGTGCCGCGGATGGAGGATGCGGGGGAAATCGACTCCGATCTGATCTCCATGCTCTTCGAGCTGGGCGTGATGGGGATCGAGATTCCCGAGCACTTCGGCGGTCTCGGCAGCAGCCTTTTCACCACCACGCTGGTGGTGGAGGAGATCTCGCGTGTCGATCCCTCGGTCGCCGTGCTGGTGGATGTGCAGAACACCCTCATGAACAACGCGCTCCTCCGCTGGGGAACGCCCGAGCAGCAGGGCCGCTACCTTCCCAGGCTCGCTGCGGGGACCGTGGGTGCCTATGCCCTGTCCGAGGCCGGAAGCGGGTCCGACGCGTTCGCCCTTGCGCTACGGGCGCTTCCCGACGGGGACGATTGGGTGCTCAACGGCCGAAAAATGTGGATCACCAGCGGGGGTGAAGCGGGTCTCTACATCGTCTTCGGCACCGTGCAGCCGGAACTGCGCCACAAGGGAATCACGGCATTCCTGGTCGAGAGGGACATGCCGGGATTCGCGGTGGGGAAGAAGGAGGACAAGCTGGGCATTCGCGCGTCCTCCACCACCGAGCTGATCCTGGACGACGTTCGGGTCCCGGCGCAGAACGTGCTGGGCGACCTGGGCAAGGGCTACAAGGTCGCGATCGAGACGCTGAACGAGGGGCGGATCGGGATCGGTGCCCAGATGCTGGGTCTCGCGCAGGGCGCCTTCGACCACACGCTCCGGTATGTGCAGGAAAGGGAACAGTTCGGGCGTCCGGTCGCGGACTTCCAGGCCGTGCAGTTCCAGCTCGCCCAGATGGCCACCGAGATCGAGGCGGCCCGGCTCATGGTCTACAATGCCGCGCGGCTCAAGGACCAGGGCGCTCGCTTCCTGCGCGAGGCCGCCATGGCGAAGCTGTTCGCGTCGCGCATGGCACAGAGGGTATCTTCCCGGTGCATCGATCTGCACGGAGGGTACGGATTCACACGGGAGTACCCCGTCGAGAAGCTGTACCGCGACGCAAAGATCGGCACGATCTACGAAGGGACCGACAACATGCAGCTGCAGACGATCGCCAAGGATCTGCTCCGTGAATAGACGGGCTGCCAGGGGACAGGAAACGACGTCATGCCCATAGGCCTCCGGGAAATCCTCTTCATACTTCTGGCCCTCGTTTTCATTTTCGGGGCCAAGCGGATCCCGCAGATCGCCAAGGGAATCGGCAGCGGCATCCGCAACTTCAAGGGATCGCTCAAGGCCGGGGCGGAAGACGACGCCGACCAGGGTGAAGAGCGGCACGGCTCCTGACCACAAGGGCGGACTGACGGTGCGGGGGGGCAAGGGCGACGGAGGCCATCGCCTCGGGATACTCTTCGCAACGGTGTTGGTCGATCTCATCGGCTTCGGGATCGTCCTGCCCATCCTTCCCCTCTACGCGGCCGGCTTCGGCGCCCGCGGGCTGGAGACTGGGCTCCTGATCTCGGTCTACTCCCTGGTCCAGCTCGTGATGGCCCCTCTGTGGGGACGGCTTTCCGACCGGTTCGGACGTCGTCCGATCCTGATCCTCGGACTGTTGGGAAGCGCGGTCGCCTACTTCATTTTCGCGCGGGCGGATTCGCTTGCCATGCTGTTCCTGTCGCGGATCATCGGCGGCATCGGCGGCTCCACCATCCCCGTGGCGCAGGCGTACATCGCCGACGTCACTCCCCCCGAGCGGAGGGCCGGCAACATGGGCCTGATTGGAGCCGCCTTCGGGCTCGGCTTCGTGATCGGCCCCCTGCTGGGCGGCCCCATCCTTTCCCCCCTGTCGCCCGGCGAGCCGACCGTCCCCGGCTACACCGCCGCCGCGCTCTGCCTGGCCAACGCGATCGCCGCCATCCTGTGGCTCCCCGAGTCGCGCGGCCGCGGCGGCGCCACCACAGCCTCCCGGTTCGATCTCCGCGCGGCCCTCGCCCGCGTCGCCAGTTCCCGCCAGATCCTCCTCACGCTGGCCACCTACCTGTGCATTACCATGGCCTTTTCCACCCTGCAGCCCACCCTGTCGCCGCTTGCTTCCCAGCGCTTCGGCATGGGAGCCCGCGAGGCCGGCTACCTCTTCGGGCTCCTCGGCGCCGTGTCGGCGATCGTACAGGGCGGAATCGTGCGCCGGCTCGTCCCCCGCACCGGAGAACTCGCGCTTCTGCGCGCCAGCGCACTCCCCTTTGCGGTGGGCCTCGCGCTCGTCGGCCTCTCCTCCGGGACCCCCCTGCTGCTCACCGGCCTGGTCCTGCTGGGCATCGGCTACGGCGGCGCCATCCCGAGCATACTCGGGCTGCTCTCGCGCGCGGTGGAGCCCGAGCGGCAGGGCGCCGTCCTCGGCGTGGGACAGAGCGTGGGATCGTGCGCGCGGGTGATCGGGCCGTCCATGGCCGGCTCCCTCTTCGACGTGCGCCTTTTCCTGCCCTATCTGGCCGGGGCCGCACTGATCGTCGTCGCGACGGCCATCAGCGCCGGACTGCGCCAGCCGCGGGGGCAGGACCCGTGAACCTGACCATCGTGCTCCACCAGCCCCAGGACCTCGTCAACATCGGCGGCGTGGCTCGGGCGATGGCCAACATGGGACTCGCGCGCCTCACGCTCGTCGACCCCGCCGAGTTCGATCCCCGGCGGATCACGGGGATCGCCCACCGCACCGAACACATCGTCGAACACGCGCACGTCGCCGCAACGCTGGAAGACGCCCTCGCGGAAGCGACCTACGTGGTCGGCACTTCCGCCCGGCCCCGCACCGCCCAGCGCAACTACCGCCGCCCGCGCGACCTCGCATCGCACATCCTCCGCCGCGCCCGTGACGGCAATGTCGCCATCGTCTTCGGCCGCGAGGACCGCGGGCTCTCCAACGAAGCCCTCGACCGCTGCCACGAGGTCATCGTCATCCCGACCAGCCCGTCGCATGCCTCGCTGAATCTGGCCCAGGCCGTGCTCCTGGTCGCCTACGAACTCTTCCTCGCGGGCGCCGGCGCACCCGCCGAACTCCCCACGGGCAAGCGCTCACTCGGACCCGCGCCCACCGCCGAACTGGAAGAGATGTACGGCGCGCTCGAAGCCGGCCTCGCAAGCGTGGACTTCTTCAAGGCGCGCAAGCCCGAGAGCGTGATGCGCGTCCTCCGCACCATCTTCGGCCGAACCACCCTGGACGGCCACGAGGCTCGCCTGGTGCGCGCCGTCGGCTACGAGATGCGAAACCGGGTCGAGCGAGGCAGCGGTGCGCAAGATCCGCCCGGATCCCGGGAAGCCGCCCCTTCGGACTGACCCTCGCGCGCCAAAAACCGGCCGACCCGCAATCACGGGTCGGCCGCGGCTACCGCCCCTCCGCCTCCATCGGCTCCGGATCCACCGGCGGCTGCCACCTCTGGACGAGCGGAAAGGTCGCAAGGAACCACCGCACCGCCAGCAGGAACAGGCCCAGGAACATCAGCCCGATCAGCGGGGTGTGGACCGAAAACGCGGGGTCGCCCTCATGGTGCAGCGACGGGAAGAAGAGCATGTAGTGCCACAGCCAGATCCCGCAGAGCACGGCCGTCGCGATGGTCACGAGCTGCGACGGCTCCTGCTTGGGACGCACCCCGAGGAGCCCGAAGAACGGCACCACGAAGCAGAGAATGATCACGGCCAGAGAGAATCCGCCCCACGGTTCGCCCAGCCGCGTGGCGACCCAGGCCTGCTCCCAGGGCAGCTTGCCGTACCAGATGACGATGTACTGCGACCAGAACAGGTACGTCCAGAAGACCGCGAAGGCGAAGACGAGCTTGCCGAGGTCCCACCGCACCTTCGGGCCCACATACTGCCGGAAGACGGTGTCGCGCCGCCTGATGACGATCGCCGCGACCGCCGTGGCCGCGAAACCTCCCCAGAACGCGCCCATGAAGTACCAGCCACCGTACAGCGTCGAGAACCAGTGCGGCTCCAGCGACATCGACCAGTCGAAGACCAGCATCGTCATCACGGCCGCGTAGACGAGCACGTAGGCCGGCGCCATCCTGGTCATGAGCTGGTAGCTGCGCTCCTCCTCGGCCTCCTGCCCCGTCCAGCCGCGGGTAAAGCGTTCGCGCCACCACGCTCCCACCCGGTCGTCACGCTCCGCGGCGGTCCGCGCCTGCCCGATTCGCCCCAGGTCGGGCCTTAGCGCCAGGTACACGAAGCCGAGCGCCATCGAGAACAGCACCACCACCCCCACCAGGTTGCGGCTGAGCAGGAACGGGATGTTCAGCCACGCCGCCTTCTTCTGCACGATCGGATCGTACTCCATCATCTCGATCCACGGGAAGTAGTCCTCGCGCAGGCTGAACAGCATCGGGATGAAGAGGACGAAGGCGATCGGCAGGAACGCCGCGAACGACTGGTGGACGCGCCGCAGGGGCCAGTTCCACTTCGCCTTCACGATCCAGGTCACCACGGCGACCAGGATCCCGCCCAGCGCGATCGAGGTGAAGTAGCTCCAGTTCACCACGTACGACTTCCACGCCAGCGCGGGGTCGCTGAAGAGCGTGTAGAAGAAGGTGACCGCGCCGACCAGCACCATGAGCCGCAGCACCATGGTTCCGGCGCGGCCGCGCACGAGGTGGCGGAGTTCGATCTCCCGGGGAATGGCCTGGTGCATCATCGCTTCACCCGCCCGTCCCGTTCGCGTCCGGCGGCTCAGCCTGCGCCTCGCCCGGGCGCTCAGCCTGCAGCGTGTCCGGCGGCTCAGCCTGGGCCTCGTCCGGCGGCTCGGCCTGCGCCTCGCCCGGCTCCTGCTCCTCGCCAGGCTCCGGGGTCAACCCCTGGAGCTGGCGAACGTAGTTCACGACGTGCCAGCGGTCGTAGTGGCCGATCTGGTGGCCGTAGGCCGGCATTACCGCCCTGCCGACGCGGATGATCCCGTAGATGTAGCCGTCGCTCCGCTCCAACGAGATCTCGTTCCGCAGGTTCTGGGCCAGAAGCGCCGGATGGACCGAGACGATGTAGGCGTTCGCCCCGTTTCCGTCCGGACCGTGGCAGACGATGCAGACCCGCTCGTAGATCTGCTCGCCGCGCGCCAGCGATTCCGGGGTGGGCGGCACCGGGTTGGTGAGGCTGTCCACCACCTCCGGGCGCTGCTGCATGTCCATCTGCGTGAAGGGCGGCGGCACGTCCGTGGCCCCCTCCGGCTGTCCCACGTTCACATCGAAGTGCCCGGCCGCGTAGTTCCCCGCCGACAGCGGCACCGAGCCCTCCGGCGGCATCAGCGTGTTCTCGTAGGGGTCGAAGGACCGCTGATCGCGCATGCTGCGCCCGAAGATGGTCGCCATGGCGTCGTCCAGGGGCGTGCAGGCGCCGGAGGCGATGCCGGTGAACGCGAGCGCAAGCACCAACGCAGCCCTTGGCCTCGCGTCCCGCCGCTCCCGGCGCCCGCGCGGGTTCATCCACGGGCCCCTACACATCGAACCCCTCCGGATCCTCCCGCAATTCGGCGGGTTCGAATTCGCCCAGCAGCTCCTTCACGGCTTCGGCCTCGGCGGGCGGCGCCGTCACGTACACCCCGAAGCTGCCGTCCGAGCACGCGGGGTGGTAGGCCACCATCGGGCGGAAGTTGGGCAGCCCCGCGTTGATGAACAGTCCGATCACGGTCGATAGCGCGCCGAAGAGGATCGCGCACTCGAAGGCGATCACCACGTACGCGGGGATCGACATCAGCGGCTTGCCCCCGGTTATGAGTGGCCAGTCGAGCGAAGTCCACGTCGTGAAGGCGAAGCCGGTCGCCGCACCCGTCATCGCGCCGGCCAGGGTGAACACCCTCACCGGGCTGTGCTTCTTCGCGAGGCCCTCTTCGAGGAGGTGATGCTCCGGGAGGGGCGCGTAGGCGCGGAACCGCTTGTGACCCGCCTTCCGCAGTGCCTTGCAGGCGTCGATGGTCGAATCCAGGTGCTCGAAGAGCGCGAAGAATCCGCTGTGCCCCTGCCGCCGCCTGGCTCCAATCATGACATCACCTCATGAATCATGATTCGGTCTCCTTACCGCGCATCGGCGGTGGCACGACTTCCTTCATCTCGGCGATCGCCACGGGCGGCAGCAGGCGGGTGAAGAGCAGGAACCAGAACCCGAACCAGCAGAAGCTCCCGATCAGAATCCCCATCTCCACGATCGAGGGCCGGTAGAGACCCCACGCCCACGGCTCGTACTCGTGGGACAGCGACGTCACGATGATCACGTAGCGCTCGAACCACATCCCGATGTTGATGAAGATCGAGATCACGAAGAGTGCCGAGATCGATCTTCGCACCCGACGGAACCAGAGCATGAGCGGTACCAGGCCGTTGCAGGTGAGCATGATCCAGTTGGCCCACCAGTAGTGGCCGAAGACGCGGTTCCAGAACGACCCGCGCTCGGGCGGCTCGCCGGAATACCAGGCCAGGAAGTACTCCGTCATGTACGCGTACAGCACGATCGCGCTGGTGAGCATGCACAGCTTGGCCATGGCCTCGAAGTGCTTAACCGTAAGGTACTTCTCCAGCCCGAAGAACTTCCGCATCGGCACGGCAAGCGTGATCACCAGGGCGACGCCGGAGAAGATCGCGCCGGCCACGAAGTACGGCGCGAAGATCGTCGTGTGCCACCCCGGCACGATCGCCATCGCGAAGTCCCACGACACCACGGAGTGCACCGAGAGCACCAGCGGCGTCGCGAGTGCGGCGAGGTAGATGTACGCCTTCGAGAAGTGGTGCCACTCGCGGTCCGTCCCCCGCCAGCCGAGCGAGATGACCTGGTAGAACCTCTTGCGCAGGCCGCGCGCGTGGTCGCGGGCCGCCGCCAGGTCGGGGATCGTGCCCAGGTAGAAGAACACGGCCGACACGGTGAAATAGGTCGTGATCGCGAAGACGTCCCAGACCAGCGGCGAGCGGAAGTTCGGCCACAGGAAGCGGTCGTTCGGGTACGGGATCAGCCAGTAGGCGTGCCAGACGCGCCCCACGTGAATCAGCGGGAAGAGCCCGGCGGTCATCACCGCGAAGACCGTCATCGCCTCCGATGCGCGGTAGATCGCCTGCCGCCACGGCGCGCGGAAGAGGAAGAGGATCGCCGAGATCAGGGTGCCCGAGTGAGCGATGCCGACCCAGAAGACGAAGGTGGTGATGTACACCCCCCACCCCACCGGCGCGTTCAGCCCCGAAACGCCGATGCCCTTGTAGATCTGCCAGAACCAGCACGCCAGGAAGAGCCCCACCCCCGCGGCGGCGATCCCGAAGAGCATCCACCACCCCTTCCCGGGCCTCCCCAGCACCTTGAGGATGTCCCGGTTGACCTCCTCGTAGGTGCCCACGTCGGGGTTGGGCAGCGCCCCCCGGTTCGTCACGTCCACGGCCGCCATCGCCTCAGCGCCTCGCCGTCACGCGGGGATCGTCCACGGACCGCATTAGTGCCCCGCCTCCTCCACATCGTGGTGCGTCACCTTCTTCAGGTAGTGCACCGCCGGCTGCGTGTTGATCAGCGCGTCCAGCACCCGGTAGGTGCGTTCGTCGCCGGCAAGCGCCGCCACCCGCGAGTCGTGATCCTTGATGTTCCCGAAGGTGATCACGTCCGCGGGGCAGACGCTCTGGCACGCGGTATGAATCTCCCCGTCGCGCACCTCGCGCCCCTCGACGGCGGCGCGGTTCTGCGCCTCGCGGATCCGCTGCACGCAGAAGGTGCACTTCTCCATGACGCCGTTGTTGCGCACCGTCACGTCGGGGTTGAACTGCCAGTTCATCGGTTCCGGGATATTCCCCCCGTCCGAGGGATCCTGCGTGTACCGGTACCAGTTGAAGACGCGGACCTTGTACGGGCAGTTGTTGGCACAGTAGCGCGTGCCCACGCAGCGGTTGTACGCCTGCGCGTTCAGCCCGTCGGGGGTGTGGTAGGCCGCGAAGACGGGGCAGACCGGTTCGCAGGGCGCGTTGTTGCAGTGCTGGCAGAGCATCGGCATGAAGCGGATGTCCACCGGGCCCGAGTGCGAAGCGTCGACCGTCTCGTAGTAGCGCTCCAGCCGCAGCCAGTGCATCTCGCGGCCGATCGCCGCCTGGTTCTCGTGCACCCAGGGGATGTTGTTTTCGGCCTGGCAGGCCGTGATGCAGGCGCTGCACCCGGTGCACTTGTCCAGGTCCATCGCCATGGCCCATCGCGGATGGTCCTCGGAGTAGGCACCGAAGTCGGAGCCGGGAAGCGGGAAGTCCTCCGCGCGGCCCTCGGTGTCGACCGGCTGGAAGCCGCCCATCTCCTGGAGTTCGCGGAGCTGGCCATGCCCGCCCTCGGCGTGCTCCTCCTCTTCGGCATGGCCGAGCGCGGACAGCGCGACAGCGGGCGTGACGTTGCGGTCGTCCTGGTCGCTGGACCCCTCGTTGGTGACCAGGCGCTGCCACGCGCCCGTTGCGGTGATCGTCGCACCGCCGGCGAGCAGAGAGAGCGCCCCAGAGTCGCCGTCCATGGCGGCCGGGAGGAGCCCCATCGGGTTGACGCCGTTGCCGTTGGCGAACTGGCCGTAGTCCGTGTGGCCTCCGCCCATCGCGATCGCCACCACATCTTCCCGGATGCCGGGATAGGCCCAGACCGGGACCTCCACCGAGCCCTCTGCCGTGGCCAGGGTCACGACATCCCCCTGGCGCAGGCCGAGCCGCTCGGCGGTCGCCGGGTTCATCTCCACCCAGGAGTGCCACATCACCTTCGAAACCGGGTCGGGCAGTTCCTGCAGCCAGGGCCGGTTGGCGTGGGTGCCGTCGCCGAATCTGGATGACGGGTACACGAGCAGGGTCAGCTCACCTTCGCCGTTCTGCCCTGCTCCCGGGACGCCCGGCGCGTCGAAGTCCACCGCGGTGACCGGCGGCTGCAGCGCGGTGACCTTGTCCGACAGGTCCACGTGCGAAACCGACCCGGTCCTCAGCGCGGTGCGCCACAGCCGGTTCGGGTCTCCCGCCAGCCCGGCACGCATCCCCTCGTCCGCGAGCCACCGGTCGAAGGCGCCGCGCAGGTAGTCGCGGAAGGTGGCCGCGCCGAAGTCGTGGCCCAGCCGCTGTCCCGAATCCAGGAGCACGTCCGCCATGGGGCGCGAGTCGAAGAGCGGCACCGGGCGCATGGCGGGCTGCCGCACCGCGTAGGTCCCGGGCGCGGGGCGGCTGTCGCCCCAGGACTCGAGGGGGTGGGCGTCGGGGAGCACGAGGTCGGCCATGGCCGCCGTCTCGTCCATGGTCGTGGCGAAAGCCACCTTGAAGGGCACCGCGCCGAACGCGTCGCCGAACCCGGCGGCGGGGGGCAGGGTATAGGCCGGGTTCGTGCCCGAGACCACAGCCACGCCGTAGTTCCCTGCGCGCATCTGCGCGATCGCGCCGGCCAGGTCGCCGTACGAGGAGGCCTCGGCGTCGGGCGCGGCGTCGATGTGCAGCGTGCTCCCGAGGCTGCCCGCCGCCGAATTGAGGATCAGGACAGCCAGGTTGGCCGCCGTCGCCGCCTGGTGGTTGCCCGCCAGGCCCGGCCCCAGGGCAAGCGCGTCGCCCTCCGCGAAGTGATCGGCGAGCGCGGACAGCGCCTCGGCCTCCACCCCGGCCGCCTCGGCCGCGTCCTCCAGGCCGTAGCCGGACACGGCATCGTTGTACGGGCCCGCATCCCCGCCGCGCCGCACCAGCTCCCCGGCGACCGCCAGCGCGACGGCCGTTTCCGCGCCGGCCCGCGCCGGGATCCACTCGTCGGCGTTCTGGCCGGTCAGCGACAGGCGCGGACCCACGAAGACGAACCGGCCCTTCTCGCCGTTCTCGACCCCGTGCATGCGCGCGAAGTCGGCCGCGAACTTCACCGGCGACAGCCACGTCTCCAGGAAATCGGCGCCGAACGAAACCAGGAAGCGCGCCGCGCCGATATCGTAGCGCGGCAGCGCGTTCACCCCGAAGGCGATGTTGACGGCGGTCCGGAGCGCCGCGTCATCCAGAGCGTCATGGACCACCCGCCGGCCCCCGACCGCCTCCACGAATCCGTCCAGGAGCCCGGACTCGGTCGGCCCCTTCCGCCCGGTCAGGAAGATGGACCGCCCACCGCTGCCCAGCCGGCTCGCCAGAAGCTCGATCGCCTCTTCCCACCCGATCGCCTCGAAGCCGTCGGCTCCCGCTCGGAGTGGTGCCGCGATCCTGTCCGCGTTGTAGAGCCCCTGAAGCGCCGAGACGCCGCGCGAGCAGAGCCCCCCGGCCGACACCGGATGGTCGGGGTTGCCCTCGACCATCACCGCGCGGCCCTCGCGGGTCCTCACGCGGACCCCGCATCCACTCGCACATTCCCCGCAGGTCGACGCGTACCAGGTCGCCACCCCCGGCGTGATCTCCTCCGGAGGGGTCACATACGGGATCAGGCGCTCGACCTCCTCGGTGCGGCAGCCCGTGACGGCCGCGCCGGCACCGGTCACGCCGAGCACCTTCAGGAAGTCGCGCCGCTCGAATCCGCCGCTCATCGCGAAACGGCTCCCGTGGCCCGCTGCGACCGGTGGGAAGCCCGCCTGGTGTCCGTGCCGACTAGTAGTGACATACCGTGCAGTCCCGGGAAGCCCCGCGCTCCAGGTGGCAGGAAATGCACCATCCCATCTTCAGGTCTCCCGCCGCGGGGTCCATCTCCTCGAGGACGCCCATCTCCTGCACCTCGCCGTGGCAGGTCTGACACGCCACCCCGGCCGCCACGTGCCGCATGTGCGGAAAGTGCACGTGGTCCGAGACCTTGTAGATGCGGCGCCAGGGAATGGGGGTGCCGGTGGCATGGTATTCTTCCCGGAGCTTCCGGATTTCCTCCGGATTGTTCCTCCCCTCGACCCTTCCCAGGTCGTGGCACCCAATGCAGGTTGCCACCGGGGGAATCCCCGCGTCCACCGAGCGCTCCGCCGAGTAGTGGCAGTACTGGCAGTCGATCAGGAACTGGCCCGCGTGCGCGTCGTGGGGGAACTGGATCGGCTGCGACTGTTCCAGGGGATCGCCGGCCTGGGCCATTTCGGCCTCGCCGGGAGCCTGCCGGCCGCCGATCAGGGCGATCCCCAATAGGAGAGAGACCGCTCCCGCCCCGGCCACCAGCCACAACCTCTTCATTATTGCGGTAGGCATCGAGAACCCGTTGCCGGGCCCGGTTGGATGTGGATGGAAGGAACTGCGCAGGTTGGCGAAAAAAGCCGACGCAAGGTAGGAACCGCCTTTGGCGATGTCAACGAGCCGGCGCTCGCCGGGGTGCGCCGCCAACTGCCGTTCGCTAGACTACTATGACCATGGAGCCGAGGTCCCAGTCCCCCGACAAGCCGAATTCGGGCAGCCCCCCCCGAGGCGGCGAAAGCGGCTCTGATCATGGCACGCACGTCACCACTATCGCCCACGAGGGACGCTTCTGGGAGGTGTTCCTGGAGTTCGTGGACGATCCCCGGGACCCGGACTCCGCCAGGGCTCGCCTGTGCTACGTGCCCACCGACCGGGCCGAGCACGAAGGGCCGGTCCGCACCACCGTGATCATCATCGAGCCCACCCAGCACGAGGCTTACGACGCGGCCCGGGCCCTCGATCGCTACCATCTCACCGCCATGCTGCGCTCGGTAATCTGAGTCCCCCGCCACCCGGGACTCCTCTGCCTCCCGGGAAGAACCCGCCAATGGCCCCATGACCACTCCCGCCGAGCCCCTCCGCTGCCTCCTCCTTCAGGTGCGCGACCCCGACGACCCCATGGGACCCCACGAAATCGCCTCGTTCGTGCGCGTGCTGCAGCCGCTGGCCGTGGACATCTCCATCTTCGACCTGCTCGGCCGATCGCTCGCCCCGCGCGACCTTTCCGGCACGGACTTCGTCCTCATGGGGGGCAGCGGCGACTATTCGGCCACCAGCACGGAACCCTGGCTGGACAGGGCCCTCGATTCCCTCCGGGAGGTGTACGCATCCGGCGTCCCGGCCTTCGCTTCGTGCTGGGGCTTTCAGGGGATGGCGGTGGCGATGGGCGGCGAGGTGGTGCAGGACCGCAGCCGCGCCGAACTCGGCACCCACGAACTCGTGCTCACCGCCGCCGGCCGGGCCGACCCGCTCTTCGGCACCCTGGGCAGCCCCTTCAAGGCGCAACTGGGCCACGAAGACCTGGTAGAGACGCTGCCGCACCGCGCCACCCTGCTCGCCTCGTCGGCCAGGGTCGCCAACCAGGCCTACCGCTTCGACGACGCCCCCGTCTACTGCACCCAGTTCCACCCCGAACTCGACGTGGCTGGGACCTATGCGCGCTTCGCGGCCTACCCCAGGTACGTCGAGGAGGTCGCCGGCGCCACCCTGGGCGAGGTGATAGGTGCGATGGAGGAAACGCCTCTGGCCAACGGGCTCATCCGCAGGTTCGTGGAACTCCATGTGACCGGCAAAACAAGCTATTGATATACTAATCTATAAATCTGACTTACGAATTTATACAATCGTATATCAAGTCTGCTTCACCCACCGCACCAGTTCGCGCAGCGTGGGCCTTTTACCCTGCATGAGGATCCCGACGCGGTAAATCCGGCCCGCTACCCAGGACGTGCCCACCAGCGCAGCCGCCATGAAGACGAGGGACAGCCCCGTCATCCACCAGGGCACCGACTCCGCGACCGCCCGCGGGAACATCATGACCGGGCTGAAGAAGGGGAACAGCGCGACCCAGTCCATCCAGGCCATCGCGTTCCCCCCGAGGGTGGCCGACTGCAGGACGAAGGGGATCACGAGGAGCATGATCACCGGCAACTGGGCCTGCCCCGCCTCCTCCTCGGTGGCGCACATGGCCCCGACCGCGGCAAACAGGGACGCGTACAGGAAGTAGCCCATGATGAAGAAGGCCGCGAGGAGCAGCAGTACCTCGGGCCCGGGCACGAACCCCGCAATGCGTGCAAAGTCCGCGCCCGGGAACTGCACCGCGACCATCGGTGCCCCGACGAGGAGGAGCAGTCCCGCGCACGCCGCCCAGATTCCCATCTGCGTCAGCCCCATCGACCCCACGCCGAGCACCTTCCCCAGGAGAAGCCGCCACGGGGTGACCGACGAGATCACCACCTCGACCACCCGGTTGCGCTTCTCGTCCAGGACGGACCGGAGCACGAACGCCCCGTAGAGCAACATCGTGATGTACAGGAACATGGCTCCGCCGAAGCCAAGCGCGATGCCCGTCACCCGGGCCGCCTCCGCTTCCTCCGGATCCTCCACCTCCAGAACGGACTCGAACTCCAGCCGGCCGCCTTCGATCAGCGTCCGCAGGGCTTCCCCGGTGCTGATCGTCGCCAGGTAGTTCTCCAGGGCGATGTCCTGCACCGCCGACTCGAATAGCGCCACGCGGGTGCCGCCGGGGGAGTCCTTGGCCCGGTAGGCGAACACCCCTTCCGACAGGGTGAGGTCGTCGAGCACCACATACGCTTCGAGCTCGTCCTCGATCACCTGCCGGTCCAGCTCTTCCAGGCTCACCTCGCGGCCCGCCACCTCGATGTCGTAGCCGCGACGGCCGAGCCGCTCGGCCACCTCCTCGCCGATGACCCCCGTGAAGTCGACAAGGGCCAACTCGCGATCGGAGCCCGCGGCCTGCACCGCGATGAAGATGTTGAGCCCCATCAGCCCGATCATAAGAAGCGGAATGGCGATCGTGCCGATGATGAATCCCTTTGTCTTGACCCGCTCCAGGTACTCCCGCCGCAGCACCACCCAGACCTGTCTCATCGCGCGCCTCCCTTCGGGCTCATCGGCGCTTCGGTCGCGTCCTCCCCCGCGTGCCGCACGAAGATCTCGTGCAGACGGGGCTCCAGCACCTCGAAGCGCCGCAGACTCACCTCCTCGCGCAACGCGGCCGCGAGCAACTCGCGGTGCCCGATCCGGCCCGGGGGGATGTGCCAGGCGTCGCCCGCCCGCTCGCGATCGACGACGCCCGCACGGTCGAGCCACCCCTCGTCACCCTCGAACTCGACGGCCACCGCGCCCGTCCGTTCCCTTCGCTTGAGCTCCTTCAGGTCACCGTCGAGCACCTTGCGCGCCCTGGAGATCAGGCAGACCCGCTCACACAGCCGTTCGGCCTGTTCCATGAGGTGGGTTGAAAAGAGGATGGTCTTGCCGCGCGCTCTCTCCTCGCGGACGATCGACTCCAGCACGTCCTGGTTGATCGGGTCCAGCCCGCTGAAGGGCTCGTCGAGGATCAGCAGGTCCGGGTCGTGAAGGATCGTGCCGATGAACTGGACCTTCTGCTGCATCCCCTTCGACAGGTCCTGCACCTTCTTCGCCGCCCAGTCCTTGAGACCGAGCCGATCCAGCCATCGAGCCGCCCGTTTCCGGGCATCGCTGCGGGGCAGCCCCCTCAGTTCACCGAGAAAGACAAGCTGTTCCTGCACCTTCATCTTCGGGTACACGCCACGTTCCTCCGGGAGATACCCCACACGGCTCCGGCGGCTCATGTCGGGGACGCCGCCGAGAAGCTCGACGGAGCCCTCGTCCGGCAGGAGAATGGCCATGATCATGCGGATCGTGGTCGTCTTGCCCGATCCGTTCGGCCCCAGCAGCCCCAGAATAGTGCCCCGGGGAATATCAAGATCGAAGTCGGAGACGGCCGTGTGCGCACCGAACGACTTGGTAACGCCCTCCAGCCGGACTGCCACATCGTTCACGTATCTGCTCCGTGTTGAGAGGTCTGGGTTGATTCGAAGCCACTGGAAGGTACGACTTGTCGCTGGAGAATGTTCACGCGCGCCGAACGCCGGAACATGGCCGAAGGAACCGGCGGAACCGGTCCTGTTACATTCATGCGGGGCCCTTTGATTATTTTTTGGGTCGACGGGCCCCATGGGACGATGACCAACAAGGAGTTTGAGTGGCTATCTATCGAACGCTCTATTACGGCGACGTAACGGTCGGAACCGGTGGGCGGCTGACGATCCCGCTGGGTATCCGTTCCGACTGCGGAATCCGCAAGGGTGACACACTGACAGTTCGCGTGGAGGAGACGCCGAGGGGGACCCGCCAGCTGGTCATGTGGCGAAACGACCCCGAATCGGACGATTAGCAGGCCGCGCCTTGCCAGCCCGGCGCCTCACCGCCCTCGGTGCGATGCGGGGATTATCCACGGCCTGCTGCGCAGTTCCCCCCAGCGCACCAGTTCACGCAGCGGCCGTGCGCCATCGTGAAGCCAGTCGGGGTCCGGGAAGGGCACCTGGTCCAGGGGGACGATTCTCGTCGCGCCGAGGGCGAAGAGATCTTCGGCCAGCGCCGTTGTGTGCTCGTGGCCGATCCCGGCCAGCCCGATGGTCTGGAGGACGGGTGACAGCGGGTCGAGAGCGGCCGGGCACTCAGCCAGGCTGCTGACCGGCGCGACCCATACCGTCCGGGCGCCCGCGGGCTCGAAGTCGCCGGGAGGGGACAGGATCACGGACCAGCCGCCGGTGGCCGCGGGCCAGTGGCCGACGGACGGGCGGCGCGTCGGTTCCCGGGGCGAGCCCAGCGCCGGTTCGCCGCTGGCCGCCGACCATAAGGCTGCCCCCTTCATGGCGAGGTGGCCGCGGAGCTGATGCCGCGCCGACAGTTCGCCGGGCGTGAGGGGGGCGGGGGGGAGTCGGGCCTCGAGAGCAGACAGGCTGGCGGCCAGTTCCGTGCAAAACGTCCGGGCCGCGTCTTCGCTGCCGACGATGAGCACCAGGTGGGTGCTGACGCAGCCGCGCTGTTCGAAGAGGGCGGCGGCACGGGCGGTGGCCTCGGCCGGGTGTGTGGGGCCGCTGTCCGGCGGCGCGGACGGGACGGCCGCCGATTCGGTAGCGCCAGCCGTGCCAGGTGCCGCGCCCGCCCCGATGATCGCGACGCCGATCCGGTGGGGATGCTCGATGAGGCGGGTCGTGGCGGGGGCCCGGGCGCGGACGGCCTCGATCGCGGCGTCGCCGCCGTAAACCACGACCTGGTCGGCGGCGCGCAGGAGGTCGCGCTCCCACCCGTCCCACGCGGGGGCGCCGCCCGGCCAGTACTGAACGGCCACCGCGCGGGCAAGACGCGGGTCGGCGCGGTGGAGGAGCCGCGCGAACCGCACGGTGAGCGCGATGTCGCCGGCCCCCGGCTTGACCAGCACCGCCGAGCGAACCAGCAGCGCCCTGATCATGGACGTGACGGTCACCCCCGGGACCGATCCCGCGCCAAAGTGCAGGGTCACGGGCGGGCCCGCCGCACGGACGTACCGCCGTGGCGGGGCTTCGTCGGCCGCGCGAGCGGGCCGTTCCGGTTCGCCCGCGCCATCGCGCCCATCCTGTGCGGCTTCGTCGGCCGCGCCATAGCGCCCACCCACCTCCGCCACGAAGCCGTCCAGCACGCGCGGGTCGGGGAACTCGGCGCGCACCAGGCGGTCGATCGCGGCGGTCGTCCACGACGGGGCCATCCCGGCGACCACCGCGCGCGCCATCGCGGGCGAGAGGCGGCCGTTGGCGGCGATGTCCACTAGGTCCGCGCGATCGAGGTCCCGGGTCAGGGCCTCGGCCGCGCCGCCCAGGATGCGCACCATCTCGGCCGTGGGGATCGCCGCGAGTCCGCGCCGGGCGGCGCGCAGTGTGGCGATCAGCGCGGCCGCGTCGACCGCGTCCCGTGTGGGGTAGCGGATGGGGAGGTCGCCCGCGCGGAGGTGTTCGTACGTTCCGGGGGCGGGGAGTCCCGGCGGCAGGACCCAGGCGTCCGATTCACGTGCGGCATCCGTTTCCCGCGCGCCACTCGTTCCCCGCACGCCGCAGGCCTCGCTCCCGGCTCCGGACGAAGTCATCGAGCCCCCGTCGCCCGCAGGAACTCCTCCGCAGCCAGCGAACAGCCCCTTGCCGCAGCCCCCGGTGCCCGACCGAGCAGCCGCACGCCGCCATCCCCGGTGACGGACCCGTAGTCCTCGGTCAGCAGGTGGCACACCGACGCCGCGTTGGCCAGGTCGAAGTGGGCAAGTAGCCCGGCGCGCCCCGGCGGCAATGGAGCGAGATCGGCGGGATCGAGCGCGCGCGTGCGCACCCACGGCGGAAAGCGGTGCACGCGCTCGCCGGCCGGGGGGCCCTGCCCCGCGACGCAGTCGTAGGCCTGCGACAGCATCTCCGTCATGCCGTACTCGTTCACGATGTGCGACCCGGGGACGCCGAGTGTGCGGTGCACTCGCCGGTAGAGTGTGGTGCGGTCGACCTCGGCCGTGCGGCCCTTGAAGCCGCCGGTCTCCATGATGCGGGAGCCGTCCGGGAGGGGGAGGGGGGAGTCCGCGAGCGCGTCCAGGAGCTGGTGTAATAAAAACAACAACGCTCCCACCCAACAACA
>VXLT01000014.1 GCA_009841475.1 Gemmatimonadota bacterium
CCTACACCCCCAGCGCCCCCAACGGGATCACCCCCACCCCATCCGGCCTCGTGTACCCGTAGCCGCCGCCGACGACCACACCCAGCGCCGCCGGCTCTCCGCACCGCCCGGTGTCCACCCGGTGCGCAAACTTGAGCAGCGTCCGGGCCGCCTCGTCGACCCGGCCCGCGCCAAGCTTGATCTCGAACGCCGCCCATCTTCCCGGCCCGGCGTCCACGACCGCATCCACCTCGAGCCCCGTGTTGTCCCGGTAGTGATACACGGACGCCCCGCTCGCCTGGGCATACACGCGCAGATCGCGAACGACCATCGACTCGAAGAGGAGGCCGAACCACTCGAAGTCGTGAAGCAGGTGGCGGGGACTCGCCGACAGCGCCGCAACCGCGAGCGACGGGTCCACCAAGTGCCGCTTCGGCCGGGTTCGGAGCCGGGACCGCGACCGGAGATGCGGCGCCCACGGCGGCTGGTCCTCGACGATCATGAGCCGTTCGAGCGCGGTCAGGTAGGAACGGGCGGTATGGCTGGTGACGTGCTGATCCGGACCTCCGGCGTCCTTGGCCAACGTCGCAGTCGCCGCGCAGGTGGCCACGTTGCGGCCCAGCGCCTGCAGGAACCTCCCGACCCGCACCGGATCCCTGCCGTTTCCGTCAACGCGCTGGATGTCGGTCCGGCAAACCTCGCCCAGGTAGTCGCGGTTCTCCGCCATCGCGTCGTCCACGGAGAGCGGCGGATCCTCATCCGACGACCCCAGGTGCCCCGGCCAGCCGCCGACGCACACCAGATCGGCAAGCTCCTCCACGCCCGACTCCACCACCGAGGCGGGAGCCGGATCACCGGCCAACAAACGCGCGAGCGAGACTTCCCCAGTCGAGCGTCCCAGCTCGAAGAGCGACATCGGCCGCAGCCGCAGCCGGCTGATCCGCCCTGCCCCGGTGTGCCGCGTGATGTCGTCGGGCGGTACCGCCGAGCCGGTCAGGATGAAATGCCCCCTCCCCGGACGCGCATCTACCGCGTGGCGCAGGTGATTCCAGATCTCGGGAACGATCTGCCACTCGTCGATGAGCCGCGGGGTCTCGCCCTGAAGCAGGAACCCCGGATCCACCCCAGCCGCCCTTCGCGCCGACCGATCGGCATCGAGGAGGACAAGGCTTGCCGAGGCCTGCATGGCGGTGGATGTCTTCCCTGATGCCCGTGGTCCTTCGATCAGTACAGCCCGCGAACGGGTGAGGCGCTGCCGCAGTCCACGGTCCGCGACGCGAGACCTGTACCGGCGCGGTGTAGGCTCGTACGGTGCCGCCGCCGTGGGTTCGCGAACGAAGTGGCGGGTGGGGATGTCGGGCGGGCGCTGCATCGATGGGACTCGGTTCGACGGGGAGGAAGGTGCTCCGACGAACTAGTCTAGCGGTCTAGTGACAGATTTGCAACGTCTTCTATGACAGTTTTGCAATCGCAATGATGACAGGATCGCAGCCTCAGTATCCCGCTATCCGCACGGCCACATCCCCTGCCCCCCGCAAGACCGACCTGTCCTCCGTGGCCAGCCGCACCCCCAGCTCCCGCGCGGCCACGACGAACTCCGCATCGCAGGCGCTCAAACCGCACTCGAGCGCGGCATCCAGCACGTGGTCGTCGGACACCCTGACCACGCGGGCGCCCAGCACGGCAGCCGCGTCGCGGCACATGGCCCTGGCCTGCTCCGCCGTCGGCGGACGCCCGCCTTCCCGCCGCCGCTCCTCTTCTTCGCGCCGCCCCTCGTCCCGCAGTCGCCGCAGCGTAGCCTCGTCCAGGTCGACGGGACCCAGCTCCTCGTGACGGCGCCGGATACGCTGCAGCAGCGCCTCCGGGTCCACCGGTCCCGGACGTAACTGACTGGTCAGACTGGTTAGATTGCGTACATGAACCCCGTCTACTCGACATACGAGGCCAAGGCCCGGTTCTCGGAGGTGATGCGCCTGGTCCGCGAGGGGACGCCGGTCACCGTTACCTACCGGGGTGATCCCGTGGCGGAGATACGTCCGATCGAACCCGCTGCCCCGAGCATCGAGGAGCACTTCGCCGCGCTGGAAAAACGTGGTATCGTCACCCCGGCGGAGGACCCCCAAAGTCCGCTCGAAGCCGGGCCACCGAGCCCCGGCGCACTGGCCCGGCTCCTCACCGAGCGAGATGGAAACCGCCCTGCGCGCCGGCCATCTTCGGGGCGCCGACCTGTGGCATGTCGCCACGGCCCTGTTCATGGCGCCCGAGCCTGCCGCGATCACGTTTGTGACGCTGGATTAGAGGCAGGCCGAGGTCGCCGCGGCGCTGGGGTTCGAGGTCCCCGCCGTGCGCGGGTGCTCGTCGCCGCAATAGGTTGATTGCCACCGTTGAGCACCTTCCCTGACATCCATCTCCGAACCGGGAGATCCTGCAGATGAGCATCCGGCAGACTGAACGCCGAGCGTCCCGGACGGCGGCACTCCTCACCCCGCGACCCTTCCATGGCGCGGCCACCATCCTCGCACGAACTCCC
Source organism: Gemmatimonadota bacterium (assembly GCA_009841475.1). Classification (GTDB taxonomy): domain Bacteria; phylum Gemmatimonadota; class Gemmatimonadetes; order Longimicrobiales; family Gaopeijiaceae; genus Bin94. The sequence goes on from VXLT01000014.1 coordinate 2,510, forward strand.
CTCCGCACGGCCACCATCCTCGCGCCCATCCTCCTCCTCGCCCTCCCCCACCCC
>VXLT01000365.1 GCA_009841475.1 Gemmatimonadota bacterium
CCCTGACCCGCGTCGCCACCGCCGGCAACGAAGCCGAGCTCCTCACCTTCGCCCATCACGGCACCACCGCCCACGTCGAGCGCCTGGTCCGGGAGTGGCGCCGGCTCGACCGGAGTGACGACGGTTCGGCCGGCCAGGCCGACCCCACCGAACAACGGGGCCTTTCGCTGCACCTCGCCGACGATGGCAACTACGAGATCCGCGGCCAACTCAGCCCGGAGGTGGGCGCCCTGCTCCTCAAGGCCCTCGAAGTGACCGAGGACAAGCTCTACCAGGAGCAGCGCTCCGCCGGGACCGAGCACGAGACCACGGCCGCGCAGCGCCGCGCCGACGCCTTCGGCCTCTGGCTGGAAGAACACCTCCAGCCGCGGGTCCAGCTGGTCGTGCACTCCTTCGCGGCGGCGGCGGGGACGCCCGAGGCGACAACGGACGAAGCACCGACCGAGCCTACGGCTTCCGCTAATCCGGCCTCTCCGGCCCAGACGGAGGCACCCCGCGTTTCAGCTGAAACGTCCCGCCCCGGCATCGAAGCTCCCTCCCTGGTCACGGAAGACGGCGGCCGCGTCTCAGCTGAAACGTCCTCGCGCCTCTGCTGCGACGCGGAGATCGTGCCCATCGCGCGGCGGACGGACGGCTCGGTACTCGACGTCGGGCGCCGCAGCAGAACCGTCGGCTGGCGGCTGCGCAAGGCGCTCGAGGCGCGCGACGGAGGGTGCCGCTTCCCGGGCTGCGGATCGCGCGTGCGCACCCACGCCCACCACATCACCCACTGGGCCCACGGCGGTGAGACGGCCATGGACAACCTCGTGCTGCTCTGCCCCTTCCACCACCGCTCGGTTCACGAAGGCGGCTGGCGGGTGGAGATGGATGAGGAAGGAGTGCCCAGTTTCTTCAACCCCCTGGGCGTGCACATGCCCGTGGCCCCCGAGGCTCCGGATATCGGCGACCTGGCGCCGGACGCCCCGGCGTCCCCGTCACAGGACTTCGGGCTGGGCCACTGGCACGGCCGGAAGGACATCGATGCCTGGACCGGTACCCCGCTGTGGCAGGGCGAACGCATCGACTGGGGCTGGGCGATGGTCTGCCTCTGGGGGGAGGAGGGAGGTGAGCCACTCACGAACGCCTGAACATCCTCCCCAGCGCCCCCTGCTCCGCCGGGCACACCCCGCGCTCGGTGACCAGCCCGGTCACGAGCCGGCCCGGCGTCACGTCGAAGGCGTAGTTTGCGGCCCGGGTGCCCTGTGGCGTGACGCGCACGCGCCGCTCGACTCCGTCTTCGTCCACCCCCCACACCTGTGTGATCTCGTCAGGGTCGCGTTCCTCGATCGGGATGCTCGCGCCGTCCTGGATCGTCCAGTCGATGCTCGGCGAGGGGGCCGCCACGTAGAACGGCACCCCGTTGTCGCGGGCGGCGAGGGCGAGGGGGTAGGTGCCGACCTTGTTGGCCACGTCGCCGGCGGCGGTGGTGCGGTCAGTACCGACAATCACCAGGTCGACCTTGCCGCGGCTGAGCAGGTGGCCGGCGGCGCTGTCGGAGACGAGCGTGTGGGGGACGCCATGCTGGCCGAGTTCCCAGGCGGTGAGGGCTGCGCCCTGGAGGCGGGGGCGAGTTTCGCGTACCCAGACGTGGACGCGCATCCCTTCGTCGTGGGCGAGGTAGACGGGCGCGGTCGCGGTGCCCCAGTCGACGGTGGCCAGCCAGCCGGCGTTGCAGTGGGTCATGACGTTGATGGTGCGTTTCGACGCCGCGCCGGTTCCGGAGCGGCCCGCACCACTTCTCTTCGCACGCGCGATCTCGCGAAAGACCGCCAGACCGTGCTCGCCGATGCTGCGGTTGCGGCGCACGTCGTCTTCGCAGAGTCGGGCGGCGAAGTCTTGGGCCGCGTCCGCTCGTTCGCCGGGGGAGAGGGGGCGGAGCAGCGCACCTGCGGCATCGAGCGCCCAGCGCAGGTTGACGGCGGTGGGGCGGGCGGAGGCAAGCATTGCGGTGGCCTGCTTCAGCGACGCGACGGAGGGGTCGGCCCGCATCGCCAGTGCGACTCCGTAGGCTGCGGTGGCCCCGATCAGCGGCGCGCCGCGGACGATCATGTCGCGGATCGCCCGCGCGGCGTCGGCGGCGGTACGGAGACGGACGGTCTCGAACCGGTGGGGGAGGAGCGTCTGGTCGATGACTCGGACCCTGGTCCCCGCGCCCTCGGTGAAGATTGCCCGGTAGGGGACGCCACCGACCTTCACGGGAGCGCCTCGGCAGCGCTTTCCTCAATCGCGTCCTCACGAGCGGCTTTCCCGGCGCCCTCTTCCTCCGGCACCGCAACCGGCCGGTCCCGCTCCCTGTCCACGATGCAGAGGAATCCCAGCGTTTCCGCTCTGTCGGCGGACAACCGGTGCACCTCTCCGGGGGCGACGTACACGATGTCGAAGGGACCCACGGGCTCGGTGCTGTCGGCAAGCCGGACAGTACCTCTGCCCTTGAGGATCATCACCGCGTGAGGATGCTCGTGCCATTCCAGCGAAGAATAGCCCCCGGGTTCGAGTTCGAAGTAGCGGACTTCGAAGTTGAGGCCGTCGGCGGGGCCGTCCGAAGTGGCACCAAGCAAGGTGTGACGGGTAGCACCCAGGAAGCAGCCGGATCCCTCCCCCTCGTCCTTGTAGCGCGCGGGCTCGACGCCCGACCAGCCGCCTGCCACGCTTCGGATCACGCGGGAATCGCTCATTGGGATGGTTCCCCGCTGTCAACACCCTCGGCACCCTCGGCCCCCTCGGCACTCCGCGGCCCCCCGACTTCCCCAGCCTCCGCCGCTGCCTCCACCAGCCGGCGTGCGGCCCCTTCGAGGTCCTTCTGCATCAGCAAACTCCCGCCAATCAGCAACACGGTGTCCGGCCCATAGCGTGCGAAGCAATCGGCGGCGTCCGCAACCTTCATCCCGCCCGCCGGGGTCGGGAGCGCCCGGCGAATGTGGCCTGGAGGGCGGCGAAATGTGGCCTGGACGGCGGCGGGTGCGGCCTGGACGGCGGCGGGTGCGGCCTGGACGGCGGCGAGTTGGCTTGAACGGCCGCGAGTTCGGCTTGAACGGCCGCGAGTTCGGCCTGGACGGCCGCGAGTTCGGCCTGGACGGCCGCGAGTTCGGCCTGGACGACCGCAAATCCGTCCCAGCGGCTGGCGCAGCCGCCTGTTGATCGCGAGACACACATCTTCGGTCCAACCGAAGCGTCCGCCCACGTTGGGGTAGATGACCATGTCGGCACCCGCCACTCGATGGAGGGTGCCCAGCAGGACCTCGGGGGCGATGCCCTCGCCCCGGCCCGGCGCGGTCTGGGCGAACGCGGGGTGGGCCATGACCGCCAGTTCGCGCGGGCCCTCGGCGATCCACCGCACGGCATCCATCCCCGCCAGGCCCGGCGAGATGAGCAACCCGGCGAGGCCCGCCGCCACCGCGCCTTCAAGCCGTTCCTCCAGGGTATCCAGCGCTCCGGTCACGTTGGGAAGGTACTGCGCGTGCCCACCCGTGGCGGCGTTCGCCTCGGCGACCGCGTCGGCCACCACCTCCACCCGCTCCGCGAACGGCGCGGCGGGCTGCTCGGCCAGCCCGTGATCGTCCTTCACGAAGTCGACCCCGGCGCGAGCGAACGCGGCGGCCAGCCCGGCGAGCTCGGCCGGGGACAGCCCGAGCGGCTTGATCGCGGCACACACCATCGGGCGAGTCGCGGCCCCCACCAGCGTCCGGATGCCGCCCACCCCGAACCGCGGCCCCGGCAGCGCGTCCAGGACCGCGGGCGAGAGGTCGAGGTCGACGACGCGCACGCCACCCATCAGCGAGACGTTGCCGTACACGACGTTGAGGATCTGGGTGAGTTCGGTACCCGTGGCTTCGAGGGGGTAGCCGATCCGGACATGGAAACGCCCGGCGTTTTGCCGCGGCGCCGGGGCGACCCCGAGCACCTTGCCGATCACCCGTGCCTGGAGCGCATCCCCTCCCACCCCGGGCGGCACCTCCACCGTCTGCTCGCGGGCGATCGCGCGGGCGAGGTCGGTCGCCTCCGCCTCGCTGTCGCACCCGAGACGGTAGGTCACCGTGATCCCCCTACTCGCCAAAGAACACCTCCCGCACCTCTCCGGGCGGTGGCGCCGTCACCAGACTCACCCCCACCAGGCACGCCAGCGACACCGCCGGACCCACCAGCGCCGGCCACAGCCCGGCAATCCAGTTGTCGAAGGAGCCGTGCTCGAGATACCCCAGCCAGTACCAGACGACGCATGTCAGCGCGCCGCCGATCATCCCCGCCATCCCCCCCGCACGCGTCGCGCGCGGCCACCACATCCCGAGCAGGAGCGGGAAGGTGAACGCCGAAGCCATCAGGCTGAACGACATCGTCACGATGAAGAGAATGGGCGCGGGCGGGTTGACCGCCACACCCATCGCCAGCGCCCCTATCCCCAGGGTGGTCCACCGCGCCAGGCGCACGCCGCGCTCCTGTGACACCTCGCGGCGCGCCAGCGGCACGTACAGGTTCTCGACCACCAGCGAGCTCGCCAGCAGCAGCACCGAGTCGATCGTCGACATCGTCGCGCCCAGCACCGCGGCCACGAGGATCCCGCCGAAGACGGGGTGCATGAGCAGCTGCACGAGGGTCGGCAGCGCGAGGTCGGTCTGTTCCAGGTCGGGGAGCAGCACGCCCGACGCGATCGCGATCAGCGTCGAGCCGATGTAGATGAACGACGAGAACGCGATCGAGAAGACGAGTGCGCGGCGGAGCGTTCCGCGGTCCTTGGGGATGAGGAAGCGGGTCACGGCCGCGGGGGCGCCGCCGATCTGGAAGAACCCCCAGACAAGGAACGACGAAACGACCCAAAGCGCAGGCATTTCGCCCAGGAACGAGATCCCTCCCGGGTTGAACTCGGCGTAGCGCTGGTGCATCTCGGCAAAGCCGCCCGCCGCGCCGACCGCCACGGGCGCCAGGACCGCGAAGCCGATGATCATGATCGAGCCCTGGATGAGGTCGGTCCACGCGACGGCGTGCATGCCCCCGATCACGGTGTAGAGGACCACGATTCCGCCGAAGAGGAAGAGCCCGAGCAGGTACGGCATCCCGAGCAGCACCTCGAAGAGGTTGCCCGCCGCCTTGAGCTGGGCCGCAATCAGCGGGATGAAGGCGAGCAGCATGAGCGCGGTGGCGGTCATCCCCACCGTCCGGCCCGGGTAACGGGCCTGAAAGACGTCGACGATGGTCGTGCAGCGGACCTTCGCCGCGACCCGGCGCAGCCTCTCGCCGAGGAGGATGTACGTGAACCAGGCCGCCGCCGCCGAGGAGACCCCCGCGGGCGCGAAGTTGTAGCCCAGTTCGCGCTCGGTCCCGACCGCGCCCATGTAGGAGCTGCCGCTCATCTGGGTGGCGGAGTAGGAAAAACCGAGCGTCGCCGGGCCGAGGTCGCCGCGTGCGAGGAAGTACTCCTGGCGGGACCGCCTGCGGCGGTTGAACCAGAAGCCGAGTCCCATGAGCGCGCCGAAGTAGGCGACGAGGATGACGGTGTAGAGGGCCGATTCAGCCATTGACTCGCCCGCGTGTCAGCGACCGGTGAGGGCGTGGTACAGGGCGGCCGAGATCACGAACCCATATCCCCCATACACCACGACCCATACTCCCCAGTCCAGGTTCGCAGGACCCGCCGGCCAGTCGGCGACCAGCCCGATCGCGCCGCCCACCAGGAAGACGGCCATGAGGATCATGGAGACGATGGGGGTACCCGCAGGTTTGTCGGCGCGTCCGCCCCCCGGCTCCGCGGCGCGCCCGCCGGTCACCCCGGATCCTTCGATGTTCAGTCCCACGTTGGCGGCTCCTCCGGTTTGGGTGGCGCAGGCGCCCAATAGAGGGCTCGCGGGGCGCGTCCACAACCGGCGTCTCCCGGCAGGTCGTCCCGATTCAGCCCGCCGGTTACCTTATCGCAGTTGGCAGCCCCCCGCATGAGTCCCCCGTCCCACCGCTATGATCGAGTCCCTCACCACCTTCAAGCCGGTCGCGGCCACGGTCGCGCTCGCCCTCATGTGGCTGACCGAGGGGCTGGTTCCGATGTTCGAAGGGCACCGTGAGCGCGTCCGGCACGACGCCTCGAACGTCGCGCTTGGGATCCTGAACGCGCTGGTGGCTTCGCTGCTCTTCGCAGGCGCCACACTGGTGGCCACCGAGTGGGCCCGCGCCAACGGCTTCGGCCTGCTGCACGGGATCGGCGTGACGGGCGTGTGGGGGTTCGTGCTGGCGTTCGTCCTATTCGATTGCTGGCAGTATCTCTGGCACCGGCTGAATCACCGCATCCCGTTCCTTTGGCGGTTCCACGCTGTGCATCACGCGGACCGCGAGCTCAGCGCCAGCTCGGGGCTTCGGTTCCACACGGGCGAAATCGTACTGTCGTCGATCGCGCGGCTGGCGGTGCTGCCACTCATCGGCATGACGGTCGCGCAGTTGCTGGTGTATGAAGCGGTGCTGCTCCCAATCATCCTCTTCCATCACGGCAACGTCGGGGTGCCCCGGCGGGCCGACCGCTGGCTGCGCTGGCTGATCGTCACCCCGTGGATGCACTGGGTTCATCACTCCGATTACCAGCCCGAGACCGATTCCAACTACTCGAGCGTGTTTTCCTTCTGGGACCGAATCTTCGGGAGCTTCCGGCTGGTCGGTGACCCGAGGAAGCTGACGCTGGGGCTGGAGGACGTTGAGCGAAGCGATTGGGCGACGCTGCCCGGGATGGTGGCGATGCCGTTCCGGAAGCGAGGTGGGCGGCGGCGGGATGGCGGCGCGCGGGCGGACGGTGGCCGGGAGCGCCGGCGGGCGCGCGGGCGGCGGAATGCTGCATCGGGACAGCCGGGGCCGGGGCGCTGACGTGGCTGCCCGGGACGGTATCGGCGACGCGGTCCGCGTCTTCGCGCCTGCATCCGTTTCCAACCTGGGATGCGGCTTCGACATCTTCGGCCTGGCGCTGGAGCGCCCGGGGGACGAGGTCGTCGTGCGGGCGGCGGAGGGGAGCGGGATCGTGGCCGTGTCGGTAAGCGGGGACGGTGGGCGGGTTCCGACGGACCCCGAGCGCAATGCCGCCGCGCTGGCCGTGCAGGGGGTGCTCGACCGCACGGGATCGGAGACGGGCGTCGCGATCGAGGTGCGCAAGGGGATCCCGCTGGCCTCGGGCCTGGGGGGAAGCGCGGCGAGCGCGGTGGCCGGGGCCGTGGCGGCCGACAAGCTGTTGGGCGGCGGCCTGGACCGGACCGCGCTGCTGGAGTGCGCCATGATCGGGGAGCGCAAGGGTTCCGGGGCCGACCACGCCGACAACGCAGCGCCTTCCCTGGCGGGAGGGTTCGTGCTGGTGTTGCCGGGACGGCCGCCGAAGATGGTGGCGCTGCCGACGCCCGACGACCTGGTGGTGGCCATCGTCCACCCCGCGATGGAGGTCGAGACGCGACGCGCAAGGAAGATTCTTGGCGACACTATCGCGCTCGAGGCCGGAGTCGAGCAGTGGGGGAATGCGGCGGGACTGGTCGCCGGGTTGATGAGGAGTGACTGGGCGCTGATCGCGCGCTGCATGCGCGATGCGGTGGCCGAGCCGGTGCGGGCGAAGCTGGTCCCGGGTTTTGAGGGGGTCCGGGATCGTGCGCTGGCCGCCGGTGCCGTCGCTGCCGGGCTATCGGGATCGGGGCCCACCATCTTCGCGATCTGCCGCGGGAGACAATCTGCCGAAGCCGCCGCGCGTGACATGGCGGGCGCCTTCCGGGACGATGTTGGCGTGGGGTCCGACATCGTCGTCTCTTCCGTGAACCGGGACGGGGCGCGGATTCTGGAATGCGGCTGATCAGTACGCGGGGGGGCGGTGACGGCGTCCCTCACCCCGCTGGGGAAGCCCCGTCCACCTGGAGCTTCACCGAGGCGTTCTTCCTGGGCCAGGCCCCGGACGGCGGGCTCTTCGTCCCGGCTTCGATCCCGCCGCTTCCGGAGGACGACCGCGCGGCGCTGGCCGGCCTCACATTCCCCGAACGGGCCTTCGTCGTGGCGCGCCACTTCCTCTCCGGCGAGGTCCCGGACGATGTTCTCCGCGCCGTGGTGCTTGACGCGCTGAACTTCCCCGTCCCCCTGCGCGAGATCGAGCCCGGCGTGTACATGCTCGAACTCTTCCACGGCCCCACCCACGCCTTCAAGGACGTGGGCGCTCGCTTCATGGCGCGCATGATGCCGGCGCTGGCCGCAGCGGAGCCGTCCCGGTGCCCGGTGGAACCGTCCCAACGCCCGGCGGGTCCGGCCCCAGCGGCCGCCGCCCCGCCGGTCACCATCCTCACGGCCACTTCGGGGGACACCGGAGGCGCGGTGGCCCACGCCTTCCACGGGGTGTCCGGCGTACGCGTCCTGGTTTTTTTCCCGATCGGGAAAATCAGCCCCCGTCAGGAGGCTCAAATCACCACGCTGGGCGGAAACATCACGGCGGTGGCGGTCCGCGGAACCTTCGACGACTGCCAGCGCCTTGTCCGGCAGGCCTTCGCCGATCCGTCCCTCAACGCCCGTCTGTCGCTGACGTCCGCCAACTCGGTCAACATCGGCCGCCTGCTCCCGCAGACGTTCTACTACGTGCACGCGTGGGTGGAATTGGTGGGGATCGATCGGAGCGTCCGGGCTGCGGCCGCTGGCTCGCGGGGTACGGCCACCGGCTCGCGGTCGGCGGCCCCCGGTTCGCGGGCTACGGCCCCCGGTTCGACGCAAACGGCCCACGGTCCCGTGCCGGCTATCCCGGACCCGGAACTGGTCGTTTCGGTCCCCTCGGGGAACTTCGGCAACCTCACGGCCGGACTGATCGCGCGTCGCGCGCTCGGAATGTCCCGCACACGCCTGGTCGCCGCGACCAATGCCAACTCGGTCGTTCCGGAATACCTCGACGGGCACGGCTTCCACACTCGCCCTTCGGTCGAGACCATCTCCAGCGCGATGGATGTCGGCGATCCCAGCAACTTCCGGCGGATCCGGCACCTGTTCGGGGCGGAGCGAGACGGCTCGGGTCTTCGTGGCGGCCAGGCTCGCCCCGACGGTCACGCGGCCCCGGTCCCGTCCGCCATTCACCACGTCCTCTCGGGCTCCGCCTGGTCGGATGACGAGACGCGCGCGTGCATCCGCGACCTGTGGCGGCGGCGCGGCATCGCCATCGATCCGCACACTGCGGTGGGGCTGCTCGGGCTTCGCCGCGAGATGAAGCGGCGGCCGGGGGCGCGGGGAGTCGTCCTGGCGACAGCCCATCCCGCCAAGTTCGCGGAGATCTTGGAGCCGTTGATCGGGGAGCCGTTGCCGGTGCCGCCGGGGATTGCGCGGGTGATGGACCGGCCGCGGCATTCGGTCGAGATCGCGCCGTCGCTGGATGCGGTGCGCGAGCTGCTGGGTGAGGTGTACTTGGCTCAGAAAAGTAAAGAGAACATGACATTTCGCAAAGCAGACATTACATGCTTCAGCCCTTCGACGAACGCAACCGCGACCTGATCGTCAACGTGAACGGGCGGCTGGTGCACCGCGACAAGGCGGGCGTCAGTCCCTTCGACTCGGTGGTGCAGGGCGGCGACGCGGTCTGGGAGGGACTGCGCCTCTACGACGGCAGGATCTTCAAGCTGGACGAGCACCTCGCGCGGCTCCGCGCGTCGGCCCTCGCGCTGGCCTTCGCGGAGATCCCTTCGAACGACGAGATCATCCGCGAAATCCGGCGTACCCTGGCAGCCAACAACATGCGCGACGGTGTGCACATCCGGCTCACGCTCACGCGCGGCCTGAAGTACACGAGCGGCATGGATCCGCGCCTCAACCGGTCAGGCCCCACGCTCATCGTCCTCGCGGAACACAAGGCACCCGTCTACGACCGGACGGGACTGCGGCTCGTCACCAGCTCGCTGCGGCGGTTCGACCCCGACACGCTCGACCCGAAGATCCATCATGCGAACCTGCTTCAGTCGATCCTGGCCAAGATCGAGGCGAACGCGGCCGGTGCGGACGACGCGCTCATGCTCGACCGGCGCGGCTTCATCGCCGAGACAAACGCCACCAACTTCTTCATCGTGAGCGGTGGGGTGGTGATGACCAGCCATGCCGTGGCCTGCCCGGAGGGGATCACGCGCGCGACGGTGCTCGAGCTGTGTGGGGCGAACGGCATCCCGTCGCGGGTGGCCGACCTGTCACTGTCGGAAGCCTACCGGGCGGACGAGGCCTTCTGTACGGGGACCATGGGGGAGCTGGCCAGCGTGACGGAGATCGACGGGCGGACGATTGGTGATGGCCGTCCCGGGCCGATTACGGAGCGGCTGAGCGAGCTGTACCGGGCGCTCACGGGGAGTACGGGGACGCGCGTCTGCTAGGCGGCCGGTCGCGCTGAACGCACTGTCCCCTGTGGCGGCCGTCCGCGTCACCGGGTGTGGCAACCCGCCAGCCTTGCGCCCCTGCACCGGCGGGACCCACCTTCGCGTCGATCCCTCGCGCGAGCCGGCCGAATTGCGCGGGGCCCGATGCCACGGGCTGCCTGACCAGCCGTACCCATCCGGAGCCAGCCATGCCGTACCGACCCGCCCGCGCCGCCCTGCGCGCCGCCATCCCCCGTCCCGGCACAGCCACGTCAACGCGAATCCATGCGGTCACCGCGCCCGCCGTGCCGGGCACCGGTACGCTCCCGCGCATCGGTGCCATCGCAGCGCGTCGCGCATTCGCGGCCACCCTCCTCGCGCTCGCCTGCTCCCCCTACCCGCGCCCGCCCGCCACCGAACGCGACGCGGTCGTCGACACGCTTCACGGCGTCGCCATCAGCGACGACTACCGGTGGCTCGAGGACCAGGATAGCCCGGAGACGCGGGCCTGGATCGATGCGCAGAACGCGTATGCGGAGCTGATCGTGGGGGACACGCCGTTGCGGGCTGGGCTGGAGGCCCGGGTGCGGGAGCTGATGGATGTTCCCGGGCCGCTCTTTCCGCGCCGGGCGGGGGACTTCGAGTACTTCACGTTCAGGAAGCCGGGTGGGGAGGTGAGCGCGATCCACCGGCGCCCCGCACCCGAGGAGCCCGAGAGGGACCCGATCGACCCGGGCGGGGATTTCGAGATGGTCATCGACCCCCTCGATCTCGATCCGACCGGCACGACGAGCGTGAGCATCCGTGACTTCTCGCCCGACGGCGGCCTCATGATTTACGCGGTGCGCGACGGCGGCCAGGACGAGGTCGAGATCCGCTTGCGCGACCTGAATGCCGGCGAAGACCTGCCGGACCGGCTGCCCAATTCCCTTTACGGGGGGATTTCCTTCAACCGGGATGGGACCGGGTTCTACTACGTCAGCCGGTCGCGGGAGACCGGGGGCCGCGTGCGCCTGCACATGCTGGGGACGGACATCGAGGACGACGTGGAACTCTTCGGCGAGGGTCACGGGCCGGAGAAGTTCGTCGGCTTCACGGAGGGCGGTGAGGGGCGCTACATGGTGTTCACCGTCCAGCACGGCTGGGCCCGGACCGATGTCTATCTGCAGGACATGACGGCCGACGTAAGGCTGGCGAGGCGAGCCCGGGGCCCGTCGGTGCCAGTCTCCGCCGGTGAGTCCGGGTCGATCATCGTCGGCTCGCTACAACCACATCCGATCATCGTCGACGCCGCTGCCCGCTTCCGCGCCCGCTTCGTCGAGGACGAACTCTGGCTGCTGACCAACCTGGACGCGCCGAAGAACCGGGTCCTCGCCATCGACCCGGCCAACCCAGACCCCGACCCCGCCAACTGGCGCGTTGTTCTCCCCGAAACCGACGACCTGCTGACCGGCTACCAGATCATCGGCGACCACATCTACGCGAACTATCTCCACAACGTGAGCAGCCGGATTGTGCGCTACGAGATGGACGGCACCCCAGCCGGCGAGATCCCCGTGCCCGAGCACCACGTCGCGGAGCTGCGCTCCTGGGGAGAAGGGGCCGCGCTGCTCACGCTGACGTCGCTGGTGACCCCGTCCCACATCCTCAGGATCGACCTGGAGACGATGGAGACCGAGCCGTGGCGGCCCTCGTCCGTCCCCTTCGACGGCACCGACTACGAAGTCAGCCAGCACTGGTACACCTCTGCCGACGGCACCCGCGGCCCGCTCTACGTCGCGCACCGCCGCGGGCTCGAACTCACCGGCGACACCCCCACCCTGCTCTACGGCTACGGCGGCTTCAACGTCAGCCTTCTGCCGCGCTTCGACAACCGGGCCGCGGTGTGGATGGAGCGGGGCGGCGTCTACGCGATCGCGACGCTCCGCGGCGGCGGCGAGTTCGGCGAGACCTGGCACGCCGGCGGCATGCTGAAGAACAAGCCCAACGTCTTCGCCGACTTCATTGCGGCGGCCGAGTGGCTGATCGATGCCGGCTACACGAACCCGGACCGCCTCGCGATCCGCGGCGGCAGCAACGGCGGCCTCCTCGTCGCCAGCGCGATGACCCGGCGCCCCGAACTCTTCCGCGCCGTCTTCTGCGGCTTCCCCGACCTGGACATGGTGCGCTTTTACCAGTTCACGCGCACGAACAACATGCCCGCGCTGCTGGAGTACGGGAACGCGGCGGTGCGCGACGAGTTCGACGTGCTGAAGACCTTCTCGCCGTATCAGAACGTGCGGGATGGGGTGGCGTATCCTGCGGTCATGCTGACGCAGGGCGACCTGGACACGCGTGTGCCGCCGCTACAGGCGCGGAAGATGGCCGCGCGGCTGCAGCGGGCGAGCGCATCGGGGCTGCCGGTAATCCTGGATTACGATCCGAGGGCAGGCCACGCGGGAGGGCGGACGTTCAGCCGGAATGTGAGGAATACTGCGATGGAGCTGGCGTTCCTGTGGGGGCAGGTGGGCGGGTAGCGTCAGCTGCAGAACCAGGGCCAACGCGCGTCACGCAGCTGGAGTCTGACATAGGGTTCGTCGTCTTCCTGCCAACGGGACACGTCATTGGGACCCCAGCGCTGCAGCACCAAACTGGTGATGCGGTTCCGGTAGGTGACCCAACCGGGGGCCGGCGTGCGGTCTGGTGCTCCGTACACCTCCCGCAAACGCGCTTCCAGCCTGCCGAACGCGTCCGTGCCCGGGTAGTAGAACGCCACGCACGCCACGATCCCGCCTACGTCCCGGCCCACCGAGACGGTGATCCGTTCCGGGGTGCCGAAAACGCCTTGCATCGGACCAACATCGGTGAGTTCGCCGTAGCCATCCTCATCAACAAGCGCTTCCAGCCACTCGGGCGGCGGCTCCCCCACCGTTATCGTCCGCCCATCCGCAAATGCCACGGATCGTCCGAGCGGGCGCATCACATCGATCGAAACCGGTGGCGGCGAGTCGCATGACACCGGGGTCAACTCGATGGGCCGTGCGTTTACCTGCTGGGGGCGCACGTCCACGATGGTACGCGCCGTGCCGGCCCATCCCGCGCCGGAGGGGAACAGCGTGGCCTGCACCCCGGCGAAGAGGGTGCTGAATCCCAGGAACAGCGAGTCGCCGATGATCTCGGCGCCGGTGAATCCATGAACCGATGGCAAAGCGCCCTCCGGCACCACGATGCGAGTGGCCGAAGGCTGTCGGAAGGCCGGGCCGGAAAACTTGATTCTCGGCGGGATTTCGAAGATGTGTGTGCCCTCACCGGGGACCGGCCCCGGCTCCAGGCCCGGGTAGCTCTCCACCACCCACTCGCCGACGGTGACGTCGTAGCAGCCGGTGAGTTCGGTTGACAGCGGAAGCGTGTTGTCGGATGGCTCCTCGCGGGTGGCGCATGCGGATGCGGCGACCAACAGCACCGGCATCACCAAGGCTCGCCGCATGCCTACCGCCTGCGATCCCGCAACTCGATCGAAGTCTCATCGGAAGCCCCTCCCCTGCGCGGCACCGACAACCCCGTAACCGGGTTGCTTGCGGACGACGCGCTCAACCCGTAGCGATCCCGCAAGCGCTCCAATACCGCCGCGTGCGCGTCAGCATCGGGATACCATAGGGTGATGGACTCCACGAGCCCCCCGTGCCGGCGCAAACGGACGCCGATCGAATCCGTTGCGCCAAAGAGCCCTGTGGTCCGGCCCACGACGAGTAGGCGCCCCGCTCGCATCGTGTCGACCGACTCGGGAAGTGGTTCCCAAAGCGTGATTGCCCGCCCGCCTTCCAGCTCCACGGATCGCGGGATTGCGGGGCGCAGGGCATCGACGGAGGCCGGTGGCGGCAAGTCGCAAGGTACCGGAGTCAGGCTAATCGCCCTGACGTTGACCTGGAAGGGAACTTCATCCACAAACCATCGAGCGGTGCCGGTCCACCCTTCCCCGAACCGGCCCAGGCGGGCTTGAATTCCGGAGAACCCGGTACTGAAGATCAGAAACAGCGAGTCGTCCACGACAAGGCCTCGCATATCGTTGTGAACAGAGGGCAGCGCCCCCTTCGGCACCACGATTTCCGTAAAGGAAGAGTCCCATTCGACCGGACCGCCGAATTCGATCCTTGGGGGAACTTCGGCAGAGCTATATGATGTGCCCGGAACCTGCTCCGCGCTTGGAACCGGCTCTGGCTCCTCACCGGGAACGGGTTTCTCCACCGCCCATTCCCCGACAGTGACGTCGTGGCATCCGCCCAGCGTCTCGGAGGGGGGCCCGGTGGCGGCGGGGATGGCGGGGAGCATTTCCGGGGGACGGGGGATGGGCGGATCGGCGTCCCGGCTCTCGCAGCCGCCGAGGGCCGCTGCGATGAGTGCGAGGCCCCAGGCGATCGGACCCCGGCCGACAACAGGATCATCCATTGTTTGCAGCGCTACCAGAGCTGGAAGCGGGCCGCATCTCGTCAATCGAAACCGGCGGGGAACTGTCGCACGCCACCGGCGTCAGCGTGATGGGACGGGCATACACCGGGTAGGGGTCTATGTCGATGAATGTGCGTGCGGTGCCCACCCAGCCGTCGGCGGAGCGGGCCAGCCAGGCCGTCATTCCGCCGTAGCCGGTGCTGAACCACAGGTCAAGCGAATCACCGACGATTTCGCCGCCCATGTATGCGTGCACCGATGGCAGCGCGCTCTCGGGCACCACGATTGCCGTGCCTGAATAAGGCGGATCGCTCGGCCCGGCAAACTCGATCCTCGGCGGGATTTCGTAGTCGGTCGAGTCGCCTCGCTCGCTGGGCACGGGCACGCGCCTCGGACCGAAGAGCCGACTCAAGAGCGGATAGCTTTCCACCACCCACTCACCGACGGTCACGTCGTAACAGCCAGTCAGTTGGAGGCTCCCCGGCTCCCTCTCGGTTGTCGCTTCCGAGTCGGCAGTCCCACCCCCGCAGCCGATGGCGGTCGCCATGAGGAGCGAGGGAACTCGGGAAAGAGTCATCCTCACCGCCCTCTGTCCGACAGCAGCACCTCGGCCTGAGCGGCCGGCGAGGGTCGCAACCACAGGGACGTATTAGGACTCCTGTAGATTTGGACATCCTGAACCCCCGATCTTGTCCCGGGGGCACCATACTGGCCGCGAAGCCGCTCTTCCAGGGTCTCCAGGGCCTCGGAGTCGACGTACAGGAGCCGCACGGAATACACCAGCCCATCAGGGTCCGTGTGGACGTGGATGACGTCCGTGGTGCCGAAGAGTCCCCGGGTCCGGCCGACCACGCCGACGGCGTTGCGCGGAGTCATCAACTCCCCGGGAGCCAGGCTCGATGGCCAGGTCCACTCGAACAGTGGAAGGGCCACCGTCTCCAGCTGCTCGGGCAGCGGCTCGCCCAGGGTGATGGCCTGTCCACCCTCCAGTTCCACGACCCGCGCAAGCGGATGCGACTCGTCGGCCGGGACCGGGAGGGGCGACTCGCATTCCACCTGGCTCATTGCCACGGGCCGGGTATGGACCTGGTGTGGAACGACGTCGATGAAAGAGCGAGCATTGCCCACCCACCCATCTCCCGACCGGCCCACGATTGCAATCACCCCGGTGTAGCCGGTCGAGAAGCCCAGCCGGAGCGAGTCGCCCTCCATTCGGGCTCCTGTCATACGACTCAAGTAGTGACGAAAAGCCGCCGAGTCACTCTCTGGAAATGCGATTCGTGTCTCGGAGGGCCGCTGATCATGCGGCCCGGCAAACTCAATCCTCGGCGGGAGCCGAAACCACTCGGGAAACTCCCCGTGGAAGTGCGGACGCAACTCATCATAATACGTTTCCACGACCCACGGTCCGACGGTCAGGTCGTAGCAGCCGGTGAGCTCGTCGGGCGTCTCCTGGGCCGTAAGTCGCGCAGCGCCCATCGCGTTCGCGCCTGCAACAGCCATTCCCGCCGTCGCCAAGGTCAGCCAGAATCGCATGCCTGAAGTACCCCCTGTAACTAGAACCACCAGTATCCCGGTGTGCGGGGCCTCGTTACATGGCGCCGTCCAACCTCAACCCCTGTCTAGCCCCCACACCTCAACATACTCGACACCCAGGTCGTCGGTTCCCAGACCCAGGATGTAGTCCTCGCCGATCTCGAAGACTGTGGTGCCCCCGGGTGTCCGAACCAGGCCCAGCATCCGGCCCTCATCATCGAAGACGGTCCAGAGGGTGCCCGCGTACTCGTCGGCGGGGCGCTTGAAATCGGCAACCCACAGATGGCCGAGGGCGTCGCCCATCACCGGACCGAAGGCGGGGAAGGCATCGACGAGCGGGACGTTCGCGGCCACTTCGGTCGTGCGGGCCCGGCGCTCGTCCGAATACCTCGCGAACTCCTCGCGAAAATGGGCGTCCTGCTCGGCCTGGGTCGGAGTTCCGGGCTCGTAGTCGCGGCGTACGATGCGCGCGAGGGAGCCGTCGCTACGGAAGCCCTGCAGTTCGTAGGTCTCGGTTTGACCGATTACTGCCAGGTCTCCCCAAATGGCGGCGTGGGTCGTGTTGCCGAAGGGATGCGTCAGGGGAATGAAGATGAAGCCGCCGCCCGCCTGGTAGTTCTCGGTGTAGGTCAGCGGCCCGGGGTACTCTCCGAGCGAGACCCGCGTGTCGCCGTCGATGGTTCGCAGCGCGTAGGCGTGATCCCGGCGCCCGAACCCTACCATCGCAATATTGTCGGAACCCCCCGTAAAGAGGATCCCGTCAGGCAGCACGCCGATCAGGACATCGGGGACGATGGTGCCGATCGCTCCCAGGGACTGCGCGGGGTCGGCGACCGTCGCCAACAGCCCTTCGTCCTCATCCCGACCATGCAGCACCGATGTCCGTCCGTGAGTGCCCTCCGAGTCGAAGATGGAGATCCGGCCCTGCTCGGGGTCGCCGGCGATGAGCGAGTCTCCGGCCCAGGGCCGCACCCGGTTCAGCCCGCCGAATTCGCCCGGCCCCTCGCCCCCGCCACCCCATGAATCGAGGTGGTTCCCCTCCGCGTCGAAGACCAGCAGCTCGAGGGAGCCGCCGTTCGCGACCACGACGCCGCCGTCTGCGAGCCGGGTTGCGTCGCTGACGCGGTGGAGCTGGAAGGTGGAGTCGCCCTCCGGGGTGCCGATCGAGACCAGCGGCTCGGCGCTGACCGTCCAGCCGAGCCGCGAATCCGGCGCGGGACGCGGGTTTTCGGCGATCCTGATTCCGGCGCTGTCGCGGAGGCCGTATTGGGGGGCGTTGGTGGCGGAGGCTCGGCTGGATCCCTGGTCACCGCAGGACGCGAGGAGAACGCCGGCGATCAGGGCTGCGGCGGGGCGGAGGGCACCTTGCGGGCCGGCGAGTGGTGGCCGGTAGCTGCGTGAGGGTTCGATTCTCATCATTGGGAAGGCTCCGAGACTGAAATCCGGTACACATCGACGAACGGGTTCCGCGTGAACTGGCGCGTCACCGTTCCGTCGACAGCGTACTGCGTGACTTCGTACCCGTTGTGGGGAATCGCCCAGAAGCGATCCAGCTCCCGGGCCGATGCGAGGCGGAATCTGGGCGCCGCCCCACCACCCTTGACCTGGACCGTGTGAAAGGACCTCTCGACGGCAGCGTCGACGGGGTTGAACACATGGAGGATGGTGGCCTCCGTAGCTTCGGCGCGTATCACCCCGGGTTGTTCGCTGAACACCATGCCCCCGCCATCGGTCATGATGAAATCGACCGCCTGTACCGGCACGCGCATGCGCCGGACATAGCTGCCGGACGGAGTGACGATGGATAGCTGGCGGCTTGCGTCGAGTACCATCACGGTGTCCGACCGGCCGATGCGAACCAGGAATGGGCTCTGATACTCTCCCGGTCCCTCCCCGCTACGGCCGATGGGGCCCAGCACCCGGCCCTCGGCGTCGAAGACCGGCACCAACCCCTCCCAGGGGTAGGCCATGTAGATCCGGCCGCTACTGTCACGCGCGATCGAAAACGGTTCGCCCGGGATCCAGTCAGGGCCGTCCAGCGACCCGATTGTCGTGACTAGGTCGAGGTGGATCACGCATTCGGGGCAGGTGGGTTGTTCGTCGGACTGGGCGGCGTCGATCGCATCGACGGTTCCGAGTGCGTGCGCGACGCCGATGACCACGAGAGCAGTCGAGAAGTTGCGAAGTCCACTGCCGAGCCACGGATTGTAATGAGAACATGACATATTGTAAAGTTCTCTTTACATTCAACCCCTCAGAACACGGGCCCCCCGATGGGCCCGGCGATGGAGGGTAGGCCTCCCGGCATTCTCTTTTGCGTCTCGTATTCGAGCTTGACCGTTTCGGACTCCCTCATGCGCTCGGTGCGCATGGTCTTGAGCAGTTCGAGCCTGTCCCGCAGGTGATCCTTCTCTCTCCTCAGCGCGATCACCTCAGCCGGGTTGTTCCGGAAGTACTCCTCACCCTTGCTCATCAGCTCGCCCTCCATGCTGTCGATTTCCCTCAGCCCGTCTTCGGTCTCGTTCATCTGCTGCCGCAGGTATTCCATCTCCAGATCGAGTCTCGCCAGGACCTCGAGCACGTCTTCCTCGGTGGCTCTGTAGATGTAACGGCTCGACCCGCTTCCACGGGTGATCGTGAAATAGCGCCCCTGGGATTGATGACTCCGCTCGACCGTGGCCTGGTGCTGTTCGATCTCCAACTCCGAGAGGGCCTGGTGCTGTTCGATCTCCAGCTCCGAGAGGGCCTCCAGGGAGTGCGAGGGCTCCAGCATCGCCGACGGCTCCTCTTCGGTCCTGATCGCGCAGGCCGCGGCTACCGCGATCACCACGCACACCAGCCCGGCACCGAGCACAATGCCGACGCGCTGCCGGGAGGTGAGCCTTCTGTGTGCAAAGTTCTTCATGGTTTCCAACCTTTCCTTGAGTTTGAGCGACGGTGCCGACAGGCTCGCCGCCACCGCAGGTATCGGGAATTGCGAGGGGGTATGGGTGTGTGCCAGCAGTTCGGCGTAGGGCTTGGGTCGGGCGAAACCGCGGGCGAGCACCTCGGCGTCGCAGGAGGTCTCGCGGCCGCGCTCGATGCTTCGCCTGAGCAGCCACACCAGCGGGTGGAAGGCGAAGGCCGCCGCAGTGAGGCTGTCGAGCAGCGCCCAGAGGTAGTCCGCGCGGCGGATATGGATGAGTTCGTGGGCGAGGACGGTCCTGAGCGAGCCCGGAGAGTCGAGAAGGACTCGCGGCACCAGGACTACGGGCCGCCACGCGCCGAAGGTGAGCGGGGCGCCGCCCGGTGGGCCTTCGAGCAGTGCCACAGGGCGACGGAGGCCGATTTGTCCGGCGAGTTCGCACAGCATTCGGCGGGGCGCCGGATCGCTGACGGGAGGGGCCATGCGGCGAAGCCTGCGCAGTTGCCGGAGGTCGGCGGTCACCGTGGCGAGGCGCGCGACCGCCAGCAGCACGAACGCGACGGTGGCCGACCCCAGGAGTATTGCAACGATGTCGACGCCGGGAGCCGACAGTGAAGCGGCCTCGACTGCGCCGGACTGTGACGGGACGATGGACGGAGCCAGGCCCGCGGGCAGCATGCTCGGCAGTGAGCCGAGGGCGGGGGCCGCGGAGGTGGGGGTCAGGACGGCGGTCGTCGAGACGGCGGGTGTCCAGATTACCGGTCCCCAGACGGCGGGCAGCCACGGAGCCGCCAGAATCGACACCGGCAGCGCAAGCAGCACCGCCTGGCGCAGCCGGTACCCAGCGGTCGGGTGCAGTCCACGCGCCCGCCTCAGCACGAGCACGGCCACCCCCGCCAGCCCTGTCCAGACCACGACGGGAGTCCAGAACGCCCAAACGGTGGCGTTTCCAATCTCCTTCAGCACTTCAAGCATTGGATTCCTCCTCGTGGCCGAGCCGTCCCGGCCCCTGTCGGAACTTTCTTATGATTCCTCCCGCGCAAGAATCGCCAACGTCGGGAACGGGTCCCTGTACGCCACCGCCACGCGCCCGCCAAGGCCCGACATGACGATGCCGCCGAATTCGTCGCGTCGCGTCTGCGAACCCGTGGTCAGATCGAGAAGCGCGAGCAGCCCCTCCACCGGCGGCTCCTGTCCGCGTGGGACGGTGACGGAAATCGAAAGCGCCAGATGCGTGTCCGGCACAACGGCCGCGCCCAACACCCGATGACTGAAGTTGTATTCGGGATCGAACTCGTACTTGACGGCGCCGCCGCCCGCCGCCGGGACCACCATCCGCTTCACGAAATCGGGCAGGGCCGAATGCCAGGCGAGGCTGCCCGAGGCGTTGTAGGCGCGAGCCCATCCGAGGTAGTAGGGAACGTGAATGACGTGCCCGGACGCCTCGGCGCACAACAGGTATCCGCTCCGCGCCTGGTCGCGCAGATCCCATGCGATGGACTCGGGGGCGTCCGAGGCGGCCTCGTCCGCATAGTCGCTCGCCGGGAAGGAGTGGAGGACCTTGCCGGCGCGGTTGACTTCGTGCACCGCAAGATCTTCATGGCTGCCGAGGATGAAGATCCGACTATGCATGGAACACCCGCCCGATGGCCAGAACGGCAGTTGGTGGCGTCCGGTTTCTCTGAACGGCCCTGTCGCCTCCCGGGCAAACAGCTGCAGGGTGCGGGCACTTCGGTTCAGGAATGCGAGTGTGTCGTCGGCGATTCGGAAGAGCGCGGATGGGTCTTCGAACTCTTCAGGACCCGGCCCCCTGCGGCCAAAGGTGAACGCGTGCGCGCCGTCGTCGTCAAAGCCGACGGCCCGCGCCCCCTGGCCGTCGAGAATCACCACGCCGCCGCGTGCGAGCAGCGCCGCTGCCCGGATGCTCCCGAAGACCTCTTCCACCGGCGTTTCGTACTCGCCGATGCGGGTGACTTCGGTCCAGTCGTCCAGGAAGGGACCGGGCGGGGGAGGGTCGGAGTCGGGGATCCCGCACGCTGGAAGGAGAACGAGGCCGAGTAGCCCTTGGACAGTGCCCGCGTAGCACCGAGGGAGGCGAGGCGCCGGGCCTCCGAGGACTGCTGATCTCGTTTGTGCCAATCTCATGGCGGAGCGGCTCATTGGGGCGCTCCCTCCGGGTTCCGGAACCTCTTCACCACGACGTAGGGCACGTCGAGGTCGTCCATCTCCAGGAAGGCAACCAGCCCATCGGGGCCGAAAGCCTCCGGAAGCGCGGTGGAGCCGGCCGGGAGGGTTCCGATGTAGCCTCCCCCGGGGGTAAGCAGATCGATGGGACCCGCCGTTTCCGGATACACTCCCCGGCGGTGGACCCAGATGGTCCCTTCCCAGTCCGTCCGCAGAGCCAGCACGACCGGCAGTTCGGGGTAGAACTCCATGGATTCGATCCCGGCGCGCTGGGCTTCGATCATCGACTGGACCGCTGCCTGCATCGCCGGGTCACCGGCCGCTGGCTGTCGCGCTTCAAAGGACTTCAGCCGACGTTCGATCTCCGCGGTCCTGATCCGGTTGGTCACGGGCCTGGGCCGCAGCGGCCGGGTCACGATCCGGGTCACGCGGCCGCCCGGCGCGGCGAACTTGATCGCGTAGGCAGAGGAGTCGGAAAACGCGACGCCGCCACCGGGAAGCGCGCCCGCTATCAACTCCGGCCTGAATGCCTGCCGGTCCGAGGGAGGCTTCCATGTCGTGGCGGAGGTGTCGACGGTGGCCTCGTCACCGCCGAGGTCGTAGCTCAGGACGTAACGGAACTGGCGACCCGGCCCCGCATCAGGTGGCGAGAAGTGTATGACACGGGTCGTCGAGAGCACACGCTCCAGTCCCGGGAAGGCCTGAATCTCCGAGAGCATCGGCTGGCGCCAGCGGTCGGCGCCCATGGGGATCGTGCGTTCGAACTCGCCGTCTGCACCGAAGACGGCAAATGCGATCCGCCCCGGGTCGTAGACAGCAACCCGCCCGTCCCGCATGACGGCAAACTCCAGCGCGCCGGCAGAATTGCTCCCGAACTCCCCGGGGCCCTCCCCCTCCCCGATGAACTGGCGCACCAGATTGCCCTCCGGATCGACCACCGAGATCCGTACCGCCTGTGTGTCGAGGATGTAGAGGTTGCCGGCACCGTCGAACCCGAGACTCTCGATGCTGCCGAAGGTGTCCCAGCTGCCGCCGTCCAGCGTGCCCAGCCGGTACACCTCCTCGAAATCGGCGTCGAGGGGCATGTCCTCGGCCGGGATTTCGATCACCTGCTGCGCGGGGAGCGGATGGGCCGTGGTTGCAAGCACCGTGATCAAGGGCATTGCGCCGATCACCATGCGGTCCGCGTATTCATGCCTTGTCGATCGCCGGAGGGATGTGACCGACCGACTCATCGGGAAACCCCCTCCGCCCGCCTTAGCGCCGCCAGCTGGATCTGCACCTGCTCGATTTCCGTGTAGGCGAAACGGACATTCCCCTCGGAATCGAGGACGAAATTCGCCGGAATGGCGCTCACGCCGAATGCGTTGCTCGCTTCGCGTTCAAGGTCGTAGTAGACCGGATAGGTGACGCCCCTGGCTTCGATGAACTCGTCCATTCCGGGACCGGGCAGGTCGTCGACGGTGATCGAAAGTACCTGCACTCCCTCGGGTTCCAGTTGATTGCGCAGCCGGGCCACTTCCGGGATCTCCGCGATGCACGGACCACAACTCCTGGCCCAGAAGACCAAAACGGTGGGCCTGGCCGCGACCAGTTCTGCCATGGACCAACGCGTTCCGGCCGCGTCGCGCACCCGGCTGGGCGGCGGAGTCCACCGCACCGTATCCGTAGCGGCATGTCCGAGCAGCCGCGTCCGGGAAGTCTGGACCTGGAAACGCCAACGGGATTCCTCGGGGGCCAAACCCACCAGTGCGGCCAGAGAGTCGGCTCCCGGGCCAGTCGTGCGGGGGTCGGCGGCGACGAACGCATAGTCGCTCGCGGCACCCGCGGAATCACCCAGGCTCAGCCTCATGTCGCCCAGACGACGATGGAGATCGGAACTGGGCAACGTGGCCCCGGCATCTTCCAGGGTGTCGATGGCCGCCTCGAGCCTGCCCGCTCTCTCCAGAAACCGGCTGTAGGTCACCAGCGTGGTGGCTCGCGCTGCCTCACGGAGACGAGCGTATTCGCTCACGGTCCGGCCAAGCGGGCGACCGGGATGGACGGCGAGATCCACCGGTTCGGGCTCGCTCGGGAAAAGCGACTCGCGCACCAGCTCGACGGCACGGTCCCCGCGTTCGGGAACGTCAATCAGCCAGTTCGCAACAAACCGGGGACTCCGCCCCTCCTCCAGCGTGCGATCCGTCCACCGGTCCACGGCAGCGAGGTCCCCGGCGTCGATTCCCACGCGAAGCGCGAATTCGGCTAGCTGCGTGTTCTGGCCCCGCGCCGCGGGCCAGCTCTCTTCATAGGCTTGAAGCGCCGCCTGCGAATCGCGGTCATCCAGCCATCGGAAGTAGGTGTCTGCCGCGCTCCTCTGAAACGGATTCGAGGGAAGCGCGTCGATTCGCTGCGCCCAGAACTGGGCGACCGTCGAATCCCCCAGTCTCTCGGCGTAGCTCCGTATACCCCTCATCGTCTCCCAGGTGAGCGAGTCGCGCCCAGCGTACCCAGCCTGAATGCGGGCGAGGTTCTCTCTGTGCCAGCCCGCCAGGCTGTCGCTTCCGGTGGCTCCGAGGGCCAAGTTTTCGAGGCCGCGCAACCTGAACCATCCATCCAGGGAATCGGGGTAGAGTTCCACAGCGCGCCGGTTCGATTCGTACGCCGCGATCCAGTTGCGGCCAGCGAAGTCGTTGGCACGCTGCATCAAGGCGTGGAACAGGGGTTTTCCATCGCCTGCGCGCATGAGAAGCTCGAACAGCGCTCCCCCGTCCGCGTCGAGGCGCTGCCCCGCCGGATCCTCGACCGCGAACGCGGCGTATACGGCCGAGTCGGGGAGAACGAAGCCGGCGGTGAAGATACCCCCGGACGCCGGTCGGAGGATGGCGATTCTCTCATTGCGGATCTCGTCGTTGTACGTGTGGTTGTACATCTCGTCACCGTCCGTCCGGTAGTGGCCGCGCAACACAAGTTCCGCTTCGCCGGCGAGGGCGGCGGGCGGCGCGTAGCGGACGGCAACAGGGGCCCCGGGGGCCGGCGCCTCGGGAGTGAACCGGAGTTCGCCGGGCGCAAGGACGGAGTCATCGGATGATGGAAACGAGCAAGCCGCGAGCACGACGATCAGGCAGCCCAGAATCGTCTGCGCAGACCCGGAGAACCAACGGCGGCGCGGGGTCGTCATCGGCCTTCGCGAAGCCTCGTCTGCGTCTCGTATTGCATCTTGACGGTCTCGTATTCCCGCATGCGCTCGGTGCGCATCGACTCGAGCAGGTCACGCCTGGCTTGCAGGTCCAGGAGCATCCGGCGCTTTGCGAACGCGTCACTCGGGTCGTCACCCTGGTACAGTTCGTCGACCGCGTCGTCGGCCGCGTTCCTCTGTTCCCGCAGGTACTCCATTTCCACCTCGAGTCGCGCCAGTTCCTTTAGCACGTCTTCCTCGGTGGCGCGGTAGGTGTATTGGTTCGATCCGCTTCCCCGCGACAGCGTGTAGACGAGCCCCTGCGACTCGTAGGACCGCACGACATCGGCCTCGTGCGCTGCAATCTCGGCTCTCTCCTGGACCGCGTCGGCCTGCTCAAGCGCCCTGACGTATCCGACAACCATCTCCAAGTCGTCCGCATGCTCCAGCAGCCCCGGCTCCTCCTCCGCCCTGGTCGCGCAGGCCCCCGCGACGGCGACCAACACGCAGACCAGCCCGGCGCCGAGGACGATGCCGACGCGCTGCCGGGACGTGAGTTTTCTGTGTGCGAAGTTCTTCATGGTTTCCAACCTTTCCTTGAGTTTGAGAGACGGTGCCGACAGGCTCGCCGCCACCGCGGGCATGGGGAATTGCGTGGGGACATGGGTGTGGGCCAGCAGTTCGGCGTAGGGCTTCGGGCGGGCGAAGCCGCGGGAGAGCACCTCTGCGTCGCAAGACGTCTCGCGGCACCGCTCGATCCCGCGCCGAAGCACCCACACCAGCGGGTGGAAGGCAAACACCGCCGAGACGAGACATTCGAGCAGGGCCCACGTGTAGTCCGCACGGCGGATGTGAACGAGTTCGTGAACGAGGACGGCGTCGAGCGAATCGGGAGAGCCGAGCACCGAACGAGGGATCATGATGACCGGCCGCCACGCGCCGAAGGTCATGGGGGCGCTGTCCGGGGGGCCTTCCAGCAGCTCCACGGGCCGGCGGACGCCGAGTTGCTCCGCCAGTTCCCTGAGCCTGCGCAGCGGAGCCGGATCATCGACGCGCGCGGCCAACCGCCGAAGCCTGTGCAGCTGACGCAGGTCGGTCGCCAGCACCGCGAGCCTCCCGATTGCCAGCAGGGCGATCGCGACGATAGCCGCGCCGAGCAGGACCAGGGGAAGGCCGGCGCCAGGGCCGCCATCGGCGGCGAGGGCAAGGCCACCCGTAACCGATGGCGCCATTACAGCGCCGCTCACCGACGGCACCGGGCCGGCGGACGCAGGACCGGCCGGCAACAACCCGGGAACCCAGGGCGCCGCCAGGACCGACACCGGCAGAGCCAGCAGCAGCGCCTGGCGCAGCCGGTATCCCGCGATGGGATGAAGCCCGCGCATCCGCGCCAGGACTATCGCCCCCACCCCCGCCAGCCCCGTCCAGACCAGCACCGGCACCCAGAACGCCCAGACGCTCGCGCTTCCCAAACCCTCCAGGAACTCAAGCATCCTCTTCCTCCTCCTCGGCGGCCATGCGCGCCAACATCTTCTGGATCTCCGCGCTCTCGTCCGCCGACAGCGTCTCGCCGCGGACCAGCGTCTGCACCAGGGCGGCTGCCGACCCGTGGAACACCTGGTCGAGCAGGTCCTGGACCAGCTCCTGGCG
>VXLT01000285.1 GCA_009841475.1 Gemmatimonadota bacterium
GTCCCCTCCACCGTGGCCACGCGGCCGCCGACCCCGTCCTCGATCACGACCGACACCGCCCCCGGCTCGGCTTCCGCTCCGAGCCAGTAGTCGATGATCGCGCCGTTCGGCGGGTTCTCGCCGCGGTAGAAGACGTCGCCGGTGTGCGCCTGCCTCCCCGCGCGGCGGATCTGCGTCGCCGGCCCGACCGTGAAGAGGTGGGCCGCACTCGCCATCACCTCCGGGGTGAGCTCCTGGAGCGCGTTGATCTGGTCGAGGATCCACACCCCGCGCCCGTGCGTCCCCAGCACGAGGTCGTTCTCGCGCGGATGGATGACCAGGTCGTTGAAGGCCGCGGTGGGCATCCCGCCGCGCAGTTCGGTCCAGTGCCCGCCCCCGTCCATCGTGTAGAACAGACCGATTTCGGCGCCCAGGAAGAGCACGGATTCGCTCTTCAGGTCCTCCCGCACCGTCCGCAGCACGCGGTCGGCCGGCAGATCGCCGGTGATCGAGACCCAGGTCTCGCCGTGGTCTTCGGACCTGTACAGGTAGTTGGCGTAGTCGTCGTTGCGGTAGTTGTTCCAGACGGCGTAGACGCGGGCCTCGTCGTGGCGGGAAGGCTCGATCCAGCTGACCCACGCGCCGGGCGGCAGGCCGGGGAAGCCGGTGGCGATGGCTCTCGCGGGCCCGTCCGAATCCGTCGCATCGCGCGCCGCCACGTCCGTCCACGTCGCACCCCCGTCGCGGGACACGTGAAACCGCCCGTCATCCGTCCCCACATACAGCAACCCCTGCGCCAGCGGGCTCTCCGCCACCGACGAGATGGTCGGCCAGTACGGAATCCCGTCATCCAGCGACGGGGTGTTGTCGTGCGGCATCTGCCCCATGATCGGCAGCGTCCGCCGGTCGGTGCCGGTGGTCAGGTCGCCCAGCTCCTGCCATGAATCACCCCGGTCCGTGATCTTCCAGAGGATGTTCGTGCCCGCGTACAGCGCCGACGCATCGTGCGGCGAGATGATGAACGGGCCGTCCCAGTTGGCCGGCGCCATCGCGTTGCCAAGCCGCTGGCTGTCGAAGGCGCCGACCTCCCGCCAGGTCTCCCAGTTGCGCCGCCCGCCGATGTGCCCGATCGGGTCGCCGGGCCGGATCGAGGTCCGCTCGCCGGTGCGCATGTTGACCCGCGACAGGCCCAGGTACTGGGATTCGGTGTAGACAATCGTGTTGCTGGTCGTGTCGACCAGGTTGATGAAGCCGTCGCCGCCCCCGAGCCGGGTCCAGTCGCTGTTGAGGATACCGGCCAGCCGGTACGTCTCGCTCGGTCCCACCCAGGAGCCGTTGTCCTGCAGCCCCCCGTACACGTTGTACGGCGTCGCCATGTCCACCGACACCCGGTAGTACTGGCTGACCGGCAGGTCCGAGATGTAGAGCCAGTTCAGCCCGCGGTCGTAGGAGATGCCGAGCCCGCCGTCGTCGGCCTTCATCACATGGCGGGAGTCCGCGGGATTTACCCACACCATCCTGTCGTCGCCGTGGAGGCTCTGCGGCGGGGAGGTGAACGTCCGGCCCCCGTCATCCGAGAAGGAGTAGCTGTTCATCATGTAGATGCGCTGGTCGTCGCTGGGGTCAACCAGGGGCTGGCTGGCGTACATCGGGCGGGGATTCCAGTCGCTCATCAGCTCCCAGGTCTCGCCGCGGTCCTCGGAGCGGTAGATGCCGGCCCGCCGCTCGGTGTATGCGGTCGACGCGTTGTAGCGGTACCCCTGCTCGACGCTGGCGTAGACGATCCGCGGGTCGCTCCGGTAGATCGAGATGCCGATGCGGCCGATGTCGGCTTCGGGAAGCCCGCGTGCGATGCCCGGCCCGGACAGCCGCTCCCAGCTGTCGCCGCCGTCGGTGCTGCGGTACAGCGCGCTCCCTGGCCCGCCCCCGTGGAACCCCCACGGGCGCCGCTCCCGCTGGTAGGTCGCGGCGTAGACGATGCTCGGGTCCGCCGGATCGAGCGCCACGTCCACCGCGCCCGTGTGTTCGTCGATCTGCAGGATGGGCTGCCAGGTCATGCCGCCGTCGCGGCTGCGGTACAGCCCCCGCTCCTCGTTGGGTCCCCAGAGGTGGCCCATCGCCGCCACGTACACCAGCTCCGTGTCGTCCGGATGCAGCGCGATGCGCCCGATGTGATGGCTGTCGCGCAGCCCCACGTTGGTCCAGGTCGCGCCGCCGTCGGTGCTCTTGTAGACGCCGTCCCCCCAAGACGAACTCTGCCGGTTTGCGCGCTCCCCGGTCCCGACCCAGACGATGGACGTGTCGCGCTGGTGGAGCGCGATCGCCCCGACCGAGTGCGTGCCCTCGTTCTCGAAGACGGCCGTGAGCGTGATGCCGTTGTCGCCCGTCTTGAAGACGCCCCCGGTCGCGGACGCGACGTAGAACTTGATCGGGTCCGCTTCCGCGACGGCGAGGTCCACGATCCTGCCGCTCATCACCGCCGGGCCGATGTTGCGGGGGCGCAGGGCGTCGAGCTGGGCCGTGGTGGCCTGGGCGGAGAGGGGGGTGGGGGCGAG
>VXLT01000231.1 GCA_009841475.1 Gemmatimonadota bacterium
CCCCCCCCCCCCCGCTCCCCCCCCCGCCCCCCCACCACCTCCCCCGCCGCCCCCTCCCGCGCCCCCCCCGCCCGCGGCGGCGGCCCCCACGACCCCGCCCCCGCGCGGGGGGGGGGGGCCGCCCCCCCGGGGCTCTTCAGCTCGGCCCGCGACCTCGCGGTCTTCGTGCAGATGATGCTCGACCGCGGCGTCGCCGGACCCTGCCAAGCCGACCGGGTCTCCGGACTGCCCTGCCACCGGCCCCGCTTCGGCCCCGTCGCGATCTTCTCCCCGGGGTGGGTCGACCGCATGACGCGCCGGCAGTCCGACGAATCCAGCCGCGCGCTCGGCTGGGACACCCCCTCGCGGCGCTCGTCCGCCGGCGATTACTTTTCATCACGCTCCTTCGGCCACACCGGCTACACCGGCACCTCGATCTGGGTCGACCCCACGCAGGAGCTTGCTGTCGTCCTTCTGACCAACCGGGTCAATCCGACGCGTGAGAACAGCGGACACATTCCGCTCAGGCGCGGCGTCCACGACCGCGTTGCCCGGGCGATCATGGACACGCCTCCGGGGTTGCGGGAGCCCCCGGCCGATCCACCGGCCCAACGCGACACGCCAGCGCCCGCGCACCCGCCCGAATGACCGCCTTCGGCGCCCCAGACCTCGCCGTCCTCCTCCTCTACATGGCCGGGGTCACCGCCTGGGGCGCCTGGCTTGGCCGGGCCAACAAGGGCGGCAGCGACTACTTCCTCGGCAGCCGCAACCTCCCCTGGTGGGCGGTGATGCTCTCGGTCGTCGCGACCGAAACCAGCACGCTCACCTTCCTCTCGATCCCGGGGGTCGCCTACCTCGGCACGATGGCCTTCCTCCAGCTCGCCCTGGGATACCTGGTCGGCCGCATGGTGGTCGCGCGCGTGCTCCTGCCCGCCTACTACCGGGGCCAACTGTCCACCGCCTACGCGCTCCTGGAGACCCGCTTCGGCACCGGCGCACGCCGCTACGCGTCCGGGATCTTCATGGTGACGCGCCTGCTCGCCGACTCGGTCCGCCTCTTCGCCACCGCGATCCCGCTGGCCCTCATCACCGGGTGGTCCTACCCGGTCTCGATCCTCGTGATCGGCGCCTTTACCCTCGTCTACACCTACTTCGGCGGCATCAAGGCGGTGGTGTGGGTGGACGCCCTGCAGATGCTGCTGTACGTCTCGGGCGGCCTGATCGCGCTCCTCCTCCTGCAGGGCGCGGTCGAGGGCGGATGGTCCGCGATCATCGAGCGCGCGAGCGCAGCGGGCAAGCTGCAGGTGCTCGACTTCTCGACCTCGCCCGCGGTCGCGTACACCTTCTGGGCGGGACTCGTGGGCGGCGGATTCCTGTCGATGGCGTCCCACGGAACCGACCAGCTCATCGTGCAGCGGCTCCTGACCTGCCGTGATGTGCGCCAGAGCCAGCGCGCGCTCATCGGCAGCGGACTCGCGGTGATCGTCCAGTTCGCGCTCTTCCTGTTCGTCGGCCTCGGTCTCTGGGCGTTCTTCGACGGGCGCGCCTTCGACTCCTCCGACGCGATCTTCGCCAGCTTCATCATCGACGAAATGCCGACCGGGCTGCGCGGGCTGCTGATCGCGGGGGTTTTTGCGGCTGCGATGTCCTCGCTGTCTTCGTCGATCAACTCGCTGGCTTCGGCGACGACGTATGACTTCTGGCGGCCGCTGGTGGGACGGGGGGGCGGGCGCGCCGCAGCGGCAGCGGGCAACGATTCCGGCGTTGGGCCGGGAAGCGGCTCCGAGTCAGGGTCCGGCGCCGCCCCCGACGACCGCTCCGCGATGCTCGCCGGGAAGGTATTCACCCTCGTCTGGGCGGGTCTGCTGGTCGCAGGCGCGATCATCTTCATCCCGCTTTCGCAAGGCACGGCCGCGGTGGAGGTTGCGCTAGCCGCCGCGTCGATGGCGTACGGCGGGCTGCTCGGCGGGTTCGCCCTTGGTGTCCTCTTCCAGCGGGTCAGCCAGGCGGGCGCGGTGATCGGGATGACTGCCGGGGTGGGGACGGTGGTCGTGATCTGGGCCACTGCCCGCACGGCGGTCGCGTGGCCATGGTTCGTTTTCATCGGGTTGGTGGTGACGGTGGTGGTCGGGCTGTTGTTCCGGCGCCGGCAGTGAAAATGGCGTCGGCTCGGGGGCTGGCAGCCCGTGGACAAGACCCCCGTGGATTTCGAGCGGCGATGCATTCGAGACGCTGGACCTCCGCACGCCTCGCGCGTCACGTCGGCCGATGACCCCGGGCTACCGCTGGATCGGTGTGGATGGCGGGGGAACGCGCTCCCGCGCGCTCGTCGGTGACGCGGACGGGCGCGAGTTGGGGGCGGCGGACGGCGGACCCGGGCTCATCGACCCCGCCGATCCGGGGCGAGCGATCCGAGCGGTGACCGATGTGGCGCGCGCGGCAGCCGAAGCCGCGCAGGCGGCGCTGCCGGTGAGGGGGATGTGGGCGGGACTGGCCGGGGCGGGGCAGGAGGCTGCGCGGGCAGCGGTCGAGGCCGGGCTG
>VXLT01000230.1 GCA_009841475.1 Gemmatimonadota bacterium
CAATCGAGCCCGCCCGCCCGAACGGCAACTGGCCGACTCAGCATCTGCGGTACACCAACGCACCCAGCTACTGCCACCACTCCTGCCGCCATCGTCATCGACCGCCTCAACGCGGCGGCGGTCCCTTTCGCCATTTCGATCTCCTCTCCTACTACGTGATGGCTGGCAAACTGAACTGGTGGCCGGTGGGATTCCGCCACAGAGGCCGCGTTGCTCGGGCAACACCTGAATTCCTATACCATCCGGGTCGCTGACATGTTCCCCGAGATCGAACGACAGCCCCTGATCTGGCATGTGAAGTCGCCTACCGCCCTGACGCTACGCCGACGCATGCGCGCCGTCTTGGAATGGCCCGAACTGTTCGAGCGTCGCCGTCGGCTCATGGATGACTGGGCAGGGTATCTCGCGGTCCAGAGAGCTGATCTGACGCCGGGACCGGACTCAAAGCCGTTTCCGGTTGATCGGGAGACACTTCTGGGTAGCTACGGGGCCGTGGAATCGCCCAGGATCGACGGTCTCGGGTCTCCGAGGGGTACGGGGTAGGGCAGAACACGGGCGGCGCAGGAGAGCGCCGCCGTCCTCCGGAACGAGGTCGGCGGCCGGCGGCCCTCGCCGTCCTTGAGGAGGCCGAGGAGCTTGCCCGCGACAGCCCGGTCGAGGCCGTTCCGGGCGATGCCCGGCAGGACGTTTTTGCGGGTGCCCCGCGTGGCTGGCTTGCCACTGTTATGGTGACAAGCCAGCACACGCAGTGTTGAACACTGCGGCTGACGAGGGGCTCCGCCCCCTCGACCCCCTCTGGTCGTCCGGCGCTCCGACATAAGCGGCGGACTGTCGCTCGATGCTGGTTTGGTCCGGCAGCCGTATGGCGTCCGCATCGCGACGACGAGACGCCTTGCAAGGGCCGCGGAATCAGGCTCACTTGGTACGGCATGAATTCGTCTGGAGCACCGGAGCCTGCCGCCGGGTCATCGCAGCAGCCCGATATCGTGCTGATTGGATGCGTGAAGACCAAGCGTTCCGCGCGGAGCACGGCGCGGGATCTCTACGACTCACCCCTCTGGCGCTACCGGCGGGCGTATGCCGAGTGCTTGGGCGTTCCGTGGTACATCCTGAGCGCGTTACATGGGCTGCTGGATCCGGACCGGCGCATTGATGCCTACGATCTCGCGTTGACGGATCTCCGGCATGAGGCCCGGCGAGCATGGTCTGCCCGGGTCCTCGCTGAATTGAAGCGCCGGGTTCCGTCGATACGCAACAAGCAGATCGAGGTCCACGCTGGCGCGGCCTACGTAAACCATGGGCTCGAAGAAGGGCTGCGGGATGCGGGGGCTGCGGTTCATCGACCCCTGGCGCGCATTACGGGGGTTGGACGCCAGCTGGCTTGGTATCGGGAGAGGCTGGACGCGAACGGAAAGGCCGATCACCACCATTCGCCTCGGCGCTCCCATGCTGGCAGAATTGCGAAACTGATCGCGGACGACTTCTACGGAGACGGCCTCGACCTGGCTTCGCGCGGCATGGCTCCGGACCAACCATGGCTTGAGATGCCCGAGGTCAAGTCCGTGAATCGGCTGACGGCGTCCGGGGCCGATCTTGAGACCGGGCAGGGTTCGACGCTCCTGCAAAGCGTTGGCAGCGTGAAGCACGTCCGTTCCCTTGGCGGCACGCAACGCGCCGCACGTCTCTTTCTCACATTCATTGCCGCGATGGACAGGGCGCGGGACGCCACCCAACTCTGGAACGCTGGGGTACACCTCTACGAGAATCACCCGGAGAGCTTCGATCCACGGCATGTGGCGGGGCTGGAGGTCGGCGCGCTCGGCAGGGTGCTGAAGGCCGCGCGCGTCAGCCGGAGGCACGGCCCCGACTCGAATGCGTGGCACCGGATCGCCAGAAACCTGTCCTCCGGCCTCGACTCTCCTGTGAGTCGGGTGATCGACGCTGGCGCGGGTGACGCTGGGGAACTGCTCCGGGACCTCAAGTCCTGCGACGACGGCGGACGCGCTCGCTTTCCGCTGCTGCGCGGCCCGAAGATCGGGCCGATGTGGATCCGGATGATGGCGAATCCGGGCCGGGCTAGGATCAATCGCATCGAAGTCATCCCGGTGGCGGTGGACGTTCAGGTGCGCAAGGCTACAGAGAATCTCGGTGTGACCGCGACGCGGCGGTTGCCGCTTCGGCAGGCCAAGCCCGTCATCCAACAGGCTTGGAAGGATGCCGTATCGGAGGCGGGAATCACCGGACCGACCGGAATCGAGGGCACATGCGCGGCCCTTGACCCGGCGCTGTGGTTCTTCGGCAAGCACGGTTGCGGACATTGCAGGAAGGCGGACGAGCAAGTGAGTTTCGGTCGCGCCTGCGACTTCTGTGTTCGCTTCCGGTAGTCCGGTTCGCAAAGCTGGGAGCTAGCGCCACGCCCTCGCCGTGCCGCCAAAAGCGCGCGGCAAGCCTTGGGGGTATAAGGGGGCCGGAGAGCCCCCTTGGCAGCCCGCGACGTTTAACGTCGCGTCGGCTGGCT
>VXLT01000269.1 GCA_009841475.1 Gemmatimonadota bacterium
CGAGTGTACCGGGCGGTTGCCGCGGCTGCACGTGATCGCGGGGGATGAGGTTATTGGCGCGGAGGCCTGCCGGCAGCGGCTGCGTCCGGTCCTGGGGGCCGGGGGCGGGGGGCTGGCCCTGCACCTGAGAGTGCGGCGGACCCCGGTTGCCCGGCTGTTCGAGGTGGCGGAGCGGCTTGCGGAGGAGGCCCGCGCGACCGGTACCCTGGTGATCGTGAACGATCGGGTGGACGTGGCGCTGGCCGCCGGGGCCGGAGGCGTCCACCTGCGCGAGGACTCGCTGCCGCCCGGCGCCGTGCGGGCGATCGCCGGCCCGGGGCTGCGCGTGGGCAGGTCGATTCACGGGGCGGGGCAGGCGGTGGCGCTGCGGGACGAGGGGCTGGACTATCTGTTCATGGGGGCGGCGTACGCGACCGCGTCCCACCCGGAGCGCACCCCGGCGGGTCCGGACGCCGTGTCGACCGCTGCCGCGCAGGCGGCCGGCCCGGTGCTCGCGATCGGGGGCGTCACCCCGGCGCGGGTGCGCGAACTGGCCGCGCTGGGCGTGTACGGAGTCGCGGTCCTGAGCGGGGTGTGGGGCCGGGAGCGCCCCGACCGCGCCGTTGCTCGCTACCTTCAAGTCCTGGAAGAGGAGGGTTTGCAGTGACGACTTCACGTGATGCGGGACGGGTGACCGGGCGCCGCGGCGTGACACGAGACGGACCGCCGGCCGCGGCGTCGATCGTCCTCAACGGGGAGGACCGCGCGGTGGAACCCGGCCTCAGCGTCGCGGAGCTGCTGCATTCTCTCGGGCTCGAGCCCGGAATGGTGGTGGTCGAGCGCAACCGGGAGATCCTCGCCCGCCGGGAGCTGGCGGGAACCCCCGTCGAGGACGGGGACCGCTTCGAACTCGTTCACTTCGTAGGAGGAGGATAGATGGGCAGCTCGACGCCCGCGGACGGACCGCTTGTGATCGGGGGCAGGCCCCTCGCTTCGCGCCTGATCGTGGGCACCGGGAAATACCGGTCGAACGAGGAGATGGTCAGCGCCATACGGGCCAGCGGCGCCGAGATGGTGACCGTTGCAGTGCGCAGGGTCGACCTGGACCGCGGCAGGGAGGAGGGGATCCTCCACCACCTCGACCCGGCGGAGTTCTTCCTCCTGCCCAACACGGCGGGCTGCTACACGACGGAGGACGCCGTCCGCTACGCCCGCCTGGGCCGCGCGGCGGGGCTCAACGACTGGGTGAAGCTGGAGGTGATCGGCGACGAGCGCACCCTGCTCCCCGACACCGCCGCGACTCTGGGGGCGGCCCGCCAGCTCGTCGGCGACGGCTTCCAGGTCCTGGCCTACACGAACGACGACCTGATCACCGCGCTCCGGCTCGAGGACGCAGGGTGCGCGGCGGTAATGCCCCTGGCCAGCCCCATCGGGAGCGGCCTGGGGCTGGTGAACCCCTACTACATCCGCGAGATCAAGCGCCGTCTCACGGTCCCGGTCATCGTGGACGCCGGCGTGGGCACCGCCTCCGACGCGTGCCTGACGATGGAACAGGGCGTCGACGGCGTGCTGATGAACACGGCGCTGGCCGCTGCGGCGGATCCGGTGGCGATGGCGCGCGCGATGGGGCTCGCGGTACGTGCGGGACGCGAGGCCTACCTGGCCGGACGGATGGCTTCGCGCGAAATCGCCGTGCCGTCGTCGCCGACAGCGGGAATGCTGGAGTAGGGGAATGCGGGGGCGGATGGCCCGGTGCCCGCGCGGGGTTGTCCGCGGAACGAGACGGGTGCCGGGGCCAGTGGAGGGCGATTGACGCGCAGGCTGGCCCTGTCCGTCCTGCTGGAGGTGGAGGCCGGGCGGCGCCTGGATGTGGCGTGGGAGGCGTCCGGGGCGGCGAAGACCCCGCAGCGGAGCTGGATCCGGAACCTGGTCTACGGGACGGTGCGGCTGCAGGGGCGGCTGGACCACGTACTTGCGAGGTTCACTTCCCGTCCGCCCGGCGAGCTCGACCCGGAGGTGCGGGCCGTGCTCCGGATGGGCGCCTACCAGATCCTCGAGATGGATGCCGTGCCGGCCTACGCCGCCGTGTCCGAGTCGGTCGCCCAGGTCAAGGGCGGGGCAGGCCGGGCGGCGGCGGGGCTGGTCAACGCCGTGCTGAGGCGGGTCGCCCGCGAAGGCGCGCCGGACTCGTCCTTTCCGTCGCCGGAGAGCGATCCGGAGGGCTACCTGACGTCGTGGGGTTCGCATCCGGAATGGCTGGTGCGGCGCTGGGTCCGGCACTTCGGGAGGTCGGGCGCGAGGGCCCTGGTGGAGGCGAACAACCGGGAGCCGGACATCTGCCTCAGGCCCGTGGGAATCCCGGTGGAGCGTGCGGCGGAGGTCCTGGCCGCGGCGGGGTTGTGCGATCCTGCCGGGAACGAATCCTCAGCGGGATCCGGCCGGCCGTCATGGATTCGGCTGCGGCGGGGGGCCGATCCCGGTGCGGCACTCGCGGCGGTTCCCTCGGTTATCCAGGATCCGGCGGCCTCGCTGGTGGCGGATTACGCGGCGCCTCCACCCGGTTCCCTGGTTGCCGATCTGTGCGCGGCGCCGGGAGGCAAGGCGCTGGCCCTGAGCGCCGGCGCCCGCAGGGTCGTCGCCGCCGATCGGTCGCCGCTGCGGCTCGCGCGGGTCCTGGACGGGGCGGGGCGGCTCGGGGCCCCGGTATGGACCGTGGCCGCCGACGCCCGCTTTCCGCCTCTGCGCAGCGCCGATGTCGTCGTGGTGGACGTGCCGTGCAGCGGGACAGGCACCATTCGCCGGCATCCCGACGCGCGCTGGCGGCTGCAAGAGGCCGACATCCGGGAGCTGGCGGAGGTACAGCGGAACATTCTCGAAGGCGTCGCGCCGGTGGTTCCCCGCGGCGGCCTCCTTGTTTACGCTACATGTGCCCTCGAACCCGAGGAAAACCGGGGTCAGGTGAAGCGATTCCTGGCGCGTCATCCGGATTTCCGCATCGAGCCCGCGGGCATGCCGGATCGTTTTCTGGACGGCCAGGGCTGCCTGTCGGTGCTCCCCCAGGAGAGCGGCTTCGACGGCGCGTACGCGGCCCGTCTGAGGAGGACCTGAAACGATGGATCTGGGTAGCTCGATTCGCCGCCGCAGGAAGGCGCGCGGGAAGGATGCGAAGGGCAAGGCCCCCGCCGGCCCCGCACCGCCTCCCGGCGACGGGCGGCCGCCCCAGTCCTGGAAGGTGGCGTGGCGCGGACTGATGACGCGGTGCCGGAAGTGGACCGCGAACCGGGGTGCACGCTTGGCTGACTGGCGGGAGCGGGTCGCGCTCCGGCGCGCGAAGGCGGGAAGCTGGCGCGAGCGCGCGCGGGAATTGCGCGAGCGGGCCGGCGACTGGCGTGGGCGGGCGAACCACCTGCGCGAGCGGGTCGGCGACTGGCGTGAGCGGGCGAGTGACCTGCACGACCGGGCCGGCGACTGGCGTGAGCGGGCTGGTGACCTGCGCGAGCGGGCCGGCGACTTGCGCAGGCGGGCCGGCGACGGGGGCGTCAGGGCCGCGCAGTGGAGCAGGGACGCCGCGGAGAAGACGGGAGACCGGCTCAGGACGGCGGGGCAGCTGGTGGTCGACGGCAGCTGGCGCCGGACGGGGGCGTGGCGGCGTGTGCGACGGGCCGGCCGTGCGGGTGGGGCCGGCGCGAGGCGGACGCTCAGGGGGCTCGCCGCCGCGACGCCCCGGATACCGATGTTCAAGGACCGCCCACTTCTGTCCGCGCTGGTTGTAGGGGGTGGGGGGCTGGCGTCCGGATATCTGGTGGCCACGACCTTCTTCTTTCGTCCTCCTCCTCCACCTCCCGCACTCCAGGGAGTGCCTGACCTGCGGGGCTATCCGCTCGCCATGGCCATGTCGGTGCTCGCGGATTCGGGACTGGCGACCAGCCGGGTCGATTCGGTGCACCATCCTTCCGTGGTCGGAGGAATCGTGATCGGCCAGAGCCCGCTGCCGGGCCGAACGGCCCTGCCCCAGGCCCCGGTCAGGGTTACCGTGTCGCTGGGTCCGGATGTGCGTCCGGTACCCGATGTAACCCGACTGCCCGGAAGCCGGGCCGCCGCGCTGCTGGCGGAGAGCGGGTTCGTCGTCGCGGTGGACACGATCGAATCGATGGCGCCGGCGGGGCGCGTCATCCGTATTGAGCCTTCTCCGGGAACTCCGGTCGAGATTCCCGGGGGTGTACGGGTGGCGGTGAGCCTGGGTCCGCCGACCAT
The DNA here is from genome assembly GCA_009841475.1 of Gemmatimonadota bacterium. Taxonomy (GTDB): domain Bacteria; phylum Gemmatimonadota; class Gemmatimonadetes; order Longimicrobiales; family Gaopeijiaceae; genus Bin94. The sequence goes on from VXLT01000269.1 coordinate 4,234, forward strand.
TCCGATGCCGTCGCTGGCAGGTCTCAGCGAGCAGGCGGCCATGAACCTCCTGCAAGCGCTGGGCCTGGTCGTGTCGCAAATCGAATATCGATATAGTCTTTTGAACGTAAACGTCATTTTTGGCCAGTATCCTGATCCCAATGCCCAAATCGAGCAGGGTGCCGAGGTGCAGTTGATCGTCGGTCGGCGGGTGCGGCAGCCGTTCGGTACGTTCTTCCGCAGGTCCCCCACGGCGTCGCCCGGTGCACGAGGTGCCGGATGAAGACGCGAACGAAGCGGGGGATCGGGGGCCGCGCCGGCCGCGCTCCCTGGTGGCTTGCGCTGGCGGCCGCGCTTGGGGTCGTGGCGGTCGTGTGGTTCGCGCGGGGACGCGTGCCGCCGCCGGACGCGGGGTATCCGGCCCCCGACTTCGATGTGCTCGACGCGGAGGGAAGCCCGGTTTCGCTCGCCGATTACCGGGGCAGGGTGGTGCTGCTGAACATCTGGGCCACCTGGTGTGCGCCCTGCCTCGAGGAGATGCCCTCCATGCAAAGGCTGTACGAGGCCTTCTCGCGGGACGACTTCGAGATTGCCGCCGTCAGCATCGACGCACCGGCCGGCGCCTCCGACGCTGCGGGAAACCCGGGCGGCGACCCGCTGGCCTTCGCCAACCGGCTGGGACTGACGTTCCCCATCCTCCTGGACCCGGCGGGAGAGATCCAGCGCATCTACCGGGCCGCGGCGGTGCCCGAGTCCTTCCTGATCGGCCCCGACGGCATCATCTACAAGAAGGTCGCCGGAGCCACGGATTGGGATTCGGAGGCCAACGTCGAACTGGTGCGCCGGCTCATCGGGGGTGGTTAGAACGATGTCAATGACCGGGATCGTTACGCGCAACTGGCGCCTCAAGATCGCCGCGCTCGCGCTGGCGGTCCTCCTCTGGGTGACGATTCGCCTCAGCGACCAGGGCGGGAGCCGCCTCACCATCCCCGACGTGGAGGTGAGGGTGGAGCAACTCGACCCCGGTTGGGTGCTCACGGGACCGCCATCGCCCGCGCGGGTCGAGATGACCGTGACCGGTCCGTACGGCGAACTCCTGCGGGCCGCGCTTGCGAAGCCGGAGGTCGTCATCCCCCTGGAGACCGTCGAGCAGGAGGACCTGGTGCTCGGGCTCGCCTCCGAGTGGGTCAGGAACGTGGACCGCACGAGCGTGGGCATCGAGGAATTCGCGCCCAGCACCATTCGGCTCCTCCTTGAGAGAAACATCGAGGTGGAGATCCCGGTGTCCGTCCGGCCCACGGGGCGGCTTCCCGACTCGCTGGCGCTGGTGGGCGAGCCGCGGGCCAACCTTCTGTTTGTGCAGGTGGAGGGGCCGGCTTCGGCCGTGGATCCCCTGGAAACCGTGTTCCTGCAGCCCTTCGACCTGGGCGGAGTGACCGGTTCGGGGCGGTTCGAGGTGGGGCTGGACACCGCGGGCCTGGGCAGGGTGACCGTGAAACCTCTGACGGCCATGTTGAGCGTGGACGTCGCTCCGCGGCAGAGCTGGGTGCTGGGAGAGCTGCCGGTGGAGTTCCCGGAGGCGGACGCGGACTGGGTCATCGATCCGGGCGTGCTCGAGGTGACGCTCTTCGGCGCGGAACTGCAGCTCAGCGCGATCGACGTGGAGGGGATCCGGGTTGCCGTCACGGCGGATGCCGCGTCCGTGCGGCTCGAAGTCGAGCGGAACGGGGAGGCGCGGGTCCCCGTCGGGCTGAGCGGACTGACCCGCTGGGTGGAGGGCGCGGTGGAGGCGGATTCCGTTACCGTCCGCAGAGCCGGACCGCCGTGACCGCTCCCATCCTCGGCATCGAGACCACCTGCGACGAAACGTCCGCGGCGGTGCTCGACGAGCGGGGAACGATTCTCAGCCTGGTGATCCATTCGCAGGACGTGCACCGCATCTACGGCGGCGTAGTCCCCGAACTGGCCGCCCGGGACCACCTCAAACGCATCGAGCCGGTCGTCGCGGCCGCCCTCCACGAGGCGGGCATCGCGCGGCGCGACCTGCGCGCGATCGCCGCCGCCGCCGCGCCGGGGCTGATCGGCGCGCTCCTGGTCGGCGTCACCTGGTCGCGCGCCGCCGCCTTCGCCCTCGGCATTCCCTGGGTGCCGGTTCACCACATGGAGGGGCATCTTTTCGGCCCCCTGCTCGAGGACCCGGCGGCCGTTCCCCCCTTCGTCGGGCTACTCGTTTCGGGGGGCCACACCATGCTGCTCTGGGTCCCGGAGTGGGGGAGCTACTTCCTGCTCGGCCAGACGCGCGACGACGCGGCCGGCGAGGCCTTCGACAAGGTCGGCAAGTTGCTCGGGCTCCCCTACCCGGGCGGGCCCGCCATCGAGGCCGCGGCGCGCGAGGGCGATCCTGAGAGGTACGCCTTTCCCAGGCCGATGATGCGGCGCAAGGGCGGAGCCCCGGTCACGGGCGCCTTCGACTTCTCCTTTTCGGGACTGAAGACTGCGGTGGCCCGTACGGTGGCCCGGCTCGAGGAGGCGGACCGGGTCCGAGACGAGCGCGCCCACCTCGCCGCATCGTTCCAGCAGGCCGTGCTCGACGTACTCGCCGGCAGGACGCTGGCGGCGGTGGAAGCGGTGGGGTGCGACCGCGTGCTGGTGGGTGGGGGGGTATCCGCCAACCGGGCGTTGCGGACGCGGCTCCGCGGGGATATCGGCCCGGGGGGGCGGCTCTTCACCGGGTCGCCCAGGGTCTCGCTCGACAACGGCGCGATGATCGCCAGGGCGGCACAGTTCCGTCTCGAGGCCGGAACGTTCGGGGGTTTGAGCGAGGCCTCGGCCAGCGCACCGATGCCCGGGACGCTTCCGTGGCGGCCGGAAATGCGCGACAGTTCACAGGGATCCTGCCCCGGAAGCGCGGCCCGGCCCTCACCCAACTGACACGGTCAATCCATGTATCCAAACCTGTTCAGCGTGCCGGAGTGGGTTCCGATCCTGGGAGGGGAACCAATCACCTCGTTCGGGGTGATGATGCTGCTGTCCTTCGTGGTGGGCGGCTACATCCTGAAGTTGGAGTTCGTGCGCATCGGGGAGGATGCCGAGAAGGCCTGGGACATCGTCCTGATGGCGGTGATCGGGGGGATCGTGGGCGCCCGGCTCTACTACGTGTTCCTCAACTACCCGCGCTTCGCGGCCGATCCCCTCGGCATGCTCCTCGCGAGGGGCGGGATGGTGTGGTACGGCGGGTTCCTCGGGGCCACGGCCCTGGTCGTCTGGCGGATCCGCAAGTCGGGTTTGCCGCTGGCCCGGACCGTCGACGCGGCGGCTCCCGGGCTGGCGCTCGCCTACGCGGTGGGAAGGATCGGGTGTTTCCTGGTCGGGGACGACTACGGGCGCCCCACCGATTCCTGGGTCGGAATCGCCTTCCCCCGGGGGATCCCCCCCACGCACGCCGACACGATGGCCGAACGGTTCGGCATCACCATCGACCCCGCGATGATCGAGAAGTACGGGGAAATCCTGCCGGTTCATCCCACGCAGCTGTACGAGACCGCGATGTCCACCCTGATCTTCCTGCTGCTTTGGTCGCTGCGCCGCGGGCGGCACCCGGCCGGATGGCTCTTCATGACCTGGCTGGCGCTGGCGGGCGTCGAGCGGTTCGTGGTCGAGATCTTCCGCGCCAAGGACGACCGCTTCTTCGGCGTGCTGACCCTTGCCCAGGTGATCTCCATCGGCCTGGTTGCCGTCGGAGCCTGGTGGATGATCCGGCTCCGCAAGGACGGAAAAGGGCGGGTTGCGGGATAGAAGGCCGTGGATAATCTCCGCGTCCAGCCCGGTTGCATCGCCGGCCGAATGCAGCGCGGACCTGTTCCACGGCCTGCCGGGAGCCGGCGCGTCATGCCAGCCCCGCGCCTCGCCATGCCCGGTGCTCGCGGGGGTACATTCGCGGACCGTCAGTCGTGACCATCCTGCATGCGTCCGACCTGCACTTCGGGGTGCCGCACCGTCCCGTCGTCGCCGAAGCGCTGATCCGCTTCGTGGAGGAGGTCTCACCGGCGGCGATCGTAATCTCCGGCGACCTGACGCAGCGGGCGAAGGCGCGCGAGTACCGTGCCGCCCGGGACTTCCTGGACCGGCTGCCCCCCGTCCCCCTCGTCGTCACCGCGGGGAACCATGACGTGCCGCTATACCGCGTGTGGGAACGGTTGTTCGCGCCCTACCGCAACTACCGCAGGTACATCGCGTCCCGGCTCGACACCGTTCTCGACCTCCCCGCCGGAGGCGGCGCCCCCGGTCTGCGCATCGTCGCCCTCAACTCCGCCGCGCCCCTCGCGGCCATCGTCAACGGCCGGCTGACCGACCGGCAGCTCGACTTCGCGGCCGCCGCCTTCGCCGAGATCCCGAAGCGGGCGCAGCGGGTGCTGGTCGTCCACCACAATCTGCTTCTGCCCGGTAACGGCGAGCCCGTTCCCACCCTGCCGCGGGCGCCGCACGTTCTGCACCGGGCGGAAGAATGGGGCGTGGATGTGGTGCTCTCCGGGCATATCCACCGGACGCACCTGGCGTGGAGCGGGGGAAGAGCCGCGCGGGACGCCGCCCGGGGAATCCCGGTGGTGATAACGGGCACCACGTCGTCGAACCGGGGCAGAGGCCCGGAAACCGGGCTGAACTCCCTGAATCTGGTTGCGGTCGATGGATCGGGAGTTGATGTCACAGTGTATCTTTACCGCGGGGATGCGAGTCGGTTTCTGGCCCACGAGAACCGCCGATTCACCCGGCGAGCGTAGCCGCCCGTGGCCGAAAAGTATGGAAAACACGACAATTGGTAAAGCTTACTTGACAGTGCGCGGAGGGGCGTCACGGTGAAGCCGGGAGCCTGCCGCCGCCAGGGGCGGGGCCTGCCGCCGATCCGCCCGGTGCTCCTCGCCGCGCTGTGCGCGATCGGATGGAGCACCGGGACGCAGGCCCAGACCGGTCTCAATGAAGTGGCGTCCGTCCACTTCGAGGGCAACGAGTTCTTCTCCGATGCACAGCTCCGGCGGCTGGTCCAGACGCGGGCGCCCAGCTGTCCGCCGATCCTGACGATCACCTGCGCCCTGGGCATCGATTGGGGAAGGAGCAGCACCCGCTACAGTCGCGTGGCGCTCGTGGAAGATGCCGGGCGGCTGCAACTCTACTACCGGGCCCACGGATTTCAGGGTGCCACGGTGGTCCCGGAAGCTGTGCTGACCGCAGACTCCACGGTGTCGGTCACATTCCGGATCGAGGAGGGATCGGTCTACAATGTGGGCTCGATCAGCTTCATCGGCGACCCGGTGCCGCCGCAGCTCGGGGCCGCGGTCGATCTGCCCCTCGGGACGGGCGACCCGCTTCAGTCCGTGCTCATCCAGCAAGCCGCCGACACGCTCGCTCGCCGTCTCAGGGACGCCGGCTACGCCTACGCCGACGTGTTCATCAATCTCGACCTCGCGGCCGAGAGCGACACCGCGAGTGTCGCGTACCGGGTGGAGCTCGGTCCGATGTCGACCATCGGGCCGGTTCAGGTGAACGGCAACCGTCTCCTGGAGGACGAGGTCATCCTGGCGCGGCTGCCGTTTCGCGAAGGGCAGCGCTTCAGTGAACGGGAGATCCTGGAAGGGCAGCGCAGCCTGTATGAACTCGGGCTGGTGACCCGGGCCCTGGTGGAGCGCGACAACCCGACTGCGGACACCGATCCGGTCATTCCGATCCGGGTGCAGATCGAAGAGGGGGACCTGCACATCGTTGGAGCCGAGGGCGGTTTCGACAACTCGGAGTGTGTCAACGTGGAGGGGCGCTGGGCGAGCCGGAATTTCGGGGGCGGCGGGCGTACGCTCCGGCTCCAGACCCGCCTCTCGAACATTCTCGCGGGCACCCTGCAATCGACGCCGCTCTGCCCGCAGGCGGGGACCGGCGACTTCGGCCGCCTGAACTGGTTGTTGAGCGCCGACTTCAACCAGCCGAGCTTCTTCACCCGGCGGATGACCTTCGCCGCGGGGCTCTATTCCGAGCGCCTGTCACGCAAGAACGTATTCGTGCGAGAGACCTTCGGCCTCGATTTCGCCATCAGCCGCAGCATCGTGGGCGGGTCATTCGTCAACCTGCGCTTCAGACCGCAGCTCAACCGACTGAAGGCAGCCGAAGTGACGCTGTGCGCCACCTTCCTCGCGTGTACGCCGGCGGATATGGATGTCCTGTCGAGCTACACCTGGCTTTCGCCCGTGGGGCTGTCCTTCAGCCGGGACCGCACCGACGACATCGTCAACCCCACTCGCGGCTACCGACTCCTCGTGGACCTCGAGCATGCGAGCGGCTTCACGGCCTCGGACTACGCATACCTGCGGGCCTTCGCCGATGCGAGCGTCTACCGCCGGGCGGGCCCGGACGCGGTCTTCGCCCTGCGCGTCCGGGCGGGACGAATCGGAGCGGTCGGCTTCGCGGGCGGGCTGTCGGGCGAAGGACGTTTCGCGGACATCGTGCCGTCGCAGAAGCGGTTCTACGGCGGTGGCGCCAACAGCGTCCGCGGGTTCGCGCAGAACACGCTGGGGCCGAGGACCCTGTCGATCGGAGTCGAGGAGTTGCTCGGCCGGCTGGGTTCCGGCGAAGCTCCCGCCTGTACGCCCGAGGCGGTACGCGACCTGACCTGCGACGGAGCGGCGCTGGCCGGATCGGAGCGATACCAGTTGCGCCCCATCGGCGGACTGGCCACCCTGGAGGCGAGCGCCGAAGTGCGGTTCAGGCTGTACGGGGACGCGCTCGGGGGCGCGGCCTTCGTCGATGTCGGCCAGGTGTGGCCCAGCGAACTGAGCCTGGACGACCTGGAGGTGAGCCCCGGGATCGGACTCCGGTACAACACGGCGTTCGGTCCCATCCGGCTGGACATCGCGTATTCGTTCCGTGAGCAGGAGCCGCTCCAGGTGGTCACTTCCCAGATCCGTCCCTTCGCGCCAGCCACGGACGACCCGGGCGACCGGATCGACATCGGTGCCCCGGGAGGACCCCGCGAGCTGATCGACTGGGTCGTGTCGGAGGACCTCGCCCTGCTTCGCCCGCCCGTCCTCTTCGGTGACGCCCCCGGGTTCAGCTGGCGGCGTTTCCAGCTCCAGTTCTCGATCGGCCAGGCGTTCTGACGGTGGCCGGCAGGGGACGGGCCCGCGAAGCGGAGACGGCCGGGGAGGCGGGAACGGGCCGTGAGAGCGGAACGCCCGGCGAGAGCGGAACATCCGGCGAGGCGGGAACGCCCCGGCGCGGCACGCGGCGAAACGCTGCTTCACGTTTCTTCATCTGGGCGGTGTTGAGCGCGGCGGCCCTGTGCGTGGCCGGGGTCGCCGGGGCCGTCGCCATCAGCCACACGGCGGCGGGCCGAGGCCTTGCGCTGGACTGGCTCCTGGGCCGGCTGCGCCCCGCGATCAACGGCTCGCTCACCGTGGGTTCGGTGTCGCCGGGCGGGCTGCTCGGGGGAGCCACCTTCCACGACGTGCGGATCAGCGACAGCGAGGGGCATGTCGTCCTGGTGGTGGACTCGGTCCGCGCGAGTTACTCGGTTGCCGACTTTTTCGGTGGCCCGCCGGCGCTCCAGGACCTGGAGCTCTGGTCGCCCGCCATCGACCTCGCGCCCGCCGACGGGAGGCGAATCCAGCTTGACAGCATCCTGGTGCCGGGCGGGGGCGCCTTTGCAGGTGCTTCGGCCGGGAGCCCCGCCGGCGAGGAAGGCGCCGGTTTCGTGATCCGGGGAGGGAGTATCCGCGGGGGCACGGTGGTTGGGCGCGACCAAGACGGAGCCGTAATGAACGTCCGGGGGATCGAGGCGCGGGTGGGGCGCGTCGAGGTGGGCCCGGGGCCGGAGCCGACCCTGGTGGTCCGGGTGGACGATCTGGCCCTTTCCTATCCGCTGGGCAACGGGGTGCTCGATTTGCGCGAAATCCGCGGCACCGTCACCGCGCGGGAGCCCACGATCGCCATGGAGGTCGAGCACTTCGAGCTGCCTGCTTCGGCGGGGCGGGGCAACGTGCACATGGAGTGGGGCGCCGAGGGCTGGTCGAGCGTCTTCGATCTGGACGTCGGCCACATGGCGCTGGCGGACCTGGCCTGGATCGACGAGAGGTTCGAACGCGGCACGGCCCGGGGCGAGGTGCGGATCGCGACCGGACCCTCCGGGAGCCGGATCGAATTCGCCGCCGGCCGCGCCGAACTGGGAGCCGCAGGGCTGGGTTTCTCCGGCGCGCTCACCCTGGGCAATTCCGCGGACGCGGTGCACTTCGACGGACTGACCGTCGCGCCGGAGCGCCTGCCGACCACCGAGCTCGACCGGTGGCTGGCCGAGCCCCTGGAGGTCGCCGGACTGGTGTCGGGCGAGGTCAGTCTCGATGGCGGGCCGGGACGACTGAGCGCACGGGGAGAGCTCACGCTCCGTTCCCGGAACGGCGGCGGGACGCTCGCTCGCCTCTCCGGCCGGGGCACGGTGCTCGAGCGGGGGGCGGTCGAGGACGTCTTGCTGAGCGCGGAGGAGCTGGACTACGCGCTGCTGGAAACCCTCGTTCCCCAGGTCCCCTGGACCGGCAGCGGCGACGTGACCGTGCGCCTGGACGGGGACCTCGGGACCGGCATGGCGGTGGAGATCGCCGCGAACCAGTCGGTGCCGGACGGCAGCTCCGTCGCCGTGCAGGGAACGGTGTACGGCGACACCGCGATATCGGTGGTCGATCTGCAGGCACGGCTGGAGCCGCTGTCGCTGACTACGGTGCGCGAGATGTACCCCGATTTCCCGGTGTCCGGCGCGGTCAACGGCACGGTGTCGCTGTCGGGCAGCCTCGAAGAACTGGCATTCGCCTCCGAGCTCCAGACCGCGGCCGGACCACTGGCCGCTGAAGGCCAGGTCAACGCCCGGGATCTGGCGGCCGGTTACCAAATCGAAGCATCGGTGGAGGAGTTCCGGCTCTCGGAATTCGTCACCGAGCTCCCGGATTCCTTCAGCCTCACCGCCAGCGCGGCGCTCAACGGGCGCGGACTCGACCTGGAGTCGGTGCGGGCGGGCCTCGTGCTGAGGGTGGAGCCCTCGACGATCGGTCTTCTCGCGGTCGACTCGGCCGGTCTGGAGGCGTGGGTGGATGAAGACGGCGTGCTCAGGGTCGAGTCGTTGTATGCGCAGGCGGGGGGTGTGGGGGTCCGCGGTGCGGGGACGATGGGGACGGTCTCGCCGGCGGGCGAAGGCGTGACTCTTGCGGTCTCGTCAGCCTCCATCCACCCGCTCCGCGACCTGTTCATGGGTGCGAATCTGGTGGCCTGGGACGAGCTCCTGCCGATCGAGCAGAGCATCATGATCGATTTCGACGGGGTCGATCCCGACACCTTCCCCCGGGCGCGCGACATCCGCTTCGACGGCAGAGCCGCCGGGCAGATCCGGATCGAGGGCGCGGTGCGCGACCTCGTCGCGCATGCGCAGATCGCCCTGGAGGAGCCGGAGTACGGCCAGTTCCTCGCGAGCTCCCTGAACGCCGATCTGACAGTGAGCGGTCTGGGCCTGCCGGCGGGCGAGGCCGAGGATTCGGCCATTGCGGCGGCCGGCCCCCGCGAGCCGGTGTTGATCGAGGGATTGATAACGAGCACATCCGTCTCCTTCCGCGACCGCGAGTACCGGTTCGCTCTGGTGGAGGGCAACTACGCCCTGGGCGGCCGCGGACCGATACGGGTCTTCATCGCGCGCTCGCTGACCGAATCGTACGAAGCGCAGGGGGTGGTGGCCCTGAACGAAGAGGGCGGGCGAATAGACCTCGACCGCTTCACGGTGGCGCGCGACGACCGCCGCTGGAACCTGCGGGGACCCGCGCGCTTCGAGTGGGATCCGGAGGTAGTGCGGATCCGGGACTTCGGCCTGATCCGGCCGGGGACGGAGGGGCTGCGCGTGCGCGCGGACGGAAGGCTGGCCCGGGCAGACGGCGAATCCGACTTCGACCTGGAGATAGCCGAGCTCGATCTGGGCGTCGTGGGCAGCCTGCTGCAGATGGAAGCCCCCCCGACCGGCGTGGTGTCCGCGAACCTGCGTGCCGAGGGATCCGGACGCGACCCGCGGTGGACGGGGACCCTGGAGGCATCGGACATCGAGCTGGGCAACTTCAGCTTCGACCGCGTGTCCGGGAACGGAAGCTACTCGGGCCGGTCGCTCGCGACCCGGCTGGAAGCGTGGAGCGGGGGACGCCGCAGCCTGCGCGCCGAGGGCACGGTCCCGCTCGACTTGCGCCTGACGTCGGTCGCCGGCCGCATTCCGGACGAGCCGGTGGACCTGCTGGTCGAAGCCGACTCCTTCCCGGCGGCGATGGTTCTCGGCGGGCTGGACGGGCTGGAGGGGGTCGCGGGAACGGTCACCGGTGACGTGAGGCTTCGGGGGCGTCCGTCGGTGCTGGAACCCGACGGCTCGCTACGCCTGCGGGGCGGCGAGGCGACGGTCGCCGCCTTCGGCACGCGGCTGTCCTCGGCGGAGGTGAATCTGGATCTGGTCCCGAGCGGCGTGGTGACGGTTTACGGCTCGGCCGTCTCCGGGGGCACGCTGGACGTCCGCGGCACCGTGGACCTGGGCGGATTCCAGGATGATGTCGGACTGGAGCTCGCCTTCTGGCCCTCGGAGTTCCAGATCGTGGACCGGCTGGACATCGCGGCGGCGGTCACGGGTGACTCGGTCGTGCTTACGAACACCTTCAACTACCCCCTCATCCTCGGGGCGGTCGAGGTGGTCGACGCCACGGTCGACATTGATGAATTCGAGCGGAGCGCCGACGTGGTGGACCGGTACGACCCCGTGCTCCTCAGCGCGGCCACCGTGCAACTGGGTCTCGGCGCCGAAGACGATGCCGCGGGCGAGCGCGTTCCCTTCCTCCAGAACCTGCGCCTCGACGTGAACCTGGCGCTGAGACGGGGGAACCAGATCCTGTCCCGCAACATGAACGTGACGGCAGGGGGAGACCTGTCGCTCACCTTCGACCGGGCGGGTAACCAGTTGATCGTCTATGGCGATGCGAACCTCGTCAGGGGGACCTACAGACTCGGTTCGCGCACTCTGCACATGACGGAAGGGGTCTTGCGCTTCCCGGGTACGCCCGGGTTCGATCCGGGAATTTCGGTGAGCGCGGTGACCCGGCTCGCCACATGCGACGGGGAACCGCAGGAGATCACCACCAACATGTACGGCACGCTTCTGCGGCCCTACGTCAACATCCAGAGCGACGCCGAACGCACGACTTCGGAGGCCGAGCTGTACAACCTGCTGATCCTGGGGCGCTGCTCCTCCGCCCTGCTCGGTTCCGGCGGCACGGCCTCGTTCGTAGCGGGCCAGGGCTATCTGCTGAGCCAGTTCGGCAACGTGATCGGCAACGAGTTCGCACGGGAGTTCGACCTGGATTACTTCTCGGTGTCGCAGGCGGACTACGGTCTGGCCTCCACGGCCCTCGGCACCTCTTCGCTGCAGGTGGAGGTGGGGCGCTACCTCCGCGACGACGTCTTCGCGATCGGCGTGTACCGGCGCGGATACTGCGCCGATCCCACCGTCCCCGTGAGCAGCGGCGGCCTGCGGGTCGAGGTCGCACTGCCTGCGGATGTGACCATGGAGAGCTTCCTCGAGGGCCGCTGCACCCGCGAGCAGTACCGCGGGCTCGACGACATCTCTCTCCAGCTGGCCCGCATCTGGGGATTCTCCTTCTTCCGCGAATGGGGATATTGAAGCTCGTCATCCGCGGGGCCCGGGAGCACAACCTGCGGGACATCTCGCTGGATATCCCGAGGGAGCGGTTTGTGGTCGTGACCGGGCTGTCGGGTTCGGGGAAGTCGTCGCTGGCCTTCGACACCATCTACGCCGAGGGCCAGCGCCGCTACATCGAGTCGCTTTCGGCGTACGCGCGCCAGTTCCTGGGGCTGATGGAGAAGCCCGATGTCGACACCATCGAGGGGCTCTCGCCGGCCATCTCGATCGAGCAGAAGTCGGTGTCGCGCAACCCCCGTTCAACAGTCGGTACCGTAACCGAGGTTTATGACTATCTGAGACTGCTTTACGCCCGCGTGGGCACGCCCCACTGTCCGGATTGCGACCTGCCCATCCGGCGCCAGCCCGCGACCCATATCGTCGGCCGGGTGCTGGGGATGGAGGAAGGGACGCGCATCCAGGTGGTGGCGCCGCTGGTGCGTGGCCGCAAGGGCGAGTTCCGCGACCTCTTCGACCGGGCGCGGCGCGACGGATTCGTGCGCGCGCTCGTGGACGGGAGGGTCCACGACCTGCGCGAGGTCCCCCGCCTGAACCGCTACGAGAACCACGACATCGGGATCATCGTGGACCGGCTGGCGGTCCGCGAGGAAGACCGCACGCGGCTCTCCGACTCGGTGGAGACCGCGCTCCGCGCCGCGGAGGGTGTGGTGCAGATCATCGAGCGGCGCGGTCGCGACGACATCTCCCACCTCTTCAGCGAGCACTACGCCTGCGCGCAATGCGGGACCAGCTTCCCCGAGCTGGAGCCCCGGGTGTTCTCCTTCAACTCCCCGCACGGGGCCTGCTCCGGCTGCGGCGGCCTGGGCACCACGCGCGAGGTCAACGGCGCGCTCCTCCTGGCCAGCCCGTCTCTCTCGCTGCTGGAGGGCGTGATCATCCCCTGGGGGGAGCCCGGCGGGCACCTCCGCGGCTCCGTGATCCCGGGGCTGGCGCAGGCCTACGAGTTCGACCCGCGCCTTCCCTGGCGGGACCTCCCCCCCGCGGCGCGCGAGGCCCTGCTGCACGGGTCGGCAGGGATGAAGATCCGCTTCCCCTACAACGCCGGGAAGATGAAGGGCCACTACGAGGACTACTGGGAGGGCGTCGTCGCCAACGTCGAACGCCGGTACCGCGAAACCTCCTCGGAGCATGTGCGCACGCAGCTCGAGCAGTACATGTCCCGGCGCACCTGCGCGGACTGCGATGGCTCGCGTCTCGGCCCCTTCGGGAGGGCCGTGCGAATCGGCGGCGCCCCCATCAGCGACCTGGTGGAAAGGCCCATCGGTGAGGCGCTGGACTTCCTGCGCCGCCTCCCCGTGACGGGCGAATCGAACGGGGGGGACGGCACCGCGCCCGGCGACGGTCGCCGGCGCGGCCCGGAGACCCCGCCCCCCGACCCCCTCGCCGGCGAGATCGCGGGCCCCATCCTCAAGGAGGTCACCGAGCGGCTGGGCTTCCTGCGGAACGTGGGCCTCGACTACCTCACGCTGAGCCGCTCGGCGGACACCCTGTCGGGCGGCGAGTCCCAGCGCATCCGGCTCGCGACCCAGATCGGCAGCCGCCTGGTGGGCGTGCTGTACATCCTGGACGAGCCGTCGATCGGGCTGCACCAGCGCGACAACCACCGCCTGCTCGACACGCTCAAGGAGCTGCGCGACCTCGGCAACTCGGTGATCGTGGTCGAGCACGACGAGGACACGATCCTGGCCGCGGACCACGTCATCGACCTGGGCCCGGGAGCGGGCCGCGCAGGCGGGCGGGTGGTGGCGGCGGGGACGGTCGACGAGATCCGCGCCGCGCCCGAATCGATCACCGGCGCGTACCTGCGCGGCGACCGCGAGATACCGGTCCCGGCGGAGCGGCGCCCTCCCGATCCGGACAAGCGCCTCACCGTGCGGGGCGCATCGGAGCACAACCTGAAATCCATTGACGCGGCCTTCCCGCTCGGCTGCTTCATCTGCGTCACCGGCGTCAGCGGCTCCGGCAAGTCGACGCTCGTCAACGCGACCCTCCAACGCGCGCTCTCCCGCCACTTCTACCGCAGCCGCGCGGTCGCGGGCGCCCACGACCGCATCGACGGCCTCTCGGGCGTGGACAAGGTCATCGAGGTCGACCAGTCTCCGATCGGGCGCACCCCGCGCTCCAACCCCGCCACCTACACCGGTCTCTTCACTCCGGTCCGGCAGCTCTTCGCGGGCGTCCCCGAGGCGCAGATCCGCGGCTACCTGGCCGGTCGCTTCTCCTTCAACGTCAAGGGCGGGAGGTGCGAATCCTGCAAGGGCGACGGCCTGGTCAAGATCGAGATGCACTTCCTGCCGGACGTGTACGTGCGCTGCGATGTCTGCCGGGGGCGCCGCTACAACCGCGAGACGCTCGACATCTACTACAAGGGCAGGAACATCGCCGACGTGCTGGAGATGACCGTCGCCGATGCGCTCGACTTCTTCGAGGCGGTCCCGCAGATCCGGCGGCGGCTGAAGACGCTGTCCGACGTGGGGCTGGGCTACATCCACCTCGGCCAGGCCGCGACGACGCTGTCGGGCGGCGAGGCGCAGCGCATCAAGCTGTCGTCCGAGCTCTCGAAGAAGGCCACCGGGAGGACCGTGTACATCCTGGACGAGCCCACCACCGGCCTGCACATGGAGGATGTGCGCATCCTGCTCCGGGTGCTTCACCGGCTGGTCGAGCGCGGCAACACCGTCGTCGTCATCGAGCACAACCTGCACGTGGTGAAAACCGCCGACTGGGTGATCGACCTCGGCCCGGAGGGGGGTGACGCGGGGGGCCGAATCGTCGCCGAGGGGACCCCGGAGCAGGTTGCGATGGAGTCGATATCCTACACGGGACAGTATCTCAGGGAGCTGTTGGAGCGAGAATGATATACTATATTATAAATCCATCCTCCGAAATTATATGATAGTATATAGTCACCGGTGCCTCGTGCCGGTGGGGGCGCGGGGTGCCGTGGTATCTTGCCCCGGATCTACTGAGGCGAAGTGAGCCGCGGCGCTAACGGATCCCGGGCGCGAGCGGTCGAAAGTGCAGAGGATTCCCGACGCAAGGAGGACCCGATGGACCATCACGACTACGGCGGACTGCACGAGGACCTGAAGCGCACGGGCGCCGCGGTGAAGCGCCGCGACGTGCTCAAGCTGGCCATGGGAGGGGTGGGGATGGGTGCGCTCTACCTTTTCGGGCGCGCCGAGGAGGTGCGCGGCGCGGAGGAGGGCAGCGCGAACTGCGAGAGAATCCCGGAGGAGACCGCCGGTCCCTTCCCCGCCGACGGCTCGAACGGGCCCGATGTGCTGAGCAAGGCGGGCGTGGTCCGAACGGACATCCGCCCGAGCTTCGCGGGCCTCTCGGGGGTGGCGTCCGGCGTGCCGCTGACGGTGAATCTGCAACTCGTCGAACTGCAGAACGGCTGTGCCCCCGCAGCCGGCCTCGCGGTGTACGTCTGGCACTGCGACGCCGCCGGCCTCTATTCGCTCTACAACCGCGGCGCCACCGACCGGAACTACCTGCGCGGGGTGCAGGCGAGCGACGCGGCCGGGGAGCTGTCCTTCACGACGATCTTCCCGGGCTGCTACCGGGGCCGCTGGCCGCACATCCACTTCGAGATCTTCCGCGACCTCGCCGCGGCGGCCGGTGCCGGGGACAAGATCGCGACCTCGCAGCTCGCGTTCCCTGAAGATTCCTGCGCGGAGGTGTACGCGCTGGAGGGGTACGATGCGAGCGCGCGCACCTTCCGGCGTGTCTCCCTCACTAGGGACAGCGTCTTCCGCGACGGCGTCGACCGGCAGATGGCGACGATGACGGGCGACGCGCCATCGGGGTTCACCGCTGAGCTGACGGTGGCGGTGTAGACGACGTTCCAGGAGCCTCGGCCCGCAGTGCTCTCACGGGCGGATTCTGGGACGCGTCGCGGCACGTCAACGGGGCCAGTGTGCAGGCGCGTATGCCGCTTTCGTCGCTGCCGGTGGAGGAGTTTCCTCGCGCCGAAGACACCCGCGACCGATCGGAACTCAGGGGCGCCTTGCAGGATCTCGGGTGAGTCTCCCGCTGCCGCATCCGGGTGGTTGGTGCACGGAATTGCACGTTCTCGACCCGAGAAGTGTCTATTAACCAGTATTTCGGTTGGCGAGTGCCACCACCGATGCTGCTGGGCCGGAAGGACGATTCGGAAAGCTGTGCACCGATTCCGCGGTGTACCGATTCGTTTCTCCTGAGACCCAATTCACCTCCTGATCGGAAAGGGGTCATTCCATGGGCCGGATTACCAGGTTGTTTCAGACAGAACGCATCATCACGTCACTCCGGGCAGTGTGGGCCGTTGCGATAGGGGTCGCCATCGTGGCGGTCTTCTCTGCGGCCACAACCCCGTCGGGCACCGCGCCTTATCGGCTGCAGGTCGTAGACGACGAGTGCGAGGGCCTGCGCTTGAAGCAGAAGGTCTGCTGCGAGGTGGGTTGCGATGGTGGCAAGCAGCCGTGCATGGATCTGGAGGCGGAGGCGGAAGGCGAGTTCAGTGTTGGGGTCGTCACCATCAAGCTGAAAGGTGGTGCCACGGTATACTGTCGAGAGCCTGAGCCCGGCGAGGGTGGCGAAGGCGGAACACCCAATTGAACCGTAGCCCCGCCTTGGATCGCACCGGCCTGCTCCTTCTGGTCGGCCTGTGCCTGTGGCCGGGCCCCGCCGATTCCCAGGAAGTCCGGCGTCGCTGGCTGGCGGAACCGATTCTCAACGCCACGCTGACGGATCGGGAGGGGGATCTCTTCGGCGACCCGTGGCGGTTGATCGGTGACCCGGGCGGTGGATTTCTCATTGCCGAGGCCGCGACCATTCACGCATTCCGTGCCGACGGCACCAAGCGCTGGACCGCGGGGCGGTCCGGCCAGGGCCCCGGGGAGTTCTCGGTGATCGAGGATGTCGAGGTCGCCCCCGACGGGCGAGTGCTGGCCCTCGACAGGGAGCAGCCCCGTGTGACTGTGTTCGACGGGGCCACCGGAGAGCTCGTCGCCACGGTGCTTCTGCGCCGGGAGGTGGCGAGGGCCCGGCTGCTACTTCCGGCCCGCGACGTCCTTGCGCGGATCGAGGTAAGCCTCCCCGGAGGGGAAGGGACCACTTGGTGGACCGTATCCGAACAGGGTCGCATCGTGGACGAAAGGCGCGGAGCCACCTCCTGCGCACACAACCTCACTTGCACGGCCAAGACAACCGGTGACGGGCGCTGGGGTGGCGTACAGGCATACCGTTGGTCCAGCCAGATGGTATTCCATGACGCCGACGGCTCGGCCCGCGTGGTAGAGGGCGTCGATTCGATCCCGTTCCCGCAGGTGGCCTCGTATTCTCTCGACCCGAAGGCGATGGGGCTGGAGGGAATCAAGTCGCTCCGCGCGACCCGGGTCGACCCCAAGGCCCCTGAGGTCGTCCGGTCGGTTGCCACAGACGGCGATCGGGCCATCGTCCTCATGATGACAGGCGGTGACGAGGATCGACTGAGGATACTGGATTTCTACAGGGTGTCCGACGGTACATACTTGGGATCGCGGCGGCTTCCCGAGAGCGTCGGGGCCATCGCACTGCTTTCTGACGGACGCCTCGCCACGCTTCGTACCGTGTTGTTTCCCGAGGTCAAGATTTGGGAGCTTCCGCAATGACCAGGGTCTCCTGGGACCGGATGTTGCCCGCGTTTCTCTGGGTTTGCATCACCGCTTCAGCCGGATGCGGCGAGCCGCTCGGCGACACGTCCTTCCGGGGAGCGAATGGCGGTGGGATCACGGCGTTGGTCCCACGGGGCTACACCGGGGTGACGGTGGTCGCCAACGCGTTCTCGTGCGCGCTTGGACTTCGGGAGATTGACGCGCTCAACTCCCTGCACGAGGAGGGAGTGCCGGTTGAGACCATCCTCGTGGCTGAGCGCGAGGACAGTGCGTCCGTTGCGCTGGCCGCCGAGGACCTGGGACTGCGGATGCCCTACCGCGCCGTCTCTGGAGCCGAACTCTCCGGGCTCGGAGGCACCGGTCCGTTCGGTCTGCCGGTTGTCGCCCTGTTCCGTCGCGGTAGGCTGGTGATGACTATCGGCGGCGAGACCCACGGAGCCGTCGCAACGATCCGATCGCTGTTGAAATGAACATACGAAAAACCCATGGAGGCCGGGATGCCCCGAGTACTGAGCGCGATGCTGGCAACGCTGGGTGGGGCGGTTCCGACGTTGGCGTTGATGCTGGGACTGCCCCATCTCCCGCAGGAGTCACCACCTCAGGATCCCGCCGATCTGTTTCTTGGTCAGCTTGGACTACCACCGTATGCGGAAGTGTGCGAGGAACTGGGTTGTCCGGGTGGGGAGCAGCCCTGCATGGATTTCACCGTCGATACTGGCCGAATGGGCCCTGACGCTATTGTGGCGGTAACCTATGTCTGCATGGAGCCATAAGAGCAGGCAAAGCAGCATTGAGGTGGTCGCTCCGCCCCGCCTGCTGGTCTGGAGGAACACGATCGGCCATTCGTCCTGCTTTCGGCCCGGCGGGAACAGCGCCTGGAACACTTGGGGGCCACCCGCAGCTACTTGACGACCGACGCCTTCGCCGGGGTGCTAACGCCGCTCGTCGTTCTACTCTTCGGCAGGCTCGTCCGGGGCGGGTTCAACGCCATGGCGGTGGCGCTCAGGGAGCGTGCGGAAGCGTCGCCCGTTGAGCCGGCGCCGTTGAGTCGGCCAGGCCGTTGCCTGACACTCCGGGGGCCGGTGCGACGTTAGTATCAAATGGGCTTGGTCCCGCTGGCCTGCGGATGTTACGTTCCGCCTGCTACCTTTCAGCCACACCGGCAAGGAGAATTCATGGTTACCCAGGACGACCTTGAGAGCTATCTGATCCGCATGGATGCGGACTTCGAAGAGGTGGACGACGGGATGTTCCTCGTCCGCACGGAAAACGGGGGGGCGCCGATCGTCGTCCATCATTCGGAGCCGGTGCTGTTGATCCGGATGAAGGTCATGGACCTGTCGGCGAACTCGGACGCCCTGTGCGGCCTTTACGAGACCCTCCTCAAGCTCAATGCCACGGATATGGTCCACGGCGCGTACGGGATCGAGGAGGGCGAACTCATCATCAGTGACACGCTGCAACTCGGAAGCCTCGATTTCGAGGAATTGCAGGCGTCGCTCGAGAGTGTGCAACTCGCGGCTTCGTCCCATCTGTCCGATATCCGGGCGCTGGCCGGCAATGGGGAGGACGACCAGGAATGAGCATTTTCAGCAGGTTCTCAACGATGATCAAGTCCAACATCAACGACTTGATCTCCCGGGCGGAAGACCCGGAAAAGATGTTGAACCAGATCATCATCGACATGCGCGACCAGCTGGCGAAGGCCAAGCGGGAAGTCGCCGGCGCGATCGCCGATGAACGCAAGCTCCAGCGCCAGCTGGCCGATGCGAACAAGGAGCGGCAAGCCTGGGAGAAGCGCGCCATGCTCGCGGTCCAGCAGGGCCGCGACGACCTGGCCAAGCAGGCCTTGGTGCGCCAGCAGGAGCATGCCGAGCAGGCCGCGCAACTCGAGCAGACGTGGCAGGCCCAGGCGGACGAGACCGAGAAGCTGAAGGGGTCGCTGCGCCAGCTGAACGAGAAGATCGAGGAGGCGAAGCGGAAGCGGAACCTGCTGATCGCCAAGCAGAAGCGGGCCCAGGCGCAGCGCCGGATCCACGAGACCATGTCCGGCCTGTCGGACACCTCCGCGTTCGAGGCCTTCAACCGCATGGCGGAGAAGATCGAGGAGGAGGAGCGGCGGAATCTGGCCCAGGCCGAGGTCAACGAGGCGCTCACGGGCGACACCCTGGAAACCGAGTTCGTGCGGCTGGAGTCGGGGTCGGATGCCCCGGGCGTCGACGACAAGCTGCTGGCGCTGAAGGCGAAGATGGGACTGATTGCGGCGCCCGAGGCCGAGAAGCCCAAGCAGCTCGGGGCAGGGAGCGGGGCGAGCGGAGACGGGGCCGCGGACGATGATGCCGGGGCGAGCGGCGACTCGGCCGAGCCACCCCCCATCCGCGACGCGGAACTGATCGAGGAGTTCGAGAAGCTGGAGCAGGGCGGAGGCTCCTGAGCTTGGGTGTCGTCTACCTTAGCGGGGAGTTTCTGCCCGTCGAGGACGCGAAGGTCTCGGTCAACGACCGCGGGTTTCTGTTCGGGGACGGCGTCTACGAGGTGACGCCGGCGTACGGCGGCCGCCTCTTTCGCTGGGAGCAGCACCTCGCCCGCCTTAGGAAGGGGCTGGCCGCGATCGGGATCGATTTCGACGCGGCGGCGCTGAAGCAGGTGAAACAGGAGTTGCTTGCGCGCAACGGACTCGACGGGGCGTCGGGCGCGTACGTGTACGTGCAGGTGACGCGGGGGACTGCGCCCAGGACGCACTGGTTTCCCGACCCGCCGGTGGCTCCGACGGTCTACGCCTTCGCGAACCGGTTCATGCGGCCCGCCATGGAGGAGTGGGAGCGCGGAATCAGCGCCGTGACCGTGCCCGACCAGCGCTGGGCGCGCGCCGACATCAAGGCGATCGCGCTGCTGGCGAACGTGCTCGCCGCGCAGGCAGCGGTGGAGGGGGGGGCGGGGAACGCCATCTTCGTGCGTGACGGCATCGCGCTGGAGGGCTCCCACAACAACCTCTTCGCGGTCTTCGACGGCGTGCTCGCTACGGCTCCGAAGTCCAACTACATCCTCCACGGGATCACCAGGGACTTCCTGATCGAGCTGGCCGGCGGGATGGGCATCGCGGTGGAGGAGCGTGCCATCCCGCTTCGGGAACTGTACCTCGCCGACGAGGTGTTCTTCAGCGGCACGACCACGGAGGTGCGGCCGGTGGTGGAGATCGACGGCCGGAGGGTGGGTGACGGGACGGTGGGGCCCGTGGCCCGGCGGCTCTACGAGGGGTTTCTGGGGGTGGTGG
>VXLT01000016.1 GCA_009841475.1 Gemmatimonadota bacterium
GCGGTTTGTGGAGGAGCCAGATGTGTAAACGCTTCACGTTTACTCTGGCCGGGGGTCTCCCCCGGACCCCCGCGTCCGCTTTCAAGAAGCCGGTTCGTCCGGGGCTGGCTCCCGACACCTGATGGCGGTGACTCTAGCCTACGCCGTGCTGAACAAAACGGGGGCTGCTGCCCATGCTCTGCTCGGGGGGCGTCACCGGATCAGCGTATCCCTTCCGTCAGACGCTTCACCACGACCGTCTGCACGCCGAGCTCGTCCACTTCCACGAACGCGGCCAGCCCGTCGGGACCGAAGGCACCCGGCATCGACACCTCGTCCGCCGAGAAGGTGCCCAGGTAGCGCCCGTCCGGGGTGAGCACATCGATGGGGCCATCGCTCACCGGCTCGTCGCCCCGGCGCTGGACCCATATGTAACCCTCCCAGTTTGTGCGCAGCCTACGAACCACGGGGATCTCGGGGTAGAACTCCATGGACTCAGCCTGCGAGCGCATCGCATCGGCCATGGTGCTCATCATGGCCCCCCTTTCACCACCGGATCTGCCCGCGCCTAGCGGATCGCCCTCCAGACCCTTGAGGCGGCGCTCCCTCTCGTCCTCGCGAATGCGGTCCGTCACTGGTTCGGGCACAAACGGCCTCGTCAGGACCCGCTCCAGCATGCCATCGGCACCCGCGACCTTGATCGCATAGGCCGACGAATCGGTATAGGCCACTCCACCCCCGGGTAGCGCGCCCGCACTCAGAGGAGGTATGAACCCCGTTGCCTCGCCCGGCGGGAGCCATGCGTACGCCACCGTGTCCAAGGCGGCTTCGTCGCCGGTCAGATCCATGCGCACGACATGGCGGTGCTCCGGTTGGGGCACGGTGCCGTCAGCCCGCCCGCGCAGCATGGCAATGTCGATGATTCGAACTTCCCCGGTCGCGAGCACGCCTCCCCGCCGGTCCAAGTCCAGACGCGGCATGAAGATCATCGCACCCTCCCGCAGGCGCACCGTACGCTCGAACTCGCCGTCGGGCCCAAACACGGTGAATCGCTGGTTGAAGGCCGCGACGCGCCCGTCGGAGAGCACGGCGATCGGAATCGAAGTGGTGTTGTGCTGATCGAACTCTCCGGGGCCTTGGCCGACGCCTCCCAGTTGCCGCACGAATCCACCCTCCGGGTTCACGACGACGATCCGTGCTCCTTGGGTGTCCACCACGTACAGGTTGCCGACCCGGTCGAACGCCAGGTCGCGCACATTGCCGAAGGTCTCCCAGTCTTCGCCCGCGACAGTCCCAACGCGGTACACCTCCTCGAAGTCCGCTTCGAGGAGGCGGTCCTCCGCGGGCAGCGTGACGACCTGCTGTGCGGCAAGCGGGGCCGCGATCATGGGAACAAGCGACAACGAGAACCATCCCCCGGCGGTGGCCGTCCGACATCTCATGACACGTCTTCTCCTATTTTTCTTGGCGATTCACCGAGTGTGGAGAATCGCCCGCCCGATGATTCTGATTCTCACGATACCGAGGCCCTGACGACATAGGGAACCTCGAACTCATCGACAACCCATGTGTAGATGCTGCCGTGCTGGACCCAGATCGGGCCTGCCGCCTCGAACGCAAGGCGAACGGATCCCAAGTAGCCGCCGTCTTCCGAGTACCGGTCGTAGAAGGCGGGCGCGTCCCTCGGCGTGACTCTCTCAACCCAGAGTCTCCCTTCGTCGTCCACGAAGAGACCATCGAGAATGGGCTTGATGTCCGGCATCACAGCAGCGACCTCCTCCGC
Source organism: Gemmatimonadota bacterium (assembly GCA_009841475.1). Classification (GTDB taxonomy): domain Bacteria; phylum Gemmatimonadota; class Gemmatimonadetes; order Longimicrobiales; family Gaopeijiaceae; genus Bin94. The sequence goes on from VXLT01000016.1 coordinate 1,763, forward strand.
CTCCCGGCGGAGATCGGGCCTGTCGTCGATAATGCTCTCGGCGTACGCCGTCCGGTCCTCGTCCGTGACCCGTTGGATGGGCAGCCCGGCTTCGATGACCACCAGCGTATCCCCGCCCTCGCCGGTTCGGACGATCCGGTACGACCCGGTGTGCGCCCGCCAGAAGCCACCGGAAGGATTGACCTCGATCAACTCGGTTGCCTCGTGGGGAAGAGGCAGGAAGCCCCAGCCCGCAGGAGTGGAGTATGCGTATGACCGAAAGCTGGCCTCACCGACGTAGACCGAGTCGGTGGCTCCGCTGGACAGGTCGTAGGACTTGTAGTACCACCGCTCGCTCCAGGAACTCAGTCCGGGCGGGGGTGGGAAGCCCGGGTCGTCTTCTCCATGAGTGGTCGTCCGCCAGTAGCGGCCCCGATGGTCGAACACACCGTCCCAGATGGGTCCGAAGCTCATGACGGGGTTTACGAACCGGCGTATCTCCGCGCCGATGGGATCAACTCCGATAATCGTCCACTGCCTGGTGTCGTGGATCCACAGGAGAGTGTCTCCGGAAAGGAGGATGCCGTTGGCGGCACCGATCTCGCCCGGCCCCTCGCCGCGCCTCGCGATCGTCCGCTGGTACTCGCCGCTGGAATCGAAGACGCGGACCTCCGCGGCCTGTTCGTCCAGCACATAGATGGTCCCGTCGCTGGCCGCCTGCACGCTTCGAACGTCGCCGAAGGTCACGTTCGGGTCGTCCCCCTCAAGGGATCCGAACTTGAGGTCCACACGCGCCTCGATGACTTCGGGGCCGACGGAGTCCACGGCCGGGAGGGTTGGGTAGCGGACGAGGACGGCACCGTTCGGAAGCGTCTCGCGAGTCGGGTTGTCGGATGCCGGTTCCGGTGCGCAGGAGGTGAGCGCGGTGAGTAGCAAGGGGACGAGAATGATGGACGGGCGGGGCCTGTAGAGGGCGACGTCTTGGCGGAACATGTCCGACCCTTCTGACGGGAGATTGCAACGGGCACCGTAACCGATTCGGGCAAGCAGAAGATACGGTTCGCCTTCGCGGACTGCCACGGCCTCCTGCCTCGGCGTCCCACTTGGGGGTGCTTCGCCGCATCCCTATTCCTGAGCGGGATTCCGTGCGACCCGGGGGACGCTGGCGGACGCAAATCGGTCGGGCGGAGGTTGCGGGAGGTTGGGGTTCAGCCGGTTGAGGCCGCGACCGCAGTGCTTCGTGGCCGGGCGAGGCCAGTACCAACAGTTCCAACCAACGCCATATCGACTCCCGTGTGCAACGTGACGCCCGCTCAGGCCGTCTAAACAAGTGTGCTGGCGTCCCCAAGCTCTTGGAGTCCCGACCGATGAACGAACATTCCCGCGCTGCCGCTTCGATGTCCGTGCCCCTGCTGCTGGCACTCTGCTTCGGTGTAGGCTGTTCGGAGGGAGGCATCGAACGCTCACCGGATGGTGTCCCGACCTTCCGCGGCACGGTAGATCTGGAGTTCGGGGAGATCGAAGGTGAAGATCCCTATCTCTTCACCCGGATCGAGTCGATCGTCGAGGACACTGGCGGGAGGCTGATCGTCGCAGACCTCCAGTCGGACGAGGTACGGGTCTTCGGTTCCGAGGGCGACTTCCTGTTCCGCTTCGGTGGTCCGGGCGAGGGACCGGGTGAACTGACGCAACCCTGTTGCCTCGCGTTCGGGCCGGACGGCAAGCTCTGGGTGCGCGAGAGTACCCGATACAGCGTGTTCCGGCTGGACGGGGGGAATGCGGAATACGATGGTGGAGCGAGGATCGCTCACGTGGGCATCGGCATGGTTGCCCCGATCACCTTCGATGCCGAGGGTCGGCTTGTCGATATCGGATCACTGATGACCGAGGACGGGGGTGGCACTGCGCGCTTTCATCACGGTTTCGACGGGGCTGTGGACACGGTACTGATGGCGGGTCCGGAGAAGTACGGGATGGGCTCGACCACGGTCGAGCGCATGATCGGCGACACTCCGGTAGGCTTCTTCGTCTACCAACCGTTCGGCCCGCTGTGGCTTCACGCTCACAGCCCCAGCGGCGCGTGGGCCGAAGCGGTCACCTCCGAGTACTCGGTCACGCTCCACCACCCGGATGGGACTGTTTCGCGTGTCGAGGGACCACAGGCGCTTGGCCCTCCGCTCAGCCCGTCGGACCTTGAATGGGCGCAGGCTTCCATTGACCGCGACCTCCAGCGGTTCGATCTCCGGAACCATCCCTTTGAGATTCCCGACCGCAAGCCGCCGCTTGCCGACATCTTCTTTGATCGATCCGGTCGCTTGTGGGTCGAGAAGACGGGTACCGACGGGGATGAGATGCGCGAAGCCAATGTATACGCCGGGTCCGCTCTGGTGGCACGGTATCGCTGGCCGCGCCGCGTCAGCGTGGGAGATGTTCCCTGGGTCACTGAATCGGTGCTGTACGGCACCACAAGGGACTCGCTTGACGTACGGCGCGTCGCGCGAGTGCGGTTCGAGCCCGGTTCCTGACGTCGCGCCGTGGCGGGGGACCAGTTCGCATTTCGGGTTGGATGGTGGAAGACTAGATTGCTCGGGAGTCGCGGGGGGTCCCGTGACAGCACCGCGCCGTGCACCACGGATGAAACTGGGGGCCGGTCAATACCGTGAGCGACAGCGGAGTTATCGGGCAAGCGTACGGGCGGAAGATCCACGCCCGCGAGGTGGTCGCTATCGACGAAGCCGGGGACGGGCTGTGTTGGGTCCGGCTGACCCGGTTCGGCCACGAATGGCTCCTGATTCGCTCCGACGCCCGCGACGTGTCGCGCGCGGTGCGGAAGCTCCGCCAGATTCCGGCGGGCGAGCAGTCGGAACGGTTCCCGGAGGTAGGGCCATGAGCTATAGCGGCGCACTCGTCGCCGGCGATCCCGGCGCGCATCGGCGCGTGCGTTTCCGGCGCGCATCGGCGCGTGCGTTTCCGGGGGATCGAAGGGGGGCGGCAGCCACCCTCGCCAGCCCCTTTGTACCCACAATGGGTAGGCTGGCTTAGCCACCTAACAGTGGCTTAGCCAGCCCGGCGGAGCCGCCGAAACACCCCTCCGGGCACCGCCCGAAACTTGGCCGTCCTACTAGGCCACGGGGAGGATGGTCGGGGACGACTGAACAGTCCTCCAAGGATTGAGGTCACGCTACTCGTCAGGGACTACTATCCAGACTCCCTTGGTCCTTGTTCCCACGGCCAGACACGGACGGCCCGTTCGGCCAACTCTTGGGACCTGCGGAGCAGAGTGGCTTCGTCCCATGCGGGGTGCTCTGCCACTCGTCTGGTCAGGCTGACCGGGCTCCTCCGGTACCATTCCTTCTTCGCGTCGAACGACCGGTGCTCTCCCGGCGCATCGTTGGCACCGCCGACGAGGGCCAAGTTGGCGAGCCGGTAGCGCCATGCCATGTGCACTTCCTCGGCATCGGGACCAATCGTCTCGCGCCAAGCGTCAGTCAGCCAATACGGCATCACGCGCTCGGTCCAGAGGGCTGCGCGGCTCGGCGCGTCGTCCCCGTCCTCATCCTCCATCAGTGCGCATAGCACTGCCAGACGAGCTTTCTTGCCGAAATACATGTGCTTGGTACGGATTCCGCGGACGAGATCCTCGTCGCTCGGCACCCCTACATCCTGTCGGCGGAGCTTGCGGATGCGTTTCATCCAGTCGTCCAAGTAGGTCTCTCGATTGACGGGATCTTGGGCGGCCAGTCGGGCGAAGGCCGTGTTCAGGCCAGCCGTCCGGTCGGTGAGCCAGAGGCGGGTGATCCACGTGCCAACCACTTCGAACATCCGTCCGGTCTGTTCCACGGTGCAGATTGCGTCGCCATCCGCAGGGCTCAGTTCATTCAGCAAGCGCAGGGTAAAAGGCCGGTGAGTGTGAAGTCCCATCGCGCGCAGGTGCCGGAGTGAGGATTCGATCTCATCGTCAGGATGTGGTCCCGCGGTGCCGGTGAGGATGCCGTATAGATGGGCGAGGTGGGCGAGTTTGCGGAACAGGACAGGTCGTCGCTCTTGAGCTTCCCAATCTTCTTCACGCGCCCAGCGGCGGAAGACCTCGTAGGTCTGGTGGATCGCAGTGATCGAGCCGGTGCGCCAGCGCATCACGTCGCGTAGGAAGAGATCGACCGGCTTCGAGTCATGCTGGGCATGGAGGGCGTCCTCGATCTTCAGCCAGTACTCCTCATACAGCTCCTGCTGCCTGGCGTCAGGAAAGCCCATGAGAAGCCAGTTCTTGACCTTCTCGCTCTCCTTCAGTGCCTTTCCGGTTGCGTTCAGGCTCTCGAATATCTGCTGGGGATCGTCGTTCTCGCCCACGCCGAGGCTAACTACCCGGAAGCGCTCTAGTCCGGCCATCAGGGTGGCGCCACCGTGGTGGTCGACCAGTTCGCGAACCACTCGCCAAGCTTTCGTGACCGCTCCTTTGCCTTTCGGCTTGCCCCGAAGGATGCGGACGTACTCCTCCTCGTCGCCGTCCTGAAGCCGGAGCTTCCGTCGCTTCTCCGACGCCTTCTCCTTCCGGTTCCGCAGCCGGTCGCGGATCTTCTCCCGCGTCCACAGGCCGTACTGGTCGTCATCGGCCATCCGGTCGGCGATGCAGGCGAGCATGAGGCTCACCGTGGTCAACCGCTGCTGGCCGTCCACGACTCGGTGGGTGGTGAGGACCCCGGGGGGCTGTCCGGGCGGGGTGAATGTGATCAGGGAGCCACCGTAGTGCGCCCTCCCCGACTTGGCGGCGGCCGCGATCGACACCAAGTCCTCGGCGAGCCGCGTCACGTCCGTCGCGTCCCAGCAGTAGCGACGCTGCCACTTGGGTACATGGTACTGAACTTTTGGGCTCAGCAGCTGCAGGAATCCCACCTCGTCGGCTTGCACTTACTGGCCTCCGGTCCAAGGCCACAGCTTCAGTGCCTCGCGTGCCAACTGCTCGGCACGCCGCCTGATCGCGTCCTCGTCCCATCGGGGGAAGTCGGCGACCCGCTCGGTCATCAGCACCTCGGTCTTCTTGTACAATTCCTTCTTCTTCTCAAAGCTATGAGCGCCCAGTGCAGCACCGATTTCGAGGCCACAGAGAGTCAGATTCCCGAGCCGGTGGAGATGTCGCCCGTGAATCTCCTCCGCCCGGTCGCCTCCTAGGTCCGCGCGCCACTCGTCGGTCAGCTTCTGCGGCATGATGTGCTCCACCGTGAGCTCGTCGCATGACACCTTCGACCATCCCCGCGGGTCGTTGATCGCGCACAGCACAGCCCGCGTGGCCCTGGTGTCCTTGCCCCCGTACTTGGACGTCAGGCGGATTCCGTCGGTCACGGCGGAGTCGGTCGGAACTGCGATGCGATCGGGGACTTCCGCGATCCGCCGCTTCCAGAATCGCGCGGGATCGACCTCGTCGGCCGGGACGGTGGCGGCAGCCAGTTCCACGAACGCCTTCCCCAGACCAGTGAAGGAGTGGCCCGCAAGCCACAGGCGGGTGATCCAGCTGCTCACCGAACCGAGGGTATGGACAAGCCACTTCGGGTCACGACCCGATTCTCCCGCTCGCTGTGCGTCCGATAGAAGGCGCAGGGTGAAGGGGCGGTGCGCATCAATCCCCATCGCCCGCAGATGGTCGAGCTCACGCTTGACTCCTTTTGACGGCGGAGGGGCAGCGGTGCCGGTGAGCTGTCCGTAGAGACAGGCCAGGCTCGCGACCTCGGCACACAGTTCAGGACGGCGTTCCGGGTTGTCGTGCTCCCTGCGAATTGCCCACCTGCGGAATTCGTCGTAAGTCCCGCTCCCGGCAACCAACCTGCCGGTCCGCCACCGCATCACGTCCCGAAGAAAAACGTCGATCCGCTCGGCGTCGTGACGCGCCCCCAGCACGCTTTCCGTGGCCAGCCAGTGTTCGCGGTGCAAGTCGGTCTGGACGTCCTCTGACAGCCCCATCAAGAGCCAGTTCTTGACCTTCTCGCCCTCCGTCAGCGGCTTGCCGGTGGCGTTCAGGCTTTGGAAGATCTGCTGCGCATCATCGCGGTCGTCCAGCACGATGGTGATCACGCGAAGACGATGGAGCCCCTTGATCAGGAACTGGACGTTGTCGGAGTTCACACGCTTCCTCACGATCCGCCAAGCGTCGGCCACATGCCCGTCACCGGATTCGGGCGAGTCACCCTCGATGATCCGGCGGAATTCGTCCTCGTCGCCGTCCTGCAGGCGGAGCTTGCGCCGTCTGTCCTCCGGCTCCTCCGGATTCGTGAGCAGGTCATCCCGGATTCCCTCGGGATTCAGGTCTCCGTCCGCCCCGTTGGCGGCCAGCGTATCGGCGATGCAAGCCAGCAGGATGCTCACGGTGGTAAGACGCTGCTGCCCGTCCACGACGCGATAGACCATCATCACGGGCGAAATCGACTCCTGCACCGTGATCAAGGTCCCGCCGTAGTGAGGTCGCGCCTGGTTCTCGGCTTCCGCGATCGCCAGCATGTCCTCGATGAGGCGATCAATCTGCGTCTCGCCCCACACATACCGGCGCTGCCACCGCGGCACGAGATACTGGACGTTCTGGTTGAAGAGCGCGAAAAAGGGGGTTTCCTTTGCCTTCATACCGGATTTTTGCGACTCGTTAGTGAGGGATGGTCGGTGGGGGCTGGCGGCGAACCCTTGAGGTGTGATCCACCACAGCCACCTTTGGGGTAGTCTGTAAGGTGTAGTCGCCCTCCGGTCGTTGCAACTCACGCCGCCCCAATGCAGCTGGGTTCTTTGAGGCGTCGGGGCGTGGGCCGAGGCTCGCGCCTCTCCCGGACGTCTGGCGGCGAGGAAAGCGCAGGCGGGAGTCCCGCCATTCAGGCCCGCTTTCCCCGCTTTCGCGGTACGGTCCAGCAGGGTCCAGCCCAACGGCAGGAAGCGCAGATCGTGCAGCCCTGTAAGTAGTTAGAAGATTCCCTGCCGTGATTCTGACCACCGGAGATCCGCTGCCGAGGCGGGGACGGATCGTGAGCTGAGGCGGCCCGCTAACCCGACGGCAGCGCGTCCACGTACTCGACCATCCGCTGCTGTTCGTCCTCGTTCGGCATGCGCCCCAGTCCGGCACCGAGGTTGTCGATCATGTGCTCGGGGTTGCTGGTCGCGGGCGTCACGCAGGTCACGGCCGGGTGGGCCGCCGCGAACTTGATGAAGAACTGCGCCCAGCTGTTGGCGCCGAATTCACGCGCCCAGTCCGGCACCTCGCGGTCGCCGACCCGGTTCCACAGGCGAGTCCGCCCGAAGGGCACGTAGACCAGCACGCCGATCCCCCGCTCCTGGGCCAGCGGCAGAACCTCGTCGGCGGCGTCGGTGTTGTCCACCGCGTAGTCGACGCCGATGAAGTCCAGCGGGTAGTCGCGCATCGCCTGCATCAGCCCCTGGTATTGGGGTCCACGCGGCGTGAGCGTCGTACCGATGTAGCGGAGGCGCCCCTCACCCTTCAACTCCTGGATGATCGGCATCTGCACGGGCATGTCCCCGAGGTTGTGGACCTGCATGAGCTCGATCTCGTCCACGCCGAAGTACTCGAAAGATGCCTCGATCTGGTCACGGGCGTCCGACGGGTCCGCACCTCCGCCCCGCCGCGCCACGTTCACCTTGGTCGCCCAGAAGATCCGGTCCGTGATGTCCAGCTCGCCCGCGAGGCGCCCGGCCACCTCCTCCGATGTCCCGTAGCTGGGCGCCGTATCGAATACGGTGCCCCCGTTCTCCACAAGAGCGCTCAGCACGTTCCGCAACTGGGTCACATCGTCGCCGCGCGCCACCCGCTGGAAGGTGGCGGAGCTCCCCAAACCCACGATCGGCACCTGCTCTCCCGTGGACGGAATCGCCCGGGTCATCATCTCCTGGCGCCTCAGCGCGTTCAGGATGTCGGGACTCAGGGTGACGGCCGCTCCGGCAGCCGCGGTGGTACGAAGCCAGTCACGTCTCGTCAGCATCGGGATTCCTCCTTCACGGGTGATGCGCCGGATCCTCTCCTCCGGCGGGTGTCAAGGTCGTTGGCGCTCGGGCGCCCCGCTACCCCAAGGACAGCGCAGGGGTCGTTTGTGTTGGACCGAAGCATCGCAGTGTGGGTCGTGTCGCCGGGCGTGGGCCGCGCCGGCGTCGGCGGGACCGTGGTTATGTTTCAGATAAGGTGCGGGATGGCCCAACTCGGGCAACCTTGAGCACCTTGAGGATCTTCTCATGGATTGACGGGTCGTGCAGCCGCGCCGCGTAGACCGGCGGACGCTGCATCGACTGGCGGAAACAACCGGCGCCGCTGAAACGTAGTAACGGTACCGGTCGGCGGGAGGGGCCGGGCGTACGGACCTGCATGGAGTGTCAGGATGAGCATCAAGGAACGCTTCAGGAAATACATCCCCGATCAGGACAGGCGCTGCGCCACGATCATCCATGGGGCGTCGGCCGCTGCGGGGGCGGCCGCGGCGGGGGCGATCGTTCCCGGGTCCGACGCGGCCGCGATCATGCCGGTACAGGTGGGCATGATCACCGCGCTGGCGGACGAGTTCGGTGTCCCGGTGACCGACGCCGCGCTCAAATCGACGCTCTACGCGACGCTCGGCACGATCATCGGCAAGGGTGGCGCCAACATCGTGCTCCGGTGGGTCCCGGTGTACGGCAGCATCATCAGGGGGGTGGTGGCGGTGGGCGTCACGGAGGCGATGGGCTGGGCCGTGGTGCAGAAGCTGCGCACCGACGGCAAGCTGACCTGACGGGCGGGGATTGGCGACGGCCGGGTTCGGCAACACGAAGGGGTCGCCCGCGGCCGTGCGCGGGTTGGTCATGGTGCTCCTGGCAATCCTCATCGGCTGCGCCGGGGTTGACGGGCAGATCGGTCCGGAACCCGACACCGCCAATCGCTGTCCCGAACCCGGTGCCGGGATCCAGATCGGCGGCGACTTCGGCAGCGGCACCGACACCGAGCGTACTCCGGTTCGCCGCCTCGTCCTGATGGGCGGTGGACGTGAGGAGGACCAGGCCGCGCAGCACTTCGTCGAGGCAGCCGCCGGGGGCGACGTCGTCGTTCTTCGCGCCAGCGGCTCGCTGACCAGCTACCCGGACTACTTCGGGACGTCGCTGGCGCCCGTTCCCGCCCCGTCCAGTGTGGTCACGGTCCGCACCACAAGCCCTGAATCCGGAGCGGACCCCGCCGTGTTGTGTCGGGCAGGCCGGGCCGAAGCGCTGTGGCTCGCCGGAGGCAACCAGTGGAACTACCTGGGCCGCTGGCCATCCGAACTTCACGATTCACTGGCTGCGGCCGTCGCCCGCGGCGCGGCGATCGGGGGAACCAGCGCCGGTGCCGTGTCATTGGGCGAAATCGCGTTTGATGCTCGACATGGGACCGTGACTTCCAGCGAGGCTCTGGCCAATCCCCTGCACCGCGATGTCAGCGTCTCGCGGCCCACCATCGCCCAACCCGAACTGGCGGGCACCATCGTGGACAGCCACTTCATGGAACGCTCGCGCGAAGGACGGCTGCTGGTCTTCCTGGCGCGGTTTCTCGCGGAGCGCGGCGAGGGTCCGGTGGTGGGCCTGGGACTCGACGAGGGGGTTGCGGTGCTGATCGAGGCCGGCGCATATCGGGTGACCTCGGTGGACGCGGGTGCAGCCTGGCTCTACCACGTTTCGGGGCCCGCCACGCTTGAAAACGGGACGCCGCTATCACTGGACCGGATCCGCCGCGTGCGACTTCCGGCGGGGAGCACGGGAGGCTGGCCATTCCATTTCGGGGATGCCGACGGTGCGGAGTTGCTGCGGGTTGAGGCGGGGGTGGTGCGGGTGTCGGCGCAGTCCGCGGACAAGCCCTCGTGAGCACCGACAACGCCGTGGCGCCGCGTTGGCAAGGCGCGTTGGGAGGCGGATGCTACGCTACCGCGCTACCGCCGCGCTGTTGTTCCGGTTGTGTGACGCGGCCCGCAGTTCCCCCGTCTCCGGATCCCGGCTGACCGCCACCCACAGCCCCTCGCCCGCGAGGCGCGCTTCCGAGGGATCCACCTCCGTGTAGGCGTAGCCGGTGCCGTCGAGCACCTCGCGGGGAAACATGCCTGCCGGAACCCGCACCGTCAGTCCGAGCGTCCCCGGGTCGGTGGCGGGAATGAAGAAGTCGGGGGAGTTGATCGCTTCGTCCACTGTCATCCCGAAACGCATCACGTTGATCAGCGCCTGGAATGTGCGGTGGTGAAGCCCGGAACCCATCGACGCAAAGCCCAGGTAGGGTTCTCCATCGCGGAAGAGGATGCCGGTCTCGGTGGGAGCGGGCAGGCGGCCGCCGGGCTCCACGGCAGCGATCTGCTGCTGCTGGAAGGATGCCGGGTCGCCGATGGTAATCCCGTCGACAACGATCGCGGTCTTGCCCCACATCACCGCGTTGATGCTGTGCGTGATGGCCGCGATGTTGCCGTCGCCGTCGATCGCCACCACGTCGTCGGAGTGGCCGGGCCCTCGCGGCGTCCAGTTCAGGAAAGGCATCCCGCGCTCCATCAACGCCCACAGGCGCTCTGCGTGTTCCGGGGTCACGCGCGCTTCGTCCGTGAACTCGGAGGCCAGGAGCGTCTCCATGGTCTCGGCGGGCAGGAAGTCGGACATGTAGTTGCGGGTGATGTCGAGCGCCTTCCGGAGCGCGTCCGCCGACTCGGTCCAGTGACCGTCTTCGGCCAGGCCCGCCGCCACGGCCAGACGCTGCGCCTCGATCAGGGCGACTCCCCCGTTGTTCGGAGGCGGGTTCGTGTATACGGTGTAGCCACCGCCCAGATCCGCCACGAGGGGCTCGTCCCAGATCACCTCGTACGCGGCGAGATCCTCGACGGTCATCAGCCCCCCGTCCGCCTGGATCGCGGCGGTCGCCTTCTCCGCCCAGCGGCCGCGGTACATGTAGTCGGTCCCCTGCTCGGCAACGGCCCGCAGCGTCGCCGCCAGCGCCGGCTGTGCGAAGACATCGTTCTCCAGGTAGGGCGAGCCATCCGCCTTGAGCAATGTTTCGCGGGTCTCCGGAAGGCGCGCCAGATCATCGGCCCTGACCTCCCAGTACCCGGCCATCTTCTTCGGAACCGGGAATCCCTCTTCGGCGACGTGGATCGCCGGCTTGAAGATCTCCGCCCAGGGCAGCCGCCCAAAGCGATCATGGGCCGCTCCCACACCCTTCATGAAACCGCCCACCAGCGCGGTGCGCCCGCCCACCTCCGTGCCGTACATGCCGTCGGGCGAGGACATGTCGATCCCGCCGGGAATGGACGCCGGGTCGTCCTCCGCGAGCACCGTGTTCCATTCCGCGTTCATGGTGTGCACCTGGCCCGTGTCCGCGTCGTAGTAGACGAGCGACATGATGCCGAAGTAGCTGATCGGCGCGCCCGCGGTCAGCGCAACCTGGGTGACGGCGGTCGTGAGCGCGGCGTCGATCGCGTTCCCACCCTGTGCGAGGGCCTCGAGACCGGCCCGCGCGGCAAGGCCGTTGTAGGCGACGGCCACCGCTCCGTTCATCCCGGTCGCCACACCCGCCTCGGTGCGGTCGACGAGCTGCGCAGCCATGTAGGTCTCGTAGTCGTCCGCCCACCGCTCGGGGGACAGGTCGGGCCCCGGCGTTCCGGTACAGGTCAGGAGGGCCAGGCAGGCCAGCCCAACCGGCCCCCTTTCTCGCCGCCTCACGACGCCGGCCGCCGTCCCAGCCACTCTTCCCACCACTCCAGCTGCACCCAGGTGCGGTGCACCGTGCGCCACGGGGTCCAGCCGCCGTGGTACGAGTTCGGGTACCGCACGAAGCGCGCCGGCACCTGCTGCTTGCGCAGCGCGACGTACATTTGCTCCGCCTCCTCGATCGGGACGCGGTGGTCCGACTCGCCGTGCACGAACATGGTGGGGGTCGAGACGCCCTTCGCGTAGATGATGGGGGACGAGCGCATCAGGTTCTCCAGCCCGCGCTCCTCCCAGGGCGGGCCGAAGAACTCGCTTTCCTTGGTGCGAGGGATGTCGGCGACTCCGTAGTCGCTGACCCAGTTCGAAATCGACGCGCCCGCGATCGCGGCCGCGAAGCGGTCGGTCTTCGTGATGACCACGTTGGTCATGTAGCCGCCGTAGGAATAGCCGGTCACCCCCATCCGCGCCGTGTCGATGTCGTAGTTGGCGATCGCGTGGTCCACCCCGGCCATCACGTCCTCGTAGTCCTTGAAGCCCCATCCGCCCCAGGTGCCCCAGCGGAAGTCCTCGCCGTAGCCGGTCGAGGCGCGCGGGTTGGTGTAAAGGACTATGTAGCCTTGCGCGGCGAGAAGCTGGCGGTCGAAGGAGAAGTCGTTGCCGTAGGAGCCGTGGGGCCCGCCGTGAATGACCAGGATGAGTGGGAAGCCGCCCTGCCCACCGCTGGCCGCGCCAGGGCCGGCGCCCTGCCCGCCACCGCCGTACCCCCGGGCCGGGAGGATCCAACCCTCGATGTCGGTGCCATCCGGGCTGTCGAAGAGCAGCCGGTCGGGGGCGGAGAGTTCCAACTCGGCGAGCAGTTCCGCGTTCACGTTTGTCACTTGCATCTCCGAGTCGCCATCGATGCCTGCGGTCCAGATGTCTCCCGGGCGGACGGGATCGGTCGCGCGGAAGGCCATGCGCGAAAAGTCGGCTGAGTAGGAGAAGCTGCCCAGGCGGCGGTCACCGCTCGTGACCTGTTCGACCATTCCCCCGCCCGCGGGGACGTGGAAGAGGTGCGTGTTGCCGCCGATCCCGCCCGAGAAGTACACGTGGCCGCCGTCGGGAGACCAGGTGGGAGCGCTCGGAATCAGGTCCCAGTCCGCGGTGAGCGACCTGAGGCGCCGCCCGTCCGCCGCGTCGAAGACGAAGAGGTCGCTCGGCGCGCCGCGGTCCCGGGCCTCCCGGATGATCACGTCCAGCCCCTCGTTGCCCCGCACCGCGATCTCACGGCCGTCCGGCGACCATTCGGGGCTGGAGTAGTTGTACTCGTCGTCGGTCAGCCGGGTGACGTTGCCGTCGAGATCCACCACCCAGAGGTCGGCGCGCTCGTAGCTGTGCTCGTCGCGCTGGTGGGCATCCGCGGTGAAGGCGAGCCGGCTGCCGTCGGGGCTCCAGGCGACGCCGGACGCGTTCACGCCGAGGTCGGTGATGCGCCGCGGCTCGCCGCCGCCCGCGGGGATGACGTGGATTTCGCGCGGAGGGGTAGCCCGGGGGTCGCGTGGGTCGGGCAGATAGCCCCGCCGGTCGAAGCGGTAGTTCATCCAGTCGTAGTCGCGCCCGTCGAAGCGGTCCACGACCCGCCGTTCGAAGTCGGAACTGTAGACGCGTTCGGGCGCGGGGGGCGGACGCACAGCCATCGTGAAGGCAATCCACGCTCCGTCGGGACTGAAGATCGGCGAGCCGCGAAGTCCCTCGATCTGGAAGGCTTCCCCGGAAGGACGGTCCATGCGGAGGAACCAGGATCCCCCGCCACCGCCTCCGGTCGGCCCCGGCCGATTGGAGCTGAAGACGAGCAGCGACCCGTCCGGGCTCCAGCGGGGTCCCGACGCGCTGTGGCTGGGGCTGGTCACCCGGAAGGGCTCGCCGGTACCGTCGGCATTCGCCAGCCAGATCTCGCTGTGGCGCCGGTTCTCATCCTCCAGCACGGTGGTCACCACGTAGGCGACCCGCGATCCGTCGGGGGAAAGCGCGGGGCTCCCGACGCTCTTGAGGCGGTAGTAGTCCTCCAGCTCGAGGGCGCGGCGTTCGCCGGTACCGGCATCCCGCGCGGCCTGCGCGACCAGGTTGGCGGGGAGCTGGGTCAGGCCGGCGGAGAGCGCCATCAGGCCGGCGGAGAGCGCGGCGAGGCGGGCGGAGGGCGCAGTCAGGCGGGCCACAACCCGCACTCTGGTGGCGGCGCCCCCGCTCAGGGGCGGGGCTGGAAGCCGCTTGCGCGGAATCGCGGCATTGGAGGTGGGGCGGTCGACTTGGGCGAACGTGGCTTTCTGTTGGGACATGGCTATTCGGTCGGTCGGAGGACGGGATCGGCGGATACCCAACCGGGTATCGACCCCAATACTGGGGCCGGAGCCACCGCAATGCCAATGAGGGCCGCCCGCTATCGCTCGCACTGTAATGCCAACATTACAAGTCGTCATGTATACTTTACATGTTCAGCGCGTAACGGATCGCCCCAAGCAGCCCGTGGATAAAGCCCCGCGAGCACCGAGAGCGGCGAGGCGCCGGGCTGGCAAGGCGCGACGAAAGGTGAATAGCAGAGCTATTCGCCCGAGGAGCAACGCAGAGCGGTGCTGAGGAAATCCAAAAGTAAAGAAGACATGACGTCCTGTAGGGTTATCTTGACATCGCGAACACGTGGGCACCGCGCTCAGCCCGGATGCAGCGCCGCTCGAATGCCGCGGGATTCTGTCCACGGGCTGCCAGGCGCGCTACCCGATCCCCACTTCGATCCTCCGCCAGTGCCCCTGCCGGAAGCGCCCGACACTCAGCACCGAGCGCGTGACGTGCCCCAGCAGAATCGCGAGCCAGATGTGGTGCGCTTGCAGGCCGACGGTCGCCTGCATCACCCAGCATATCGCCAGCGGCAGCGCCAGTTGGGAGATGAGGGAGATGTACAGCGGGCCGCGCGTGTCGCCCGTCCCCTGCAGGGCGCCGGTATAGGCCAATGCGACAGTCACGAACACCCCGGACACGCTCAGGAAGGCGAGCAGTTGGCTGCCCAGCGCGGCGACGACCGGGTCATCGAGCCCAAATGCATCGAGGAGTGCCTCCGGAACCGCAAGGAAGACGGCGCCGATCAGCGCAGCAACCGCGATCCCGATCCACGACGCAACCCGCGCCCCCTGCGCTGACCGTTCGGGCCTCCCTGCCCCCAGATTCTGCCCCGCCACCGCCGCTGTCGCGCCCATGATCCCGACCGAGGTCCAGGTCACGAGAGAGAAGAGCTGCGTGTATGCGACCGAATACGCCGCCTGCGCCTCGGCGCTGGCCTGGAGAGACCCGATGAACCGCAACAGGATCACGCCCCCGATGTTCATCGCCACGCCCTGGAATCCGGTCGGCAGGCCGAAGCGGAAGAGTTGCCGGATGACCGCCGGATCCGGCCGCCATGGCCCGCCCCGCTGCACCTGAATCACCCACCGGCCACGCACGAGCGAGTAGGCGGCCACGACCATCATGATCCCGGCGGCGATCACCGTCCCCATCGCGGCCCCCAGCGTTCCGAAGCCCGGGATGGGACCGAGGCCCCGGATCAGAATCACGTTCAGGACCAGGTTGAGCACCGTCATCCAGATCCCGAGCCTGAGCGGCGTCCTGGCGTCTCCCGCCGAGCGCAGCGCCCCGCCCAGCATGAAGAAGACCATCATGCCGAAGCTGAAGACGAACATCACGCGGATGTACGGCAGCGCCTCGGCCTGCACCGCCGGGGTGGCGTGCACCAGATCCAGCAGCGAGGGCGCCAGGAAGTACCCGATCGGCGCGAGGATGCCCAGCGACAGGATCGCCGCGGTCAGGAACGCCTGATAGACGACCCGGTTGACCACCTCGGGCTCGTTCCGCCCGGCGAAGCGGGCCACCAGCACGCCCATCCCGGTGAAGAGCGACCCGATGAACACATGCACCACCAGGAAGATCTGCCACGAGACCCCGATCGCCGCGTTGCCGGTGAAGCCCACGAAGCGCCCCACCATGGCGTGATCGACGAGTCCCTGCAGACCCCCGATGACGTTCTGGAGCATGGTCGGCCACGCCAGCTTCCACACCGCGCGGCCAATGGGTCCTTCGACGATCGAGCGGTCGAAGGCTTTTCCGGAGGAGGCAGGAGGCGTGCTATTCGCCCTTCACGAGCCGGGCCCCAAGGTACACGCCCACGGCCCCCAGAAGGGGGTTCAGCCATGCGAGCCACGTGGGTTCTTCTGTCGCGTCCATGGCATCGGCCACGCCGGCCTCCGACGCCATCTCGGCCATCATGGGACCCGCGACCGCGAACGCTACCCCCAACACCACCACCGCCGCGATCAGGATCCACATGCCACCACTGTTCGCGGCCACCTTGGCACACACCAACCCGCCCATGACGGCCGCAAAGAGGCTCACCACGATCGAACCGACGATCCATCCCGCGCCCTCGTCGACAACGAACGCCATCACCAGCATCAGGACGATGACGACGACGTACATCACCACATATCCGAGTACCGCCGCTCCGAAGTTCCGCAAGTGAGTCATGGTTCTCTCCCGATCAGAAGTTGATATCCACCCTCCGGCGAACCCCGGAGTCCGGCTACCATAAAGCCGCCGCCGCCAAACTGCAATGAAGGTACCGGCCCTGAACGCGTGGTCCCACCGCCGCGACCCGGTCAGCCGCCCTCCGCGATCCGGCCCCCGAAGAAGGCACCCAAAGCGGCCAGGGGCAGGTTCGTCCAGCCCATCCACGCAGGGCTCCGCGCGCTCGCCATGGCATCGAACATGCCGACATCCGCGGGGCGTATCCCCTCGCCCGCCGGTACGTAGAACAACGCCGTCAGCGTGCCGCCCACCACCATCACTGCGATCAGGACCCACAGGCCGCGCCGGTCCGCGGCCACCCTGGAGCAGACGAATCCGCCCGCGGCAGCGCCCAGCACAGCCACGACGATCCACCCCGCGTTCCAGACCGCGGACGTGTCCCAGCCGTCGGCCCGGAACGAGCCCTCGGGCCCGAGCACCATCCACATTCCCATCGGGAGGACGAAGGAGGAGGCGGCCATCACCACCCAGCCCAACGCGGCCGCTCCGAGATTGCGCAGGAATGTCTTCATCACTTCCCTTCCCTGTCCGGTTGTAGTCCGTTTATACGCGCGGCGATGTCCGGCACGCGCAGGAAGAGGGTAGGCGGGCGGACAGGCGGCGGCAACCGATACAGGAGAGGGACAGGGATGACAAACAGCGAGGATCAGGGTCGGGCCGCGGCGGTCGATCTATCCGCCCCGATAGCGGCCAGCGTCGACACGGTTTGGGGAATCCTCACCACCGCCACGGGATTCTCCGAGTGGATGGAGGGCAACGTCACCTTCGAGCCGCGAGCGGGGAGCCCGTTCCGGGCCGAATTCCCGGCCTACCAGATCGTGCTGGGCGGGAAGATCGTGGAGGTGGACCCGGGTGCACGGCGCCTCGCCCTGACCTGGGGCATCGAATCGGGTCCGGACGCGGATGTCTTCCCGGCGGGGTCATCGCTCGTGGAGCTGCAACTGCGCCCCGACGGGCCGGCGTGCCGCATCGAGCTGCGCCACACCGGCCTTCGCACAGCGGAGGCAGCCGCGCAGCAGGAGGGCGGCTGGCGCTTCCAGCTCAGCAAGCTCGACCTCAAGGCCAACCGCGCCGACCTCGCCGCCGGCCTGGACCACACCCTGCCCGAATGGGTCGCCGCGTGGAACGAGCAGGACGCGGAGGCGCGCCTGGCCGCACTGGAGCGCTGCTGCCGCGAAGACGTCACCTTCCGCGACGAGTGGACCGCCCTCTCAGGCACCGGCATGCTCGGCTTGCATATCGGCAACTGCCACCACTACATGCCCGGCTACAGCCTCGAGCACACCGGCGACATCCGAATATGCCGCGGCGAAGCGCTGGTAGGCTGGCGCGCCACCGGTCCCAGTGGCCAGCCGACGAAAGGGTTCAACCACATCCAGGCGGACCCCGACGGGCGGATCCACCGCGTGACGGGGTTTCAGGCGGGATAGCGGGGCACC
Organism: Gemmatimonadota bacterium; assembly: GCA_009841475.1. Lineage (GTDB taxonomy): Bacteria > Gemmatimonadota > Gemmatimonadetes > Longimicrobiales > Gaopeijiaceae > Bin94. Next base: position 19,447 of record VXLT01000016.1, read on the forward strand.
GGCCGGCCGGACTGGCCACCGGCGCCATCCAGCCCCTACCCCCTCCGCCTCGGCGCCGGCGGCAGAGCGTCCACGACCTCAACCATGCGCGCCTGCTCGTCCTCGTCGGGCAGCCGCCCCATCGCGGCCCCGATGTTGTCGAGCATGTGTTCCGGATTGCTCGTCGCAGGGGTTACGCAGGTCACCGCGGGGTGCGCCGCCGCGAACTTCAGGAAGAACTGGGCCCACGTGGTGGCTCCGAACTCCCCGGCCCACTCCGGCAGCTCCTGGCCCGACGCGCGGGTGAAGAGGTTCCGCCCGAAGGGCACGTACACCAGGATTCCGATCCCCCGGTCCATGGCGATCGGGAAGATCTCGTCCGCGGCGCTCAAGTTGTTGGCCGCGTAGTCGATGCCGATGAAGTCGAGCGGGTAGTCCCGCATCGCCTGGGCGAGCGCGGGGTACTGCTGCTTTCGCGTGCTGGTGATCCCAAGGTAGCGGATCCGCCCCTCCTGCTTCAGCTCCTGGAGGATCCCGACCTGGGTGGGCGGGTCGCCCAGGTTGTGCACCTGAATCAGGTCGATGGTGTCGACCCCGAAGTACCCGAAAGAGCGCTCGATCTGCGCACGGGCGGCGGCCGGATCGGCCGATCCGCCTCTGGCCACGTTGACCTTGGTCGCCCAGAAGATCCGCTCGCTGAAGCCCATCTCGGCGGCGAGCTCCCCGGCCACCTCCTCGGAGTCGCCGTAGCTGGGCGCCGTGTCGAACACCCGGGCACCCCTGTCGACGAAGTTCCTCAGAACCTCCCCGAGCGGTTCCACCTCTCCGCTGCCCGCGACCCGGCGGAAGGTCGCCGAGCTGCCCAGTCCGATGATCGGCACCTCTTCCCCTGACGAGGGGATGGCCCGCGAGATCAGCTCCTGGCGATGCAGGGCGCGAAGCAGCTGGGGGCTGAGTGAGAGCGCGGCCCCGGTGGCGGCTGTGGTTCGGATCCAGTCACGTCGAGTCAGCATTTCCATCGTCCTCCGTCTGAGCGAAGCGCCGGCGCGTCCGATGCCGGCGTCAGGGTCAAAAGTGCGCGGCGTTCCGCCGCCGCGCTACCCCGGAAACAGACTCCGGTCGATCGCCGGCACGAGCTTCAGAGCATTCTCGTAGTAGATCTTCCGCAGCACCTCGTCGGGCAGGTCCAGGCCGTACATCTGCCAGAAGGCGTGGTAGTTGCGGTAGTAGTCGAAGTACTCGTCCGCCGTTTCGAAGACGCGGAAGTAGGTGTGGAACTCCTCCTGGTTGTAGGAGTCCTTGCCCATCAGCACGCGGTCCTGGTACCGGGTCAGCCACTGGCGCGCGAAGCGGGGCTGGCGCCCCAGTTCATAGATGACGGCGCCGAGGCCGACGTACATGTTCGGGATTTCGTCGAGGAGCTGGCCGAGGCGCCCCAGGTCGTGGCCGAGCCAGCCGAGGTGGGCGGCGATGAAGTTCGTGTTCGGGTGGTTGCGGAAGAGGTTATGCTGCTCGCCGATGATCTGCTCGAAGGGCGGGAAGCGGTCCGGTGGGCGGATGCGCCGGGGCCGCAGCTGCAGCTCCAGCCAGCGCTCGTTGAAGCGGTCGTGGGGCTGCCAGAATTCGGCCGGGTCGGCGGAGTGGATCAGCACCGGGATGCCCAGTTCGCCGGCCTTGTCCCAAACCGGCGCCAGGCGTGGGTCGTCGACCGGGATCCGGTTGCCGTCCGTGTCCCGGTCGGCCATTCCGAGGCCCTTGAAGATCTTCAGGCCCGCGGCACCGTTCCTCACGTCCTCTTCCAGCTGCCGGGCGGCCTCCTCGCCCCAGCCGGGCTCGCCGACGCCGAAGAAGTTGATGTTGGCAAAGAAGACAAAGCGCGACGGATGCCGGCCGGCCAGGTTCTCGAGCCCTTCTGCCAGAGAGACCCCGCTCCCACCCGACAGGTTCACCATTACCGCCATGTTCAGTTCGTCCATCTCCGCGACCAGGCGGTCCACCGCCTCCGCGGACATCCCCCGGCCGCGCTGGTGGCCGTGAATGTCCACGAAGGGGAAGCGCGCGCGGGTGACCAGATTCTCGGGAACGACGAGCGTGTTGCGCGGCTCGTAATCCACGACGGTGACTTCCTGGGCGGCGAGGGGGGCGGCCGCGGTGAATCCGGCCGCCAACGCGACCAGCGCGGCGGCGGCGAGGAGGGCGGCGGCCCCAGTGACACGGGTGCCTGGCGCGGTGGCGCGACCGGCGAGTGCAACGCCGGACCGGGCCGCAGCGACGCCATGCGCGAAGCTGTGTTGGGGCCAACCAGCGTGCGCTAGCGCAGGCGCACCCGTCTGAGGTGCGAGCCGGTGGCGGGAACGGGTTCCAGTGCTTCGGGACATCGTTCTCCCTTCCTTCCTTCAACTCCAGCGGACGGTCATCGATCCGTCCGCCTGATGGTCATGAGGAGGTAGCGCTTGTGCGCGGCGAAGCCGGCCGGGTCGACCACGGCGGTGCTCTTGCGGGCGGCTGCGCGGACCCGTTCGGCGACGTTCTCGACAACGTAATGCAGCGCGGGTCGTTTCGCCCGCAGCTTGTCCACGGCGAAGTCCACGGCGGGAAGGCCGATGCGGCTCGCCAGCAGGTGGGCGAAGCCGAGCGTGGGCAGCACGTTGGCGGTGATGTCGGTCTCGTGGGTGATCTCGAATTCGTTGTCGGCAAGCTGGGTGCGGAAGCGGTCGAGGCGCCAGCCGGATCGCTCTCGTGGCGCCGGGCGAGGGCCTTCGGCGGCGGGCTGTCCGTCCCCTGCTCCCCCGTCCCGAAAGTAGTCCGCCACGATCCAGGTCCCGCCCGGTGCGAGGATTTCACGCATCACGGCGAAGACGCCGCGGGGCTGCATGTACTGGATCGATTCCGAGTGGATGACGGTGCCGAAATGCCCCCGGAACCAGTGCGGCGCCACGTCCGCCAGCATGTCTTCGAAGCGACAGTGCAGGACGGGGATGCCGGGGTGGTTGCGGCCGATGTACTCGACCTGGAAGCGGTCGGGAGTCAGTCCGGTGACTTCGCAGCCGGCCGTTCGGAGGAGGTCCAGCATGCCGCCCATCCCGGAGCCCGCGTCGAGGACCGGCTGGCCGGGGCGGTCGATCCGCTCCAGCAGCTTTTCGGCGTAGCGGAGTTGTGCGCGGTGGACGGCGTTGAAGCTGACCTCTTCGGGGCGGGTCGCGGGGTCGTCGAAGTAGCCGTAGTGGAGGAAGTCGCCCGGGAGCATCCGGTTGTAGAGGAGCAGCTGGGCGTTCGCATGCACGGTCGGGACGCGACGGTGGCTTCTGCGGCGCCGGATCCAGCGGACGACGTGATGCGGCAGGAGCGCGCGCCCGAGGATCTGCTTCAGGATCCAGCTACCCCGCAGGCGGCTGGGCGGGTCTCGGTCGGCGGGGGAGGGATCCATGGATTGGGGCCGGTCAGTGGACGGCCACGAAGCGGAGCAGGGCACGCTGAACCGCCTGGCGGCCGGGGTCGGTGAGGGTACGGAACGGAACTGTGAGGCGCAACCTCACTTCCCGCTCCGGGCCCCAATCCCTTACAATACTCCCGATGCCAAGTCCTCCCCACACACGGAGAACCCGATGAAGATTGCCCGTACCCCCGCATTCCTTGCCCTGGCGACGGCCTTCGCCCTCGCCCCCACCACCACCCTTGACGCCCAGGAGCGGATCCCCAGTCCGCGCGGCGAAGCCGCAACGCAGGTCGGCGGATCGTACGAAGGCAGCAGCTATACCGGCGGATCGTGGATCGTCGTCGACTATGGCCGTCCGATCACGCGGGGCCGCGATGTCTTCGGTTCCGGCGACGACTACGGCCGGATGATCACGACCGGGGCCGTCTGGCGGCTCGGCGCCAACCAGTCGACCCGCTTCATGACCGAGGCGGACCTCATGTTCGGGGACCAGCGCCTTCCTGCTGGCGAGTACACCATCTTTGCCGACCTCGGCGAAGACGAATGGACGCTGATCTTCTCGAACTGGGGAGCAAAGCAGAGTGGCCGCGAGGACAACCCGGATGCGCTCTGGGGCTCCTACGGCTACACGGCGGACCGGGATGTCCTCCGCACCACGATGGAGGTCGAGTCGGCCGCGATGTCTTCGGACCAGATGGTCATTCTCTTCACCGACATGACGAGCAACGGTGGGAACTTCACGGTCTGGTGGGATGACCAGGTCGCGATGACGCCGTTCTCACTGGCGAGGTAGCAGCGGAGCACTCGGCCGGGGGCGCCTCCGCGCGTGGGGCGCCCTCCCCGCCGCGAATACGCGGCCCTACCGCCTTCCCCCGATCAGGAGCGGCCGCACGGGCACGTACCGCGTGAGCCGCATGCGGTTGATCTCGCCGGCATAGATGTTCCCCTCGAGGTCGACGCCCAGGAACTCGATCCCGGGGCCGACGTCCTCGTCGTGCTGCGGGATGAAGTAGGTGACCCACGCCTGCTCGGTCTTGAGGTCGCCGATGCGGATGCCCTTCTCCCAGCCGAAGTTGCTGCGCCAAGGGTCGGGGGGGCCGGTGCGCAGGTCGCCCGAAAGGCCGTCGCCGGCGTAGAGGATGTCGTTCGGGTCGATGAAGAGGCCGCTGGGCTTCCCGTACTGGGTCCAGATGTAGAGGAGGTCGCCCTCGGGGTCGAAGACCTGGACGCGGCTGTTGCCGCGGTCGGCGACGTAGACTCGGCCGCGCGAGTCGATCTTGATGTCGTGGGGGTCGCTGAAGCGGCCGGGCTTGCGGCTCTCCGAACCGACCCCGCCGCCGATCGCGCGGATGAAGGTGCCGTCCCCGGCCAGCCGGACGATGCGGTTGTTGCCGCCGCGGTGGCCGTCCGCGATCCAGATGTCCCCGTTCGGGGCGACCGCCACGCCGGACGGGCCGTTGAAGTGCGCTTCGTCGTCGCCGTACACCCCCGCCTCGCCGAGCCGCATGACGACCTCGCCGTCGCGCGTGAGCTTGAAGACCTGGTGGCCCATGCCCATCGACTCGCCGAGCGCGGCGCGGGCGTCGCCGTGCGCACCGCCCTCCGTGACCCAGAGGAAGCCGTCCGCGTCCAGCGCGAAGCCGTGCGGGAAGGCGAAGAGGCCGCCGCCGTAGCTCGCGACCAGGTTGCCGTCGAGGTCGAACTTGAGGATGGGGTCGATGTCGGTGCCGGCGCACTGGTTCGCGCCGCAGCGCTCCAGGATCCAGATGTGCCGGCCGTCCGGGTCCGGGATCGCCCCGCTCACGATGCCGAGGGTGCGGCCATCGGGCAGCTGCTCCCAGCCGAAGGTGGCGCGGTAGGGGTTGGGGGCGGGGGTCTGGGCC
>VXLT01000339.1 GCA_009841475.1 Gemmatimonadota bacterium
CCGGCGGGCCCCGGCCACCCCTGCCCCTCCCGTGAATCCGTCCCGCTGGTGCGTTCTGGTGCATGGCCCTTGCGTACTCCTGCAATACTCGATAACTTCAGTTATCAGACGTATCGTCTGTATGGGATCCGCGCCGCCGGACCTGATCCGGCCCGCGCGAAGCAGCCCGCCCGCCGCGAATCGAGCCCCCTCCCGGGCAAGCGGCAGACCGTATCCGTCCCGCCGAGGTAGACGGCAAGCGTTAGGGAAGAGCAGGACAGAGTTGGCGGCGAGCAGCAGTTGGGCTCACGCGGGGTTCGATGCCCCGGCGCCGCCTTGGACCGGGAATGTGCCCGGTCCTGATCCCAAGGGGGAGACACCATGCAGGAGACAGCGAAGCGGCAGACGATCACCAAGACGTGGGGCGGCAAGCGCACCGAGGTCGAGGTCGGGAAGACGTGGCGGAGGCGCTACGTCGCCGTGGCCTTGGGCGGCTTCATGCTGCGCGCCGAGTCGCTCCAGAAGGCCATCAGCGCCGCCAAGCGGTACGCTGGCGGAACGGGGACGATCGCGGATGTGGTCTCGGTCGGCGTCTACGAGACGCGGGCGCTCGACGGACAGCCCACGGGCGTCTACACCGAGAACTTCTGCCCGATGCTGGACGAGGCGGACTTCGACCTTTCCCGCAACCTGCGGGTGGTCGCGTAGCCGTCTCGGGCCGCGCCCGCAGTTTCCCACCTGTGCCCTTCACCGGGTGCGGGTGGCTTGCTCCGTCCGTTGGAGGCGGAGAGGTGTCCACAAAGGGGGAGACATGAGGATCAGCACCACCGTGAACGACGAGGTGCTCGCCGCCGTGCGCGAATACGCCGCAAGGGAGCGTTGCTCCGTGTCGGCCTGGGTTCGCCGCGCTGTGCGGCTGCGTCTCGACGTGGCACGGCCGGACAGCCCGTGGAAGCACACCGGCTCGGTCGCCGAACAGGAAGGGAGCGAGCCATGCAAGTGACCAACGAAGACCGGCTGATGCGAGTGGCGGACATGCTGCACAACGCCGCCGAGACGCTCGGAGCCATGGGCGAGTCGTACTTGCTGTCTGCGGGCGGCAAGGGCGTCGTCAGGGCTGTCGAGTTGTGTGCGCCCGCCATCGAGACCGATGGGGAGCGCGAGGCGCTGGTCGAGGCTGCCATCGTGGCGCTCGCCGCCGATCCGGGCGTCCCGCAGTCGGACGGGGACGCATGGACGGACGTGGAGCGCCACACCGTAGGGCTGTCGCTCGACGGGGCTGTGATGTGGGCGAAGCGGGTGGCGGGATCGCTGTGGGTGGCGGTCAAGACCCTCGACGTGCTGGCCAACCCTGCGTAGTGCCGTCCCCACCTGCGCCTTTCACCGGGCGCGGGTGGCTTGCTCCGCCCGGTCGGGGCGGAGGTTCACCGTAGCAAGGGGGGAGACCCATGCGAGAGAAGTTGCGGGAGACCGTTGCCGAGGCGAAGCGGGAGATCGACCGCGAGTTCGAGACGGCCAGTCTGGCGATGATGCGGGCGTTCGAGGCGTACCAACGCTGTGAGAGCGCCTTCATCGACGAGGACATCGACCACGCGGACATCACGCGGGAGATGGAGTGCATCGAGCCACAGCACAGGGTGGCCGTGTCGCTGCACTACGTGCTCCGGTGCTGTGCCGTCTCGCCGACCGGAGTCAAGGCGGCCGACGCCATCGCCGCCGCGTTGGACCGCGCCGAGATCGAGCGCCACGCGAGCGACGGGGTGCTGCATCCGCCGACGCGCGACGCGACGGTCGCCGGGCTCACGGCGCTGATCGACGAACGGACGCACCAACTCGAAGGGCTGACCGAGCGCCATGTCGAGAACGATCCGGGAACGTGCATCACGACGACCTTCACGGGCATCACGACCGCGTTCCGGCAGGTGCTCCGGGAGCGAGACGTCCTGATCGACGCGCGCGACATCGTGTAGCGACGCGCAGACGGCCGGGTGGGTATCGAAGCCCGCCCGGCCCGTTGGGCTGGACCTGCCAGCCCTCACACGCCCTGCAAGGGGAAGACCATGGAGAGACGACCGTTGAAGATCGGGGAGACACGGCTACTCGACGCGGCCGGGAACGTCGTCACCACGCGGCACGGCAGCTATGCCGCCTGTGCGCACACCGAAGCCATCACCGCGAAGGTGCAGGCGGAGAAGCTGATCCGCCTGTGCGACGACCCGGTGACGGACGACTACTCGTTCGACTTGGCGATCAAGGCGGCACGGGAGGCGCGGCTGTGCCTGACCCGTGCCGAGAAGGCCATGCGCTCCACGCTCGCCGCCATGAAGCGGGAAGCGGGATCATGACCAAGGCGGAGAGGACGCAAGCGGTGGCGGAGCATCTGGTGGCGCTGGACCGACTGCGTGACCGGGGGCGAGAGACTCCCGAGAGCCTGCCGGTCGCGAAGCGCCTGTCGGTGCTGGTGCGCGACGGAAACGACGGCATTCTCGCCGATGCCGTGGCGTTGCTCCGGTGAGGCCACGGCCGGGTGGGTATCGAAGCCCGCCCGGCCCTTGGGCTGGACCTGCCAGCCCTGACACCGCTGCAAGGGGGAGAGCCATGCAGACAGTGGAGGAAGTGCGCTCCGCACTTCAGGGAGACGGAGACGTGCCCGTCACGTCCGTGGCGGCGCTGGTGCGCCTCGCCATCGAGGACGGGCGCACCATGCTGGCGGAGCATCCGAACGTGACCCCGGACTATTCGGTCTGGTGGATGCGCGACACCATCGAGCGGTCCTGCGCCGCATGTCTGGCCGGTGCCGTCATGCTCGGCACGCTCGACGGCTTCGGCAAGCACCGGCTGGACAACTGCGATGTGGTCGATTCGCACGGTCTCGGGATCATGTACCGCCCGCACCAAGTGTCTGCGCTGTGCGCAATCGACCGGGTGCGGCAGGGGAACATCATGGGTGCCTACCGGGCTCTCAAGATGCGCGAGGCTGTGGACGTTCACGCCATCGACCGTCTGTTGGTGAGGCGGCACCGCCGCGACCCGGAGCACGGGGCGCGACCGAAGCACATGTGCTTCGTCAACCGCGACGACTTCTCCGACCATCTCGACAGCTTGGACGAGCTGGCCGGGCAGTTGGAGGTCATCGAGGCGGAGGGGGTGGCCGCATGACCGGCTTCGAGATCGCAGACGGTGAGACGGTCTGGTTCGTCAACGAGTACGAGACCGACCGGCAGTACGGTGGCCCCGAGGAAGGCGGCTGGTGGTACGACACCGGGCGGTTCGTCCGGTGCCGTGGCGTCTTCAAGGACCGGGACGCTGCCGCCGCGCTCCGCGACCGCATCCAGACCGACGAGTTGCCGAAGCGCCGCAAGGGGCTGCATTCGCCTTCGTCGATGCTGTCCGAGGGGCTGTGGCCCGTCGTTCTGATGGAAGACCATCCCGGCCGCGACTACCCGCGGGAGCGCCCGCGGTACGAGTAGTCCCCGCACCATCTGCACCCTTCGCCGGGTGCGGGTGGCTTGCCGTCCCCGCAAGGGAGGGACGGAGGAACCGAAGGGGGAGAGATGTACCACAGCATCGAGGTGGGCAACGTCGGTGTGACGATCGTTGCCGAGAGCCGCCACGTCTGGGTTGCCGCCACGCTGGCGGGTGCCTGCGCGGCTGCCGAAGGGCTGCGCCACGGCCCGCTGCTCGCAGAGGACCACCATCCGCCCGAGTTGGTGCTCGACTCGCCGGACAGGTGGCGTCCCGTCTACATGCGGCATCCGCGTTTCGACATGCCCCGCGATGATGGCGGCTGCTGGCTGTGGCTGGCGCTGATCGTGAACCGGGTGCGGCTGAACGCGCACGCCGACTGGTCATCGAAGTGGGTGGCGAAGCGGTTGGCCGACCGCATCCGCGATCACCTGACCGTGCAGTACCGCATCGCCTGATGCGCGCCGGATCGGGAGGGGTCATGCCTTCCCGGTCCCGTGGGGTGGCGAGAGACGCCGCCCGCTTCACCGCCGGACAGGGGGAGAACCGATGGCGGACATCTATTGCCCGAAGTGCGCCGAACCGTGGGACATCTACGAGCTGCACGACGTGGACGGCCTCACGTTCGACGAGGCCAGGGCGAAGTTCACACGCGAGGGCTGCGAGACCTTCGGCAATAAGTGTACGGGCGACGATGAGTTGTCCGAGTACGCCCGGCTGAAGGCGCAGGCTTCGGCGGTCCTGATGGACCTGTCGCCGCATCCCGACGATTGGGCTGCCGACATGGCCGATTTCGACCTGATGATGGGTCTCTAGCGGGGCGACACGCCCGGCGGGGTTCGCCGCCCGCCGGGTGCTTGGCCGGACTCCACGCGGGAGGACGGCGGGATTCTTTCATGGGGGAGACCATGACGATCCAAGAGGTAGTGTCCACGGTGCTCGCGGACACGCTCGATCTGGTGGCGACACCGGAGAAGTGGACGCAGTGCGCATACGCGCGCGACGTGACCGGCTGGGAGATCAGCGACCCGGTAGGCACGCCGGTTGTGCCGAAGTGCTACTGCATCGACGGGGCGCTGCGCCGGGTGGTTCACGTCGAGCGCCGCGACTGGCTGCACGAGCAAGCGGCTGCGTTCGGTGACGACGAAGACCCGATCCGCTTCCGCAGCGCCGTCTACAAGTACGCCAACACGGCGGCTTGCGAGGCGTTCAGGACGATGTTCCGCGACCGGATCGAGCAGGCCCATGTGGTGGACTACTGCCACGACCTGTGGGCTTGGAACGACACGGGAGTGCGGAGCCACGCGGACGTGGTGGCCGGTCTCAAGCTCGCGATCACACGCGAGGGAAAGGAGATCGTTCACTGATGGCGAACATCGACGAAGCGACGGGCAACGTGCCCCGGATCATCGAGACCGAGAAGCGCGGCAAGCACACCGTCACGCTCCGGCAGATGATGCACGGCCGGCGGGCCGTCCTGTTCGACGGCTACTGCATCCACGACACGGACGACCCGATGGCCGCAACGCTGGCCTACAACGTCGTCCGCAAGGTCATGATGGTGCTCGTTCCCGAGTCCCTGAAGTGACCCCTGCCGTCCCGGAGGTATCGCAGCCTCCGGGACGCTTGGTCGCTCTCCACCGGGGGAGCGCATCACTCCGCACAGGAGGCAAGCACATGAACGGCAGGATGATGGCCGGGTTGCTCGGTGGCCTGCTCGCACTCGGGGCCGACGCCAGCGGGTGGAGCCCAGCCCTGAAGGGCTCGGGCCGCTCCGCAGCGCCGCACAGGACCGTGGCGGCGAGGAAGGCGAAGGCGAAGCGCAAGGCCGCCCGCAAGGCGCGCCGGACCAACCTCAAGCGCCGCCGCCGCTGACCGGGAAGGATCGTGACGGGTCACACCGTCGCGGTCCCTTGCCCGTCCCGTTCGGGGCCGGGATTCACCCCTCTGACAGGAGGCAGGGCTATGCCCGACAACAGGAGAGGCGACACCATCCTCAAGTGGTGGATGGATGGGGACACGGACGGGGCCGAGATGGTCATCGAGGCGATGATCCGGCCCGTGCCCCGGGTGCGGTCGCGTTCGGGGTTGGCGACCGACGCCATCGTGACGCTGAACGGTGTCGAGATCGCCTCACGGCCGATGTGCCTGGGCGAGAACGACGCACGCGAGTACGGCTTGGCGATGGCCCGCGCCGCCATCGGGACGCTCGAACAGGTCCACGGCAGGCGGGGCGAGAGGCAGGAGGCGTCCAATGGGCTTTGATGTCTACGGGACGGCCTTCGATGCCGACTACGAGGCGGACTCGAAGCTGTTCAACGAGGTGGTTGTCAAGGAGTTCCTCAAGATTCCCATCGAGAAGCGGCCGTGGAGACGCGACTTGCCCGGTCGCTACTTCCAGACGAGCAATTGGGGATGGCGGGCGATGGCGGACTACATCTGCGACACGTTCCCCGAGATCGCGTCACACTGCACGCACTGGCAATCGAACGATGGCGACGGGCTCAACGAGGCGATGGCGGTGCGGCTGGCCGACGCGCTCGACCGAGTGATCGAGGACGGCACGCTCGCCGACCACATCGAGATGCGCCGCGCCGCGATCCGCAACATGCCGATGCGCGAGTGCTTCCTCTGCCACGGTCGCGGCATCCGTGACGACGCCATCGCCAACGAGATCACCGAGCACCGGCCCGTGCCGCAGCCGCTGATGGTGATCCCCGAGGACGCAAAGGACGCATGGGGCGAGGGGCCGCACCCCCGCGCCGGACAGACCGGGTGGTGCAACGGCTGCGACGGCCGGGGGCACAACCTGCCGCACGACGCGGACTACCCGCTGACCGTCGCCGAGACGAAGCGGTTCAGCGAGTTCTGCCGCCATTCCGGCGGCTTCGAGATCAGCTAGGACTCCCCCAACGGGCCGGGTGGCCGTCACAGGCCCCCGGTCCCATGGGGCACGGAGAGACCGTGCCCAGGCACGCCAGACAAGGGAGAGACACCCATGGCGAAATCACAGAAGGAAGTGCTGCGGCTGACCGTGCCGAGGCGTCACGTTCTCGTTGCGGCGCTGGCGGTCAGTGATGATCCGACCCGGACGCTGCTCGGTAGCATCTGCTTCCGTGCCGCCGACCCGGACGCGGCGGACACGGGCAGCATGGAGGGTGTGTTGCGCGTCATCGCCAGCAACGGCCACAAGCTCGTCAGCATGACCGGAGGCACATGGGAAGGCGAATGGCCACGCCACGGCTGCGTCGTCATCCCGCCGAAGCTGTTCAGCCGCGCCAAGGCCAAGAAGCTGCTCGACACCGAGATCACGGTGCAGTGCTTCGGGGACGGCAGCGTCAACGTGCTCGACAACGCGGCAGGCCACCAAGCGGCGGGCGATGGCGTCGATAGCCGTTTCCTGCCGTACCCGGACGTAGACCGCGTCCTGAAGCGGTACCGGCGCTACGCGGTGTCCAAGGCCGCCATCGGACTGCGCGCCGACTACCTCGAACAGATGGGCCGGATCACCCACCTGTTCCAAGACCATCCCCTCAAGAAGATGCGCGTTGTGCTGCGCAGGCGGAACGTCGCCAAGAACGGGACGGAGAAGGACTGGTGCCCGGTGTTCGACGGCACCGCCACGTCCGTCCTGAACCGCAGGCTCGACGTGCTGCTGATGGGGCTGCGCGAAGCGGCCTAGACCCCCCCTCGAACCGGGCCGGGATGCTGTCACAGGCTCCCGGTCCCCTCTGGGACGGAACCGCCGTCCCTGCCATTCCTCACAGGGGGAGGAATCATGAGGTACAACCCGTTGACCGCCTCGGACGGCATCATGGCTGCGGTACGAGCCCATGACGACGACGAGGCAACGGAGAGCGCCGCAGACGAGGACGCCGACACCGGGAAGCCGGGCCGGTGGGTGTGCTCCGAGTGCGGCAGCAGCAACCTGACGTTCTCGGGGACCGGCACCTGGAACGTCGAGACGCAGCGCATGGAGTTCGAGGAGGACTGCGAGAAGCCGTTCTGCCAGCGTTGCGAGTGCCGGGGCTGGGCCAAGTTCGTGCCGCTGCGCGAGAAGCGGGGAGAGCCGAACCTGTCGCGGGACTACTACGGCGAGCTGTACATCGTCATCGACGACGATGGCGAGCCCGTCACGCCGTACCGCCTCACGTTCAAGCGGGCGGCAGAGGACCGCGAGGACCACGGGGGCGAGGCACTGCGCTACCGGATCGTGAAGGTCGCCTACAAGGCGCTGCCCCGCGACGACGGCGAGCCGGACGAGATCGTGGACGACCCGGCGGGAGAGGAGGCGTCATGACCGAGCACACAGGTGACTCGGGCGCTGCGTCTCGCGCCCGGATCGAGTACAGGGAGCAACCCCTCAAGCGGGAGTGCGGGATTCTGGTCAGCATCAACGGCCAGCCCGCAGGCTGGATCTTCCGCAACGGCCGCGACGGCACCTTCGACTTCACGCTCACCGACTTGGCACAGGAGACGCCGGAGATCGAAGACCGCTTCATGACCACGGCACGGTACGCGGGCCGCGACTACCGCGTCTACCGCCGGGGACTCGACACCGTGGGGACGCTCGACGTGCTGAAAGAGCGCATCGAGTGCCTGGTGCAGCGATGAGCGCCCGCAAGCGGAAGGCGAAGACGGCCAAGGACAACGACAAGCAGCCGAAGAAGGACGGTGAGGCGTTCGGGTGGAACCCGGACACCGGCGGACTGCTCAAGGGCACCAAGTTCGCCAAGCCTCTGTGCGAGATCGGCAGCCACGGCTACCACCAGTACACGCGCGACCGCGAGCAGGACACGAAGCGGTGCCGGGTGCATGTGTGCCGCCTCTGCGACCGCACACTGACCGTCAACCGCAAGACCGGCAACGTCCGCGAGAAGCGGAGCGCCGCATGAAGCCCGGCACGGCGAAGCTGGGCGGCTTCCTCCACCGCATTCACGACGAGCTCCTCCGGCAGGGCTGGACGTGGTGCAGGCGGTGCCAAGTCTGGCACAAGCCGCCCGAGACCGACCCCGATCACTGCCGTCACTGCCAGCGCAAGCAAACGCTGCCCCTCTAGCCACGGGGGCAGGGGTTCGACCCCCCTGCCTCCGTCTCTGCCTGCTCCAATCCGGCGCGGGCGCTTCAACCCCACCGAACAGGGGGAGACCTATGGAGGATTTCGCCAAACAGGCGGCATGGGGGACGGGCTACAACGACGGCAATGATGGCAAGCCGTCGTCGTGGCCGGACGCCGACACGCTGCCGGACTACGAGGCCGGACACGAGGCCGGGGACGACGACCGGCAGGCCGGGCTCGTTCAGATGGGCCAGTACCTTCGCGGTGCGTTCGCCACGCTGGAGCGCAAGATCGACAAGCGCGGGGCGGAGGTCGCCGAGAAGGTGCAGAGTGAGGCCGGAGAGGCCGCCGTGGACATCATCGAGGACTTGGCCGTGATGTTCCGCGAGCTGGTCGCCGCCTGCGACCGTGGCGACGGCCCGGAGGCGACCATGGCCGTCCGCGACACGTTCCGGCAGGTCAACGTCATCGGGGCCGCCGAGGTCGCCATCGCGCTCCCGCCCGACCGGGACGGGACCATGCGGGGACTCGCCCGCCAGATCCACAAGAAGCGGGCGCAGTTGAACCGGCTGGAGGCGAAGCTGCCACAGCAGGTGCCGCCCGCGTTCGACTGGACCGCCCGCAAAAACGCCGAGACGCTGACCGACCCCAGGGCGGCAACGCTCCGCAGGGTGCGCCGCGACTTGGACGCGCTCGTTCACGCCTGGGACGTGCTCTAGGCCGCTCCCGGCAACCATTCACCCCACAGGACAGGAAGGAACGTACTCCATGCACATCAGAAACCGCCTCGGGCAGATCGTCATCACCAAGAAGGAGATGGAACGGCTGGCCGCGAACGCGAAGATCAGCCACCGGGACGATTACGACCCGAAGCCCGTCGTGAAGATGTTCGGCGGCAGCGCCGGGACGTGGCTGTTCACCGAGGCCCGCCCCTACGGCGACGACATCGAGTTGTTCGGTCTCTGCGACCCGGGGCTCGGGTTCCCGGAGATCGGCTACTGCTCGCTCAACGAGTTGCTGTCGGTGAAGTTCCCGCCGCTGCGCCTCCCCATCGAGCGCGACAAGTTCTGGAAGCCGCAGGGCACGCTCCAAGAGTACGCGGACGCTGCCCAGGCCAACCGGCGCATCGTGAGCCTCCCTGACGCCGCATAGGCGTCCTCCCCCGGATCGGGGCGGATCAAACCGCTCCGGTCCCCTGTGCCCCCTTCAGTCCGGCGGGGGCCGCACTACCTGACGGGAGGCAGGACCATGAATCACGCACGAGTACATGAGGCCCGCGAGCTGGACGGCTTGCGCCGCAAGTACCGGATCGAGCGCACGCCCGAGGGCCGCTACCACGTCAAGCGGTTGGGGCTGGCGTACTTCCCCCTGACCAACGAAGGCATCCGGGCAGGCATGGAATCGGAGTGGCCGCAGTTCCGCTGGTACCTGCTCGACGAGGTGCGCACATGGCCGCACGCGGTCGCGGTCGCGTCTCTGCACGCACGGGGCAGCGGTGGCTTTCTCCCGATCCTCGACCGGCACTGGAAGGCGGTGGCCGCATGAGCATCGACCCCCGAGTGTGGCGCGAGACGTATCAGCGCCTCATCGGATCGGCGAACGGGCCACGCGCCATCGTTCGCACCTGCCGGATTTGCGGGCACGCGCTCGTGACCCGGAAGCCGATCCGTCCCGGTCGCGGCTGGGGGTTCCGCGAGGGCAACAAGCTGCGGGGGCGCATGATCCGGCACATCCGTGCCGAGCACCCCGAAGCACTACCCGGAGGCGGCCGATGAGCAATCCCCGAGTTCACCTGCTCGACCGCTCGACCATCGCACCGCGCACCGTGGCCCGCATCTGCGACGGTGCCGGGTACAACCGGATCATCTTCGAGCGCGGCGACACCACGCACCTGACCGACGATCCCGATCACCCCAACCTGTGCCGCAACTGCATCCGCAAGGCGGCATCCCAACCGTGGAGGCGCCGATGGTCATGACGAAGAAGGAAGCCAGGATCGCCTGCGGGCTCGCGCCTGCAGCCTGCCGGTACGCCCGGCACGGGCAGCCGTGCGATTGCCGACGGTGCCACGAGGCTGCGCAGGCGGCGCACGTCGTCCATCCCGAGTGCGCGGGCTACAGCCGTGGCCGCAAGGGCAATCCGCCGGAGCACCCGGACGACGAAGCCTACATGCGGGACTGGCACGCCGGCGCGAAGCGGTGGAAGGCGACCGCAAGGCACTCCAGCCGGGGTTACCACATCCCCTGATCCCGCTCCCGCCGGGACGTTTCACCGCGTCCCGGTGGCCTTGCCGCTTCATCCGGAAGACGGCTTCACTCCCTGACCAGGAGGCGGACATGAGAGAGAGCGAGACGCATGTCGTCTATCCCCGCTTCGGCGATGGCGGGCCGGAGAAGCCGCCGGCGCCGGGCGAGCGCATCAACGACCCGGACTCGGTAGTCCACGGGTTCTACACCCAACCCAAGTGCTGCGACTGCGGCGAGAACGCCTGCACGAAGGAGCAAGGCGCATGGCGCTGCCCGTCGTGCAGGAAGACGTGGAAGGCCGCGCTCGCGGGCTACGACTGCGGCCGCCGGGGCAAGGAGCCCGAGCTGCACCCGGAACCCGAAGCCTACATGCGGGGCTGGGACGCCGGACGAAAGCGGTGGAAGGAAGCCGGATGCTCCGCGAAGGGCTACTACGGTCCCTGATTCGCCCCCGTTCCCGCCGGGACGCTTCACCGCGCCCCGGTGGCTTGCACAGTCCGTCCGGGGCCGTGCTTCACTCCGAACAGGAGGCATGAGACCATGGGGAACAGCAGAATCACCATCACCGTCAGCCACGGAGCGCACGAGGCCACCGACGACATCGGACTCGAGGACGCACGGCAGTGGGCCGCGAACCGGCTGGCCGAGTGCGGCCAGATCGCCCTTCCGCCAGACGACGGCGACCCCGACCCGTCGGGCATCGGCGACGAGACCGTCGTGCAGATGATCGCCGACGACATCGGGGCCAATCTCGACTACGAGAAGCTCCGCTAGACCCACCCCCTTCCGCTCCCGCCGGGACGTTTCATCGCGTCCCGGTGGCGTTGCCGCTCTTCACCCCGAAGACGGCTTCACTCCCTGACAGGAGGCAGGACATGCCCAACTGGGTGACGAACAACGTCGAGTTGTTCCACGAGGACCAGAAGGTCATCGACGAGGTGTTCGACATGCTCGTGGACACGACCGGCATCGAACACGAAGACCACAACCACGAGGAGTGCGTCACGTTCAAGAAGCTCCTTCCGGTCCCCGAGATCCTCGACAAGGTGCAGAGCAGCATCCGCAGCGGTCCCACGATCGTCTGGCTGGACGACGACGGGAAGCTCCACAGCCGCCCCGTCACGGATGAGGAGGCCGCCGAGATCGAGAAGACCGGCTTCCCCGACGGCTACGAGTGGCGGATCCACCATTGGGGCTGCAAGTGGGACGCCTGCCAGAGCACGGCCACCAAGGGCGACCGCTGCATCTCGCTCCGCTTCGACACGCCCTGGTCGCCGCCCGAGCCGTTCATCGAGGCGCTGCGCGAGCGTTGGCCCGAGGTCGAGGTCACAGGCGGCTACATCGGGGACGGCTACGAGTTCTGCGGCCAGTTCTGATTCCCCCCACGAGGCGGGGGCACCGTCACGGGTGCCTCCGCCCCTGGTCCCGCCATCCGGGCGGGGCGTTCCGAATCACCGAGGGAGGAGTCCCCACAATGAGCAAGCGGAAACCGTACAACCGAGACGCCGGGTACAAGTGCAGCCTCAAGACACCGTTCGGCCATGCCGTGGTCTACGACCGCGAGCGCGGCGGCGGCTGGATCGACGGCGAGGGGCGGTGGGTGGTGGCCGCCTATGACAGGACCGGGAAGAACATCGGCCTGCTCGACTGCCGCACGCAGGCGCTGGCCAGGCAGGCCATGAAGGACGCTCGCGATGGCTACCACGACTGGATCGAGGACGACGACGGCGAAGGCTGAAAGCCTTGGCCCAACCGGCAATTTGCTCGCGAAGGGCAACGCCTCCCAGCGGTGCAAGGCGACCGCAAGGCACTCCGGGCCGGGGCTGCCACATCCCTTTGACCCCCCGTTCCCGCCGGGACGTTTCATCGCGTCCCGGTGGCGTGCCGCTCTTCATCCCGAAGACGGCTTCACTTCCTGAACAGGAGGACAGGAACATGAGCAAGACGAAGGCCCGCGAGGCGATGTGGGACGTGCTGTCGGAGATTGTCGAAAGCGGCATTCTGCGCTCCGTCCACGCATCCAACGCGACGCGCTTGCACCAGCAGGCGCTCGACGCACTGGTGCTGGCCACCGAGGAAAACGGCGCCGGCGCCGAAACCCGCTCCCGCCGTCCGGGCGGGGCGTTCACTCCGGTTCCCGAGGAGGCGGAAATGAGCCGTACCGTGAACAAGGTCGTCCTGGTGGGGAACGTCGGCAGCGACCCGGACCTCCACATCACCGCCAACAGCGAGAAGAAGGCCAAGCTGTCGCTGGCGACCACGACCCGCGAGGGCAACGAGGAGCGCACGGACTGGCACCGCGTGATCCTCGAGGGCCGGCAGGCGCATTTCGCCGAGGACTACGTGTCTCGGGGCGACAAGCTGTACGTCGAGGGCTGCCTCCGCTACGACAGCTACGAGCGCGACGGCATCGCGATCCCCACGACCGAGATCCGCGCCAGCGAGATCGTGCTCCTCACCCCAATGGCCGGGTGAGGTCGTGCAGCTCCACCAAACTGTCGCGGTGCCCTCCTGCTCGAAGGCGGCGGGAGGGCAACCAGGGGCAGGGATCCGGGCAAGGAGATTGCCGGTACTCACCGCGGTCCCCACGATGGGGGCCATTCGACACACTACAGTCAGAAAGGAAAACGCCATGCCCCGCAATGAGCGCATGGGATGGGGTGAATGGGCCGTTGTCTCGTTCGTCGCGTCCGTTATCGTGACCAAGATTCTCGTCACCCTCTACTTCGCGGAGTCGAGTGTGTGGGTACGGTCGTCGGTGGGCGTCGTGACGTTCATCGTGATCCTGGTCACTGTGGGCGGGTACGGAATGAGGAAGGGACGCAAGTGAAGGACTCGACGAAACCCGCCCTCATCATCTTCGTCGTCACCGACTAGACGGCCTCGAACCGGAGACGCTCACCACGTCTTCGGTTCCATGCTCCCGCCATCCGGGCGGGGCGTTCACTCCGGAAGGAGGACAGGAGCATGAGCAAGAGAGCAGCCGATGATCCCCGGCACCCGGCCAATCTGGCCGAGCAAAACCGCGCCGACGTTGAGGCACACCGGCCCGCGCCGCTGGCATCCGTCAACGAGGACAGTTGGGGTGCCAAGTGCCCGAAGTGCGGCCACCGCGAACGGCTCCGTGTCGTCGCACGCATCTGGGTGGACCTGACCGACGACGGCAGCGTGCCGAGTGACGCACCCGGCCGGGGCGACCACGAGTGGGAAGACGACGCGATGACCGAGTGCCCGAAGTGCGATCACATGGCCCCGTGGGCCGCGTTCCGCACTGCAGGCTCCTCGAAGCCAGCGCCGCATCAGACCTGAACCCCGCGCAGTGGCGCACCCGCCGTTCAACCGGCGGGCCGCAAGCGGGAATCCCGACCCTGGGGTGCCGGGGCTCATCCTCCGGCACTCCCTTCCGATCAAGACCTCGACATTACCTTTGCGACAAAGGAGCGCACAGCCATGACCAAGAACACTGACAGACAGGAAGACCGGGGCGTCTCGCCCGTCCCGGCGGATCCGCCCGCGCCCGAGCTAAAGCAGGCTCACGCCGAGGCCATCGTCTCGGCTGCTGTCGAATCCCATTCCCCAGCCACACGCCGTAGCTACGACGCCGCATGGCGGCAGTTCGTCGAGTGGTGCGACTCCGAGGGGTACACGCCCTTCCCGGCCGATCCGCAGATCGTTGCCGCGTACCTCACCGAACGGGCGGAGGCCGGCCGCTCGTTCGCCACCCTGAAAGTTGGGAGGGCTGCGATCCGGTACTTCCACGAGTCTCGCGGCGTGGACAGCCCCACCCAGTCCGCAGGCGTCAGCCGCGTGTTGCGGGGGCTGGCGCGACGGGCCGCCGCCGCCAAGCTAGTGCAGGGACGCGGGCAGGCGACCGGGCTCACCGCGCGACACCTTGCTGGGATCATCGCAACCGCGCGTCAGCGGCGAACATTCCTTGGAGGAGCTCGTGAGTCGGAAACGGCCGCGAAACGGAGGGGCAACTTGGACATCGCCTTAATCGCAACCATGCGGGACGGGCTCTTAAGGCGCTCCGAGGCGATCGCGCTGACCTGGGCGGATGTCGAGTTCAAGGACGATGGCACGGCCCTTGTGCAGATCCGTCGGAGCAAGACTGACCAGACTGGGGAGGGGGCGGTTCAGTACATCGGATTCGACGCCGCGGCCGCTCTGAAGGCCATTCGTCCTGACGACGAGGACGACGCGGCGATCAGCGGACGCTCGGTCTTCGGGTTGAAGACGGGCGAGAGCGTCTCTCGCCGCATCACGGCAGCGGCAAGGGCGGCGGGCCTCAAGGGGCGATTCACCGGCCATAGCCCGCGGATCGGAATGGCCCAGGATCTGGCGGCGGCGGGGGCCTCCACTACTGCTTTGATGACTGCTGGTCGTTGGAGAGCCCACAGGATGCCGGCGCATTACGCCCGTGGCGAGACGGCCCGGAACGGTGCGGTGAGCAGATACTATCGGTCGCGCTGACGACGAGGGCGGAGTCGCCCGGGGTGCCTGGGCACCGTAGAATCGCCTCTACGCGCGCCGGACCCCTCAGACGGATCAGCAACACGGCTCGGGCCGCGTTCGCTACAGGGCGGTGCGGCGGCGTCATTCTGGCATGACCTGTAGAATGAATCCAGCAAGCCCCAGGACAAGGGCTATCGCAACCGCCCATTCATTGATACGGACTCGAACGATGCGGTGCCATCGGGAGAAAGTACCATGCCAGTGTCCCCAAGCCATCTCGCTGATCCTTCGTCTAGCCTCAGGACAAGAATCGAATTCCTCGGATTCATCATCCATGTAGCGCACCACGAACTTGTCGTGTCCGAAGCGATATGCAATGATCCTCTCGCCTTCGGGGGAGAGAATGTAGTGATGGCATCGGCGGAAAGGAATCCTGCTCTCTTGTTGGCGAGCCATTCCAGCGGAATCTTCGTAGTGCTGGTATCCGTATGGGAGTCGGGGTTCTTTGCGGCACCTCATCCGTCAACTCCTCTCGGGAGGGGTGGGGTGCGGCCAGTCAACCTGAACCAACGCCCCAGCTTGAACAAGTGACACCGAGTCCCGGTCCTCGGGCCGGTAGACGACTCGGATTCGGTCACGGCCATGGCGGAGGACGCCAAGGCACGGACATTCGGCGTTTCGCAGTTCGTCCGGTGGCGTCAGAGGGGTCCTACCGGGGTCCGCGCAGCCAACCGCCAGCGAGGATCGAGCGGGCATCATGGGTCTCCTTGGGCTTCGGGGGCAGAGTGCTCACTATTGGATCGGAAAGGTAGGGGCGCGATCCCGATTCCGCCAAGAATCTGGGGCCGTCGATTGGCCCTCACCACTACCACGGTCATCCCCTTCAGCGTGACGTTCCAGTAGATCGGTCTGCATCCCGAAGCAGATCAGGAAGAACACGCGGATGCTTCCGGCCCCGCGACCGTCCGCCGCTGACCAATGCCCCCCCAGCCCGGAGTTCGGTTCTTTGGCCGAACCCGGAGCGGTGCCGGAGAGCGCCCGAGGTCTCCAAACCCGTTCGGTGCAGGGCCGGCTTCAGGGTCTCGAATCGCCCTGGGTCTGGGTGCTGGATGGTCGCCGGCGTAGCCTGACACGACGACTTGGCCAGTCTCCGGTCGATCTCAACCGGGCCAGCTCTGTGTGCAATTAGGCCGTTCGCCAGGATGACGCTTGCGTCCGAAAGCGAGCCCCCGGTGCTTTAAGAGTCTCCGGTATAGGCTGATACGACGGTATTCAGGGTCTCCGGTTACTACTGGCTTACCGGTGACCCTCTACTTGCTGGTTAGGACCGCGCGCCCGCGCGCCCGCGAGGCTTGACCCGCTTCCCAAGCCCGTCAACGCCGCCCGTGGCACACTTTGCGCTCGACGTGGCACAGGCAGTGGCACAGGGCTACGGGGGCCTTCTGTGCCACCGTTGAGCCGCTTCCCGTGCTCCCCAACCCCACTCATGGCACAATGACACAGGGATTTGTAGGGATATGTACAGGGAGAAACGCTGTCTGGACGGCCCAGAGGCCACCTCGGGAGCGGATTCGTGACCTAACGGTGCTTCGCGGGACCGCAACCTGCACGGCGACCAATGGGGGTCGGCGAATCGACTGCGGGGGGGACGGTATTGACGATGTGGACGGTATTCTCCCAAACTCCCCGCGTACATGTGTTAGGATTCTGGAATCTATCGTCCTTATCGTCCTTATCGTCCAAGGGGCTGCGTCGTCTGGAACCCACGGCAGTTCTTTCGGAGTGTCGAAGGTGGAGGTCTCTCGAGCGGGTCAGCGGCTTGGAGAGGGTCGTCGTGTTTCGGATGTGCTGGGCCGCACAGGGCAACTTTCACGACGCGGTGGCGCAGAACATGCACCACGCAGCCCTTCCCACTGCCCTCCTCGGGCTCCGATTCGGCACCGAACGGGCTCTCCCGCGCCGTCGACCGCTGGGGTCCACTACGAGCTATCTGTCTTCCATCGGACGCCCAACCTGAGCCTCTGGCCGCCTCGCTTGCCTGGCAGTCCGAAGCCTCGTTTGGTTAGCTCCCGGGACAGGGTATTCTTCTTCCAGTCTTCGGTGTCGCCGCCGACCTCTTGCCAGTATTCTTGGAACCGGTCCCACAGCTCGTCCACTGGAATGCTCCCTGTCGAGTCGACCTCAAGGAGGGAGCCGAATCCCATGAGCTTGTCCGCCGACAGTGCCCAGCTCTCGACCGCCTTGTGGTCCTCGGTTGCGAAGCTGTCGAGGTCGAACGACATCCCCTCGCCAATCAGCTCTGCAACATCCGGGAGCAGGGTGTGCAAGATGCCCGGGAGTTCCTCGCGGAATCGACCCAGCAGGTCCGCCTTCATTATCTTCTCTTCCTTCGTGAACGTCTCGGGAAACTGGATCACGCGGACCCGGTCGACGAGCGCCGGATCCAGAACGTTCACACTTGGGAGCGCGTTCGTGATGAGTATCAGGGTCGCGCCGGGTACGAAGCTCCATGGGTTATGGTACAGGCGCCGGACCTGCACCACGTCACCACCGCAGACGGCTTTCAGAAACCCTCCACGAAGCGCGCTGGGCGGCAGTTCTGGAACGAACACGCCCCGGTTTCCCGCGATGTGTCCATAGATGAGTTCATCGGCCTTCTGCAGCTTGCCCGCTCCAATGTCGGACGCCTGCAGCGAGGCAACGTAGCTTGAGGCAAGCATTTCAACGAGCCGGGCGAAAGCCGACTTGCCTGAACCCCGCGGCCCCAGCAGAAAGAACAGCGCCCGCTCCGGTTGGAGCCCAACGAGGCACGAGGCCATGATTCGCCTCAGGATTCGCACGCGCTTCCCGTTGCCTCCGGACCACCGCGTCATAGCCGAGTTGAACGTAGGCGTTCTAATCGCGTCCGGGTGGGTCCCGATCGAACGGGTCACGTAGTCGCTGCGTCGAGCCTTCCGCTTCTCGCCGGTACGCAGATCCAGCAGCATCCGCCGTTTTCCCGGCTCGGCCGGCAGCCCAACCAGGTAAGGATTGGCGTCGAACTCAATCGGCCCAGCGTTCTGTTGGATGCGCGAGGCCAGGATCTCGAACGCGTCGCGTAGGACTCCCAGCCGGGCGCCCCCTCCATGTCCGTAGAGCTCGCCGATGGCAACTCGGGATATGGTTCGCTTTGGCTCGGGCGGATACCAGGTCCCTCTTCGGTGGAACATGATCTGTCCCTGCTGGGAGATGTCCAAGTCGTTGACGACGCCATGGTCGATGGCCACTTCGATCGCCTTGGACAGCGCGCCGCTTTCTCCTTCCGGGGGAAGCCCGTCAAACCACGCCGACCGTGTACCTTCGTCCTCGGAAGCCGCGGTGGTTCCGTCGGCGCTGTCGTCTGTGTCAATGGAATCGACTTCCGGTTCCGCCTCGGGCTCCCGCGGGGCCTCCGTCACCGCCTTGGCCGCCATCTCCGGATCAAGCCACTTCCGGACCGCTTCCTCGCCCTCGAGGCGGCGCAGGTCGTCGAAGTCGGTCGGCTTCGATTCGAGGCTCTTCTCCTCGAAGTCGGGAATGCAGTATTCGACCCCGAGCTTCTCGGCGGCCTCCCGGGCGGCATAGACGCCGGGGTTGACCATCTCATTGCCGCGCTTCACGAACTTCCAGCGGTCGTTGTCCGCGGCGATGATGATCCGCGCGTCCGGGTACTTCTTCTGGATGATCTTGCCGACGACGCGGAGCCCGCCGTCGAAGAACGCGACGATCACGGCATGGCCGGTCGCCATGTGGATGGACTGGCCCGTGGCCCACCCCTCGCAGATGACGAGCGTCTTGGTTTCTCTGAACTGCCGGGCGCCGATCGTGTCGTAGAGTCCCCTGGTGCCGCCCGGCTGCCACATGTACTTGCGCTTGCCGTCCGGCCAGATGCGCTGGATGCACACCAGTTCGCGCTCGTGGTTCCGCATCGGGATGAGCAGGATCTTCTCGCGCGTCTCGGGATCGATGATCGACCGGAGCACCTTCACGTCGCGGATGCCCTTCCCCTTGAGGTAGGGGTGGTTGGGGCACAGCTTGGCGCGCTCCCAGGTGTCGTGAATGATCTTGGTCGCCTTCTCGGCCGCCTTCGCGCGCTCCTTCTCAGCCGCCTCCTTGC
Organism: Gemmatimonadota bacterium; assembly: GCA_009841475.1. Lineage (GTDB taxonomy): Bacteria > Gemmatimonadota > Gemmatimonadetes > Longimicrobiales > Gaopeijiaceae > Bin94. The sequence goes on from VXLT01000339.1 coordinate 19,340, forward strand.
GCCGCTCGACCTCCTCGCGGGTCAAGCGCTCGGCGTGCTGCATCGCCTCCTTCCACTCCGGGCTGTCCTGCGGCCACTTCCACTTCTCCTTCGTGCGGTTGTCGCCGAAGATCGCCCCGCGCTGGTCGGCGAACGCCTTGACCCAGCCGTTGTCGCCGCGGTCCTTCTGGCCGATGCCGGGGAAGCGGTGGAAACGGCCGTCCCAATGGATGTCCTCCGGGTGCAGGCCGCACTCGGCCATGGCCCGAAGTAGCTCGACTGTGGGATCAATGTCCATTACGGACTCTCATTCCAATCTGGTCGAGTACCCAGCGCCGTCCCAGGTCAACCCGTCGCTGGCCAGGGTACCTTCGAGGAGTCCTCCGACCCCTATTTCGGGTATTCAGCGGACTTCCGGCTATCCTGCCATGCCTTGATGTCCTCTCGCCGCCATCCCACCCTCCGGGTGGTCAGCCTGTCGGGCTTGGGGAACTTGCCCGCCTTCATCTGGCGATAGATCGTTGACCTGTTCAGGCCCGTTTCGTCCTCGACCTCCCTCAGGTTTAGATGCGCTTTCGCCATCTCTGTCTCCTCCTTGCCAATTGAAGATTGACTTCGCACACTTCTGAATACTCAGGATTCTTCGGTGGCCTGTCATTCCAAACAAAACCGTCGATTTGTTTACCCACGCACCGTGTTATGGCCGTTGACCGGCGAGTATCCAGCGTGTACTCGTTCCCTTGGCTCGGACGCGCCCAAACCGAATCCTCGGGCTTCGCGGGCGGAAACACAGCCATTGCGGAATCGCCACCCCCCGTTCGTTCACTTGCAGGGAAGGAGGCGCCGATGCGCTCAGAGTCCAGTCGGCGCCCGCTTCTCGAATGGATCGAGGAAGCACCATCGCCGGGACGAGCCGGTGCGCTCCCGGCGTGAGCTCACCGAGATGGCCCGGGCCGAATCTGGCAGTCCAAGCAATGTTTGACGAAGCTGCGGACCCCCGCGGCAGCGACCAACGGCGTCCGTGGAGCCAGCCCTACCAGAGCTGCAGCAGACTGACCGGAATGGACGTGGCGCGGCTGATCAGATTCGGATTGAAGTACTTCGCCGAGGCCGTCGGCCGGACACCAGGCAACTCGCGGACAAGTGACATCCACCTGCGCTTGGGCCACCGCTTCTCCAGGAGCGCGTTCAGGGAGCTTCCGCGATTCGACAGGAGGACACGCTGCCCCTTGACCACGAGGCCGGCGTGTCTGAGCACCTGAATCGCCGCCTTGTGGTCCTCCGGCAGGCCATCGGGCCGGGCCGAGAGACCCCTAACGACCCGCGTCAGGACGGCACCGAGATTCCGGCCACCATCACCTGCGTCTGGCAGCACGGTAAAGCACACGCGATCCAGAACGTCGTGGCCCCGTAGCCGCGATCGCGCGAAAAGCGCCCGATCGTCCTTCGGATCCAGCGATGCCACCACCGCGCGACGCCCCTCCTGCAGACGCAGATCGTTGAATCCGGTTGGCCTGTCGTCCAGATCCACGAAGTCCGGAAACACCAGTCTTCCGTTCACGCGCTCTGCCACTCTTCTCGCCAAGTCCACTGCGGGATTCGGGATCTTCCACCCTCCCCGTTCAAAGTAGGACCACCGCTCGTTGACCGCACAAACGACCATCCGCGCCTTCGGAAACCAACCCCGTAACAACTGGGCAACCGGAATGAACTCGGATCGCTCGGCCGGACCTATGACGAGCGATCCGGTAACCCGGTGAACGGTCCAAGCGTTGGGCCACCCGTCGGCGAGGTAGATGGTGTTGGTCCGCTTTACCGCGGCCGCCGAACCGAACACGAAGTAGGTTTGCCTGATCTCGCAGCCTGGAGGGAACCGGGTCTTACCTTCGGGGTCGATGAGCAGAAGATTGCTGGGGTGTTTGCTTCCTGCGTACAACGGAATGACCAGCCAGTCGTCGAGGGCTTTGACGTACTGGCTCGCTGGGATTTCGTTTCTTTCCAGAAAGGGATGTGAGACGTCAGGCCCTGCACTCTCGTCCCACAGCCGCTGGATTAACGCGGGAGTCCACTCTTGTCGGCCTGCCGGTTCAGCTTGTGTCGTCTTCATTGCCATTCGGCCTTTCACTGAGAAATCGCCAACTGAGCATCCGCGTCACAAGCGTAAGGAATGATGGTGCAGGCTGGCAACCACCTCTACGGAGCCCTGTTACGGCGGGTCTCCTTCTGCGTAAGGTTTCGAGTGCGGAAACGCCACAACCCTTGCGCGAATCGGCTCTCCGTGCCGGTTGGCCGACGAATAGCCAGACGTTGGTTCAGAGCGTGGGGTGTAACTGCAATGACCGGTGACCGTAATGTCGTTACGGTCAGGACATGGTGAAAGAACGTGCCAAGCGACAAGGGGGCTGTCCCGGGCCGGGTCGCCGATGAGAGACTCTAACGCCGCGTGCGCTCACCGTAAGGTGGGTTCCGAACACCGAGATCCGCCGCTCACCGCGAGCCTCTCGACACCGTTCTCCGGTGTACTCCCAGCCCACGCGCGGGCAGGCGTCAGGAGGGAGTCGCCCTCGGCCGCGCCGGACGGGACCGGCGTCCCTGGCGTCGTCAGCTTTGGCCGGGCGTGGTCCGCGCGTTCGCGGCAATCGTGACGACGGACGCCGCACCACCCGCCGCTGGCGGTTGGCCTGGGAATCGCTGCCATTGAGCTGCACCGTGATTCTCGACTATTGGTTAATCGGACGCCGTTTCGACCAGTCCGCCAGCATTCGGAGGCACGCCAATGATCGATCCGACCGTCGCGCTGCTTCAAGCCATGGCCGAGGTCGGCCTGCACCCGGGGGACATCCATTGGGACGGCCGCTTCTACCGTTTCCCCGGGATCGGCCAGAAGGACCGAGGCGACAGCGGATGGCTCAAGGCATTCCCCGACCAGCGCCGTGCGGTCTTTGGGGACGACCGCACCAAGGAGGTATTGAAATGGCCGGACGACATGCCCGAGTGGAAAGAAGCGATGAAGCACGTCAAGCGGCTGTCCCGCGAGGAGGTTCAGCGACGCAGCGAGGCGGCTGAGAAGCAACGTGCGAAGGAGGCGGAAAAGGCCATCGGAATCGTCCGTTCCACCTGGATCGGCGCCCAGCCCTGTCCGAACCATCCCTACCTCGAGCGGAAGGGCATCCGCGACGTGCAGGTGCTCCGGTCGATCATCGACCCGAAGACGCGTGAACCGATTCTGCTCATCCCCATGCGCGACAGCGAGCGTGACCTCATCAACATTCAGCGGATCTGGCCGGACGGGGCTCGCGATCAAATGTGGGAGCCCGGGCCGAGCCGGGGTCTCCACGCCACGATTGGTGGCGAGCGGCTCAAGGAAGCCGACACGCTCTACATCTGCGAGCGGTGGGTAACCGGATGGTCGATCCACCTAGCCACCGCCTGCCCGGTGATCGTTGCGTTCTTCGACAGCGGGCTCCGCGTCGTCGGAGAGATCATGCAAGGACGGCATCCCGACACGCGGCTCATCATTGCCGCGGACAACGACCGCTGGGAATTCGTGAAGCGGGGCAACGAGATGGTCAACCCCGGCGTCCACGCCGCCCGGACGGCCGCGGAGAAGCTCGGCGTCGAATGCTGCATTCCCGACTTCGAGGACCTGTCGACGAAGCCGACCGACTACGACCATCTGCGCCAGCTCGAGGGCCTGGATGCAGTTTGGAAGTGGCTGGATCCGACGATGGCGGCCGAGGCGGTGACGGAGTTTCCGCAAGACCCTGAACCCGAGCCCGATCCGCAATCCCATGACCCGGCCGAGGAAAAACAAGCCGAGCAGCATTGGGCCGAAACGTTTCCCTCACGCTTGCTCGGTGGAGAGAATGACACTCTCTACTTCCTACCCGAGGACACCCGTCGGCCTCTTCGCTACAGCATCCATCAAATGATCAATCCGCTCAACCTCATCATGCTCGCTCCGGCGGAATGGTACGAAAAGCACTTCGTCAAGAAGACCCGCGATGGGCCTAGGGTAGACTGGCAGTCGGCGGGGATGGCGATCATCCGGGAATCGGTGCGCGCCGGCCCATTCGAGCGAGAAAAACTCCGCGGTCCGGGATGCTGGATTGAGGATGGCAAGCCTCTGTTGAACCTTGGCGACCGGCTTTACTGGTCTCCCAAAGAGGCCGTCGCATTGAGTGAGTACCAAGGTGACAGCGTCTATCTGTCTTGCACCCCCCCGTACTTCGCGAATCGGGCGACGAAGCTCCTTCTCCAGAAGGAGGGCCAGCGGATCTTCGAGTTGCTAAAGATGATCCCGTGGCAGCGGAAAGCCTCAGCAGTTGCGCTGGCCGGATGGCTTGTGCTTGCCCTTTTCGGAGGGATTCTCCGGTGGCGTCCGCATGTGTGCCTGACCGGGCCTCCTGGATCTGGCTCGTCAAGGGTGTTGCGCCACATCGTGCACAAGCTCCTGGGGGGCATGGTGTATTGCCCGGAGGCCACGGTAAACAAGACGGCTTTTTTCGAAGGTTTGAATTGCAACCGGATTCCGATTCTGATTGATGACCAGACGAACTCGGCAGACATGAGATCACTGAGGCGCAACCTCGTCGACCTGATGCGATCGGCAAGCTCGGGAGATGGGTATGCCCATATCGGTACGCCTTCCGGGAATCCTTTGTCGTATCGGCTTGTTTCGATGTTCTGTGTGGCAGGCAACAACTTGCGCGTGTCGCGGGCAGAACGTACCCGGATAGCGTTGCTGGAGCTGGAACATCCGGCGCGGCTGAGCGGAGCCCCAGGTCGCTATTGGGATGCGCTGGCCGAAGAGATAGGTCGTGTCGTCGGTCCCGAGACCGCTCACGCGCTCGTTTTGAGAACCGTCGAGCGGATACGAACCGGTAGGTTTGATAGGCTCCGGAAGACTTGCCAGAGGGCGGCGTGGAACGTTCTCGGCGATCGCCAGGCCGCCGATCAGTACGGTACTTTGTTTGCCGGGGCGTATACGCTGACGAGCAACCGGCAACCGGACGAGGCAACCGTTCGGGAATGGATGGAAGAGCTTGACCTTGCCGAATTCGCCGCAGGGCCCGCTCCAGAGGGCCATCGTGTCTTGAAGATCCTAATGGGGAAGCAGGAGATCATCACCACGGATGGCGGCACGGTATCCGTATCGGTTGGCGAACTCGTCGCCATTGTCTTCCGGACGCCAGCGGACGACACGCCGGCGTGCGGTGTGACCTACAAGGCGGCAAAACAGCGCCTTCGTGAGATCGGTATACTGAGGGA
>VXLT01000221.1 GCA_009841475.1 Gemmatimonadota bacterium
CCCCCCCCCCCCCCCCCCCCGGCCCCCCCCCCCCCCCCCCCCCCCCGCCCCCCCCGCCCCCCCCCCGGGGGCCGAGGGTGAGGAAGCAGAATGTAAAGAGGACATGACATTCTGGAATGCGAACGTTACACTGTGCCCGGGCGAACCCAAGGCGGACGAATCCCTTCCGGACCAGCGCGACCAGTTTCTTGCCGTAACAGCGTTCGGGCATGGGCATGGGGTCAGTGGGGGAGTGGATCGTTCGGTTCCGGCGGGGCGATGGAGTCCAGCCGGGCCATCGCCGCCGCGAAGTGCGCTTCCAGACGGGGGATTTCGCGGCCGGCGTACCCGATGCGCAGCCGGGCGACCGATGCAGTGAGGATGTCGCGCAGTTCGGCGGCGGATTCGCGCCGTGCGGTGGGGTCGGTGCTGCCGCGCGCGCCGATCCATATGGGCGCGGTGTGGGCGTAGGGTGAGGTGTCCATCGAGGGCCACCGCGTGCGGCCGCCGCGCGCGCGCGCCGCGATCCAGCCGCCCTGGGGGAGGTCGACCGTGCCGGTGAGGGTGCGGTGGCCGGGCGCGGCAATGGCTGAATGGGACGCGATCACGCGGCCGTTCACGATGATGTCGATGGTGTCGACCTCGGTGGCGGTGGCGAGATGGAGGGTCCAGGTGATGGGGCCGGGGGGGACCACGCCGCCGGGCCGGGTGCCGTCGGCAACGGGTTCCGGGCCGCTGCGTCCCGTGCCGTCGCCGCCGCGTCCCGCCTCACCATCTCCCTGCGCCCCACCGACCCGAAAGTCCAGGAACGGTCCGTTGGTCACGAAGGACCGGCCGGCGCGCAGTCCGGCCAGGTAGGCGGGCCAGTTGAGGCGGTCGCCGGTGTGTACGTACACGCGCGTAGTCCCGACCGCCATCGTGCGGTAGAGGTTGAGCATCACATCGGTCCCGGCGGACGGCGCGATCGTCACCCCGAGGTTGAGGAAGCGGTGCCACAGCGCCGCAGTCCCCTCGAAGCTGCTCCAGAGACACATGACTTCGAGCGCGTCGACATCCCCCATGACCGCATCGGCCACGAGTTCGACCGGAACGCCCCCTGCGCCCGCGGCGAACGGGTCGGGCACCGACACCGGGTGGACGTAGTATCCCATTCCACCAAGGTCGTGCGCGTAGTCGAGCACTTCCGAGTTGGTGCGGTCGTCCGTCCCGTATACCTCGTAGCCCGGTCCCCACACCCACGGCCAATGCAACTCGGGAATCTCCAGGAGCCCGATGTGACCGAGGAAGTGCGAACGGATCTCCTGTCCGAAACGGATGAAGGGCGCAGCGTCCGCCTTCTGCCAGCCCCAAAGGTCCTGGTCCTCGTAGCGGTTGTGAAGGTTGGCGAGGAGGGGAGTCGCGAAGTCCAGCGCCTCGCCCTCCATCTTCGGCACCATGTCTTCGGGGTCCAGGTGGTACGGCCCGCCGTAGTTCAGGTGGAAGTGGTGGTCTCCGGAGGCCCATCCGGCGGCCCGGGCGTCCCAGACCGGCGTTAGTTCCAGGGTCACTTCCGTCATGCTGCCAGCCGTGGCCGACACGGTCACGGTCTCTTCCGGAGTGGCGAGTCCCTGCACGGCCGATACGGTGACTTCCCCGGCGGGAACCGTGACCTCGATCAGCCCCGGGCTGTAGAAGAAGACGCGCCCGCCGGCTCCGTCGAAGTGAACAGCGCCCTCGTCCGGGACGGCAGGGTGCCCGTTCGGGCCGAGGACGCTGAGGCGCGCGGGCGCCAGTGACCCGGCGTCGGCCGGCGCGGATGTCGAACCACCTGGCGCCAGACGGGTGCGGATCCGCAAGCGCGCCGTCCCATCGCCCCATTGCCACGCCCGAATCTCCACATCATGCACCGGTCCGCCCGCCGCGCGGATGCGTTTGAGTTGCATGACCTCGCTGTCGTCCGCCTCGGAGTAGTAGATCCGTTCCCCGTCGGGACTCCACGCCGGGGTGAGCGGCAGTCCACCGCCGGTCAGCAAGACGGATGCGCCGGGCTGCGCGATGTCGTGCACACGCAGGTGCCACCCGGCTTCGGTGGGCCAGTTCACCGCGATGCTGGCCCCCCCGGGCGAGACGGCCGGTCTGGCCATTGAGGCGATGTTGCCGGAGACGAGAACGCGTGCGTCGCTCAGCAGCGCCTCGGGACGGAATGTTTCCCCGGCACCGGCTCCAGCACGGGCCGCTTCCCCACCGCGCGCTCCAGCGCGGGACGATGCCCCTCCGCCCGCTTCGGCGCTCTGGGACCGCAGCTCCACGCGGTCGCCTCCCCGCTTGGCGAGCAGCACGAGGGTGCCGTCCGGGAGGGGCTGCGGCTTGAGTTCGATGCCGGTTTCGGTCGTGACGGGCACCGATTCGCCGGTGGCGAGATCGAGGGCCCACACGTCCAGCGTTCCGGCCTGCCCGGAGGTGTAGTAGAGGGTGCTGCCGTTGGCGGAGAAGGCGGGATCGAGGTCGAGTGCGGGCGTGTCGATCGTGCGGATCTCGTCGCCGGAGGCCGCGTCGGCGATGACGATGCGGGTGTCGTGGTCGCTGTCGCGGACGAAGGCAAGCCGGTCGCCGGAGGGGTGCCAGGCCGGGCGGGAATCCATGCCGGGCCCGGTGGTAAAGCGCCGCGCGGTGCCCGTATTGAGGTCCAGAAGCCAGATCCAGCCCCGTGCCGCGAAGGCGATCTGACGGCCGTCGGGGGACGGAGCAGGGTCGATGGGCCCGTTGGTGAGGAGAGGGAGTTCGTAGCCTTCCAGGTAGACGTGATGACCGTACCCGCGGACCTGCGGGTACCGATTCCGCCATTGACCGGTCCCGGGAGCGGGGACAAGAAGGAGCGCCGTGGCGGCCAGGGTGAGCGCCACGCAAGCGGATCGGGGGGCCGGTCGCGCCATGCACACGGACCGCAAGGCATGCCGCGAGGACTCCACGGCGAGCGGCACCGCAGCGAACGCTCCCCACGCCGATGGCTTCTTCAACATCAGGACTCCAGCTGGAAGTGAGGGGGTAAGCATCGTTCCCAGCGGGCGGGGCGGGCAAGAGTACGAGGCGTTCTGGCAGGGCTGCCCCCTTGCCATGGACTCGCCCGCGAGAAGACCATTATTCGGTGCCGCAGCACCATAGCCGACCGGCCCATCACCCGGCGGGCCGGGCGCCGTTTCCCCCGACCCCACACGAATATGAAGACCACGATCGCCAACGCCACCACGATTCTCGCCCTGTCCGTCCTCTGCGCTGCCCCGCCCGCCCATGCCCAGGACACCCGCGGCAACGTCTTCCACCGCGGCGACGCCATCCCGTGGGGGGAGCCGAACAACGGTGCCCGCTACGTCGCGCTTTACGGCGACATGAACACCGAGGGCGAAGCCTTCGTCTTCCGCCTGGAGGTCCAGACCGGGTTCGAAATCCGCCCTCACACCCACCCCGTCAATGAACACCTGACCGTCCTGTCCGGCCGCTTTTTCGTCCAATTGGGCGAGACAATGGACAAGGAGGACGCGACCGCCTACGGTCCCGGCAGCTACATCGTGATCGCGGCGGGGGTCCCGGCCTACATGTGGGCCGAAGAGGAGGCGGTCATCCAGGTCCACGGCGTCGGGGCGATGACCACCGAGTTCATCACCCCTGGGGCGCCCGGGGAACCGCGGCCCTGACTTGACCCCCCGCCCCCTCCTCCTCCTCACGGCGGCCGCCGCCGCGCTGTCGTCCTGCATCCCGTCCGAGGGGCCCACCCTGCAGCGCGGCGACCCGGCCCCGACCTTCACCGCCACCTCGCTCGAAGACGGATCGCCCGTCTCGCTTACGGACTACCTCGGCGAGACCCTGCTCGTGAACCTGTGGGCCACCTGGTGCCATCCCTGCAGGACGGAGACGCCCTACCTCCAGTCCGTCTACGAACGCTACCGCGAGGACGGCCTGCGCATCCTCGGCGTCTCTGTCGACCTGCCGGCCGACTCGGCGGCAGTCGTCCATTTCGTCGAGGAGTTCGGCGTCACCTACGACATCGCGCTCGATCCGGAGGCTACGTCGCGCGACATCTTCCTTGCCCGCGGCCTACCCACATCGGTGCTGATCGACCGGCACGGAGCGGTCGCGTTCAGCTGGATCGGGCCCATTCCAGAAGGAGAACCCACCTTCATCGAGGGGCTGGAGGCCGCGCTGAGGCGGTGACAAGCAGCCTGGACAAAAACCCCGCGGCATTCGAGCGGCGACTCGCCATCCTTCCACCCACCGCGCGGACAGCCCGCCCGGCCCGCAATCACGCCGCGATCACGTATCGCTTGCTTTCCGGGCGAGTTGCGTGTATGATGTCATCGACAGCGTTGTCCATGCTACCAGTTCCACAGCGAAGCGAGGAATGCCATGAGAAGCGGAGACGAAATGCTGCAGCAGATCGTTGAGAAGTCCGCCGTGGACACGGGTTTTCGGCAGCGGCTTCTTACGGATCCGAAGACCACGATCAGTGGGGAATTGGGCATTTCGATCCCCGATTCGATGAATATCAGGGTCCATGAGAGCGACATGCAGACGGTGCATCTCGCGTTGCCGCCGGATCCCAACATCACCGAGGAGCAGCTCGAAGCCATCTCGGCCGGCCTCTGCTGCTGCTGGTAGCGCCCGGAGTCGGCGCGTAGTCGACGGACGACTCAACATCGACATCGATCCATCCTTCTTCTCGCTCCGGACCCTGCAGCGTCGGAGGTAGTGGGGCGTGACGGGCCAGTTGTGGCGAATCGGGTGGCGCAACCTCGGTCGCAACCGGAAGCGAACAGTTCTCACCGCGCTCGGCCTCGGGGTCGGCTACTTTGCCGTGGTGTTCATGGTCGGCTGGGCCGAAGGGGTCTCCACGGAACTGGTCGAGAACGCCACGTCACTCGTCAGCGGGCAGATCGAGATCCACGATGCCGACTATCGGCCCGAGCGCAGCCTGTACGAGACCATCGGCGGACGCGAGGGTGCCGACGTGGAAGAGATCCTGCGCACCATCGAGGCCGATCCCTCGGTCGTGGCCGCAGCCCCGCGCGTGTACGCGAGCGGGCTCGTGAGCTCCGGCGAAGCGACATCGGGCGGCGTTTTGCTCGGCGTCGACCCCGAGCGCGAGTTGGCGCTGACACGTTTCCTGGATCCTCTCGTGGCGGGCCGCATGCCTGTTACCGGCCGATACGAAGCGGTGGTGGGGGAAGAGATGGCGCGGCAGCTCGAGCTGAGCGTCGGGGACGAACTCGTCGTCGTCGCGTCTGCGGCGGACGGCTCGATGGGCAACGACCTGTACACGGTCACCGGCATCTTCCGGACCGGCCTGCTCGAGTTCGATGCCAGCACCATGGTCATGCCGGTCGCAGACCTCCAGACGCTCGTGGTCCTCGATCCGGGTCGGGTCCACGAAATCGCGGTCAGCACTGACGATCCGTCCGAGGCCGACCTGACCGCGACCCGCCTCGCAGCCGCCCTTGGAGCCCCGGAACGGGCGATGTCGGTCGCGTCATGGACGGAGCTCAATCCGGTGCTTGCCCAGTATGTCGCGCTCGCCGATGCGACGTACTGGATCTTCATCGTCCTCATTTATTCGGTCGCCAGCTTCGGCATCGCCAACACGACGCTGATGGCCACCTTCGAACGCCGCCGCGAGTTCGCCGTCATGCTGGCGATGGGTGCATCGCCGCGGTCCGTGATAGTCACGGTGCTTTCCGAGGCGACCGCGACCGGCGTCATCGGGCTGGGCCTAGGGACCGCGGTCACGGTGCCGCTGTTGGTCTGGTTCTCCACGGCGCCGCCCGACCTCGGATGGCTCTACGGAAACCTCACCGTGGAAGGCGTCCTGCTGACTCCGAGTCTCCGTGTAGGGACCAACGTGCCGGCATGGATCTGGGCGACGGTCGGCCTGATGGTCACGGCGCTCGTCTCCGCCCTCTACCCGGCAATCCGTGCGGCGCGGGTGCCCCCCGCCGACACTCTGTCGGGAGTGTAGCGAAGCAGCCCGTGGACGGAATCCCCCCGGCATCCATGCTCCCACGCGTCCTGATCCGGCTCGCCCTCAGGAACCTGCGCCGTCATCTGCGCCGCACGGTGCTGACCGCCTCGGCGATGATCGTGGGCGGCGCATTCCTGGTCTGGTCGATGACGATCGACGACGGCAGCCACGAGCAGTGGGTCGATTCCGGTGTGCGCATGGGGAGCGGACACGTGACCGTCGAGCGGCCCGAGTACCGGCTGCGCCGTCAGATCGACAACCGGCTGACGACGGACGTCCTTCGCGCCGCCGAGCAGGCGCTGGCCTCCCCGGAGATCGCGCCGCATGTCGTGTCGACGTCCGCCAGGCTCGGCATCAACGGGCTGGCGAGTTCGGCGGCCGGGGCGCGCCCGGCGCAGATCGTGGGGGTCGACCCCGTCGCCGAAGCGGGCTTCGGCATGATCGACGATGGGGTGATCGAAGGGCGCTACCTCGAGCCCGATGATCGGCTGGCGGCCTATGTCGGCGCCGATCTGGCCCGCAGCCTGGGACTCGAGGTCGGATCGCGCTTCGTCGTGCAGGCGCAGGGTGCCGATGGCGAGATTGCGGGCCAGCGGCTCAACGTGGTGGGGATCTTCCGCAGCCGCGTGCCCACCATCGACCAGGCGACGATCCACATCACGCTCGCGACAGCCGGCGAGTGGCTCGGTTCCGGGAGCGACGTGACCAACGTCGCGGTCGTCCTGCAGAACAGTGGCAGGACTCGCTGGGTCTCCGACCGCCTGGCGCGGGCGCTGGCGGAGCCGGTGGAACGCGGCGAGGCGCGCGTCGTGGGGTGGCGAGAGGCGAACCCCGTCCTGGCGGCGGGGATCGCGATCGACGAGTTCGGGAATTACGTGATTCAGGGGTTCCTGTTCGTCATCATCGCGTTCGGGATCGTCAACACGGTGCTGATGTCGGTGATGCATCGCCAGCGCGAGTTCGGCGTGCTTCAGGCGCAGGGGCTGACGCCGGGTCAGACGGGCACGATCGTTCTCATCGAGGGCCTCACGCTATCCGCCCTCAGCGGGCTGGCCGGCGTCGGCCTGGGACTCCTGGGCACCTGGTATTTCTTCGGCGACGGGCTCGACACGTCGGTCTTCATGCAGGACATCGACGAGTTGACATTCTCGGGTGCCGCCGTTGACCCTGTCATCGTGCCAATCTTCGGGTTGCGGCGCATCGTCCAGATCGTCGCGTTCATTCTTGGCCTCGGCATTCTCGCTTCGATCTATCCGGCGCTGCGCGCCGCCCGGGTCGACGTTGCCGAGGCGATGAAGTTCGATCGGTAGCATGGCAAAGAGCGAAACGGCAGCGGCCCGGACCGACGGCGTCTGGAAGGTGTTCCAGCAGGAAGCCGAATCCGTGGAGGCGGTCCGTGGCGTCAGCCTGACCATAGAGCGTGGCGAGTTCACCGCGCTCGCGGGGCCGTCGGGCTCCGGCAAGACGACGCTGTTGAATCTGATCGGCGGCCTGACCCGCCCCACGCAGGGACGGGTCTGGGTTGCCGGGCGCGAGGTGAGCCGCATGTCGAACCAGGAGCTGGCGCGGCTTCGGCTCGAGGAGGTTGGCTTCGTCTTCCAGGCCTATAACCTGCTCCCCGTGCTCACGGCGTTGGAGAACGCGGAATTCCCGATGCTCCTCCAGGGCGTGCCCGCGGAGGAGCGTCAGGCGCGGGTCCGCGAACTCTTTGCGCGGACGGGAATGGAAGGGCTCGAAGACCGGCGCCCGGGCAAGCTGTCCGGCGGCCAGCAGCAGCGGGTCGCCGTCGTGCGTGCGGTGGCCAGCCGTCCGGCCCTGGTGCTCGCGGACGAGCCGACGGCGAACCTCGACTCGGCCACCAGCGAAGCGCTCCTCGATGTCATGGGCGAGCTGAATCGCGACCTCGGAGTGACCTTCGTCTTCGCCACCCACGACAGCCGCGTCATGGAGCGGTCCCGGCGTCTGGTCCGCATGGTCGACGGCGCCGTGCGGGACGACGAGCCGCGATCGTAATGTCCCGTCTCGTTAGCACGCGAACTTCCCGAACGGGACCCTAGCAGCCAAGACCCTGGGACACCTGGGCATAGCTGGTTAGAGGGACCGCGCACATCCGATGCCAGTCCTCCCGGTCGATGACGGATCGATTCAACAGTTCGATCATCTCGTCGAAATCATGCAGCGCGGAGCACCCCACCACCTCGGGGTCCGCCGACTTCCGGTGTTGCGGCCAGGCGCGATCACGAGCGTGGCGCCAGAATCCGCTGTCGTACCTGGAGCCGCACGAGTAGTGCCAGCCGACGAACAGGCCGTAGCGGAGCATGTTGTTGATGAGGAACCGATTGACCACGGGCGCGTCGCGCTCGAGATGCTCCGGCGGACGGTCGAGGCGCGTCCGGAGCACCATCCCGATCTGCAACTGGGCGGATACGATCGCCGTTGCCTCGAGGGGCTCCATGAAGGCCGCTGCGTTGCCGATGCGGGCCACTGCGCCGTCGTAGATTCGACGGTGGACGAAGTTGGGAAACCCGATGACGGCGCGCTGCTCAAACTCCGATACGCCGTCGGCCTCGAGGAGCCTGTCAAAATCCGATTCGACTTCGGCCAGGCTCGATAGGTCGCCGTTGAAGACATACCCGTAGGATGTGTGCGCGGTGAGCGGAATAACGAATACCCAGCCGTGTGGACGCGCAACGGCGCGCGTGTAGGTATGCTGGAGCACCGGCCCATCCCGCTCTTCGCTGAAGATCGCCGGACAGCGTCGGATGACGGCCGTATCGGTGGGGATGAAGGGAAGGTCGATATGCCGGTCGGGATGGAGTTCCCCGGGAAACCCGCGTGCATCGAACACCAGGTCGTAGCGTTCCGGCGCCCGGCCCTCGAATTCCACTCGCGCGCCGCCACTCACCCTGCTGATATCGAGCACCTTCGCGTCGATGTGACGTGCGCGCGTGCCTTCGTGGAGCAGGTCCGCCATCAGGTCGGCGGACAGGTGGTAGGCGTAGGACACCTGCTGCGGCGTGAAGTAGTGGGTGAAGTCTCGATCGCGCCGGCCCCATCCCTCGAACGCGACACCGTACTTGCGGGTACCGCTCAGGCGCTGCTGAACGGTGTCGTGCGGCAGGTTCGTCAGCTGTTGGAGCTCCCGAACGAGGCTCGGCCAGCTGCCTTCACCGACTCCGATGACCGGGATCCGCGAGTCGTATATGTGGTGCAGCTCGTGGTCGCCGTCGGGATGCTGGCGCGTTACGCTGGCGGCCGCCAGGGACCCTGCGGTCCCGCGCCCGACCACCGCGACCTTCCGTAAAGACTTGCTGCCCGGGTGTATCACCTCCTGCTGACCTCCACGCCCGTCGACTGTCGGGAACTCTTCAATGTGCCACGCACAGCAAGCTAACACGATCGTCACACCATCGCGCATCGTCCCGATGGTGTTATACTACCGCTAACCTGTTGCCCGGTCGTGATGAGGAGGCTATGCGGAGTCGTGTTCAACAATCCATTCGATTCGTTTCACAATACCGTTGCCGAAGCAAAGAAGGAACGCGAACAACTCGATCGGCTGCTGACCGTTTCCACGCCGCGGGAGCGGCTGCTTGTCACGGTCATCGCTCTCCTATTGGTCACCTCGATCGCATGGCTGCTGTTCGGCAGCGTGGCCCGCAGCCTTGCGATCGACGGCGTACTTGACGAGCCCGGCGAAGACCTGTCCGAAGCCGCCCGGTCCGTGCAGGCGCTGGTCTGGATCGAGAACGACACTCTGCCCGAGATCACGGCCGGGATGCCGGCGGTGATCGAGCTGGGTACGGCGGATGGAGAAGCGGAGACGATTGGTGGAGAGATTGCGGCGATTGCCGCCGTTCGCCTGCCCGGGCTTCCGGCGGCTTTCGGGTCCGTGGCGCCGGTGTCGCTCCACCGCATCCACATAGCGCTCGATGAGAGTCGTGACTTGTCTTCCATTGCGGGTCGGAAATGCCGGATCGTCATCGAAATCGGCACCCGGTCTCCGATTGCCTTCCTGCGACCGGGGCGACCATAGCAGCCCGTGGACAAAATCCCCCCGGCATTCGAACGGCGATGCATCCGGCCTGGACGCTTCGCCCCGCGTTCCACAGATGTAAAGATAAGTTTACATTATGTCATGTGCAGTATACATCTGACGCCTTCAGGGCTGCGCTCTGCGTTGCTCCTCAGCCCAATAGCGCTGCTATTGGCCCCTCGTCGCGCCTTGCCAGCCCGGCGCCTCGCCGCTCTCGGTGCTCGCGGGGCTTTATCCACGATGGAGTGCTAGGCATGAAGGCCGCCGCAGGGACCAATAAGCAAAGGATATCCACGCCAATTGTGCTGCAGGTGCATGCGTCGGAATGCGGTGCGGCCTGCCTCGGCAGCATCCTCGGGTACTTCGGACGCTGGGTTCCGCTAACCGAGTTGCGGGAAAAATGCGAAGTAAGTCGAGACGGAAGCAGTGCGGCGAGCATCGTGCGCGCCGCCAGACACTATGGTCTCGAATGCAGCGGACTCGGTCTGCGCGCCGATCAGCTGCAAAGATTGCCGTTGCCGCTGATCGTGTTCTGGCAATTCAGCCATTTCCTCGTCGTCGAGGGGTTCGACAGTCGCAACTTCTATCTCAATGACCCGTCCACGGGGCGGCGCAAGCTTTCCGCCGAGGAGTTCGCCAGGGGCTACAGTGGCATTGCGCTCCGATTCAAGCCGGGACCCGATTTCAAACCCGGCGGTGAACGGCCCGGATTGTTCAGGCAACTGCACACCCTGCTCGCCGGATCATGGGGCGTGCTCACCTGGGTGATCGCCTGCGGCCTCATGTTGACGTTGCTGGCCCTCATTGTTCCCGCATCTCTGGGCGTGTTCGTGGACGATGTGCTGGAAGACCGGGGGCCCTGGGGCGGCCTTGTGACGGCCCTGCTCGGCGGCGGCGTCCTCGTCTACATTCTCGCCCTGCTCAAGCACCGGTTCCTGAAGCGACTCGCAGTCCGGATTTCGGTTACCGGCTACAGTCGAGGCTTGTCGCGGCTGCTGCGGTTGCCGGTCGAGTTCTTCGAACACCGGCTCGTGGGCGATCTGACGGATCGAGTCTCGTCCATCGACAGAATCGCGAGGAATCTGACGGAGCAGTTTCTTGTGCTCATTGTCGACATGGGAATGAGCGCCGTGCTGCTCGTTGCCATGTCGGTCCAGGATGTCCGGCTCACACTGGTCGTGCTCGTTCTGGCCGGTATGCATGGCGTGCTGGCGCACTTTCTGAACGGCCTCCGAGCCGTTCGAAGCCAGGCGATGAGGCGCGAACAGGGACTGCTGATCGGCATCGGCATGCAGATGCTGAACCATGCCGACAACCTGCGCATGACGGGATCGGACGACCATTTCTTTTCGCGCTGGAGCGGTCATCAGGCGCGCGAACTGCATGCACGCCAGCGCTACTCGGAACTGGGCTCCGTCAATGCCGCGCTTCCGGGCCTGATCGCCGCCCTTCGAAGCGCGGCGATCCTGGGCGTCGGCGGAAGTCTCGTCCTGGCCGGGGAAATGACCTTGGGAGCGCTGGTCGCGTTCTACATCCTGGCCGAGATGTTTCTGGCGCCGATCGGGCGATTCCTGGAGTTCGCCGAGAAGCGCCAGGCACTCGAAACCGATCTGCAGCGGCTCGAAGACATCTCCAGGACCGCCGAGGACCCCGCCCTCATCCGCCGAAGTACGCAGTCAGAGTCGATTCCCACCTTCAAGGGCCGGCTTCAGCTCGCCGGACGGCTTGAGCTGCGGGACGTCACCTTCGGGTTCAACAGGAGCCGGCCGGCTCTGATAAAGGATTTCAACCTTCTGATCCGGCCGGGGCAGCGGGTTGCCGTGGTCGGTCCCAGCGGTTCCGGCAAGTCGACCCTTGCGCGTCTGATTGCCGGTATCTACCAGCCCTGGTCGGGTGACATCTTCTTCGATGGCCATCCGCGGGATGAGATTCCCGATGGGGTGCTACGGGAGTCCATCTCCATGGTGGACCAGGAGGTGGTGCTCTTTTCCGCGTCCGTGCGCGACAACATCACCCTGTGGAATCCCGCCGTTCCGGACGAGGCCATCTTCGCGGCGGCGCGTGATGCCCGGATCCATGACGAAATCCTGCTTCGGCCGGACGGGTACTCCACCCGGGTCGAGGAAGGCGGCGTGAATTTCAGCGGCGGCCAGCGGCAGCGGCTGGAGATCGCCCGCGGGCTGGTGGGCGATCCCACGCTGCTCATTCTGGATGAGGCGACCAGCGCCCTCGATGCCGCGACGGAGGAATACGTCGATGACGCCCTGCGACGTCGCGGTGTCACCTGCCTCATCGTGGCACACCGGCTGAGCACCGTGCGGGACAGCGACGAGATCATCGTGCTCGACAAGGGCGTCGAAGTGCAGCGCGGGACGCACGACGAGTTGATGGGGGATCGGGACGGCACCTACTACAACCTGGTCAGGTCCGGCTGATGCGGGACACGAGGCCGGAGTACGCGTCGATCGCGGAACTCGCCGCCCGCGCCGGCCAGTCCGTGCCCTGCGCGGGCAACCTGCCCGTGAAGCTCGACGACCCGGACACCGTCTGGTTCATCGACCAGGGCGCCGTCAATCTGTTCCTGGTCGAGTTCAGGGACAGGGTGGATCATGCGGCGCCGCAGCACCTGCTCCGCCGAGAAGCGGGCTGGTTGCTGCCGGGCGTCGCACCGAACGAACCACGCGAGGGGGAAGACACCACGCTCAGCCTGGTCGCCAAGGGATCTCCGGGCACCATTCTGAAGCGCCTGCCGGCATCCTTGCTGTCCGAGGTCGATCCGGCGGAGCTGGCGGAACAGACCGATACCTGGGTGGCCGCGATTACGGACACGCTCTCGCGCTTTGCGAGTCACCGTCCGCGTCCGACCGCGCTGGCCGAGCCCGGTCCGGCGCGGAGCCTGGCCCCCTGTACGCTCTCCGTACGACGAGGCGTCGTATGGGTAACCGAACCGCCACGCGGCGCCAGCCTCTTCATGGACCTGGTCGACCAGGCGGCACTTGCCGAAGCGAGCGGCCCGCACGAGGCGGTGATACCGCTGACCCGGGCAAGCTGGCTCACGCTCTCGGACGAGGTGACGCTCTCGGGCAGTTCGACCGAGACCCTGGCACGGCAGGGCACTCTGCTCCCGGCGCTCGCATCCTTTCACGCGGTTTCCTTCGCCGTGGAGCGCCTGAACCGCGTACTGTCCGTGGTCGACCACGCGAATCTCGAACGCGCGCGGACCACGAGCCGCTACACGGCCGAGAGAACTGCGCGGCAGCGGCTCTTCAACATCTATGATCTGCCGATCGACCGGGACGTGAGTGTCGATGACACGTCGCTGGCGGACGCGCTGCAGGTGATCGGACGCCGTGAAGGGATCGATTTCAGGATCCCCGTGCGCCCGGGATCCTCCGGTGCCCCGGTCAGTCTCGTTGACGTTCTCGACGCGTCAGGCGTGCGCGCCCGGCGCGTGCGGTTCAGGAACGAGGGCGCCTGGTGGCGCGGCGACAGCAACGCGATGCTGGCATTCCGCGCTGAAGACGGGAAGCCTGTGGCGCTCCTGCCGGGATGGTTCGGGGGCTACCGGGAATTCGACCCGGTCAGCAGGCGCGGTGTCCGGATGACGGCGGATCGTGCCGCCGCGCTGGCGGACGAGGCCTGGGTGTTCTACCGGCCGCTGCCCGCGGGGAAAGTGAGGCCGGCGGACCTGCTGGGATTCGCGCTGCGTGGATCGGCCGCGGATCTGGCGCGCCTGGTGATGGCCGGCCTTCCGGGCGGCCTGATCAAGCTGGTGCCCGCACTCGCGCTCGGGTTCGTCGCGAACCTGGCGGCGGGCGGCGGAACCGCCGGAGCGCTCTATCCCGCAGCCGTGGCGGTGGCGGGCTTCGGCCTGCTCGGCGCCCTGCTGCACCTGTTTCAGAGCACGGCGATGACGCGGCTCGAGGGGCGTTCGGCTTCGCGCGTCGAAGCGGCCTTCTGGGACCGCCTCATGCGCCTTCCGCCAAGCATTCTGCACCGCCATCCGTCGGGCGATCTGGCCATGTCGGGAATGACGTTCCAGAGTCTTCGCGACGGGTTGCAAGGCGTCGTTGCCGACGGCCTGCTATCGATCCTTTTTCTGCTTCCGGTTCTTGGTGTCATCTTCCTCTACGATGCCACCCTCGGGACCGTCGCCCTCGCATTCAGCCTGGCTTCGCTCCTGTTCACGGTTGTCCTCGCGCTGCGCCGGATTCCCCCCTGCGGCCGGATGATCCGCGCGGCGCGGCGCGTCTCCGGCCGGTTGTTCCAGATCGTGGGCGGCATAAGCAAGCTGCGTGTGGAAAACGCGGAAGCGTCGGCCTTCGCCATGTGGGCGCGGGACTACCGGGAGCAGAAACGCGCCGAGCTCGAGATGGACGCGCTCGAGGGACATTCGCGCGCATTCGGCGCCGCGCTCCCCCTTCTTGCCGCCGGGGTCCTGCTGGCGGTCGTGGCCGTGGGCGACGGGGACCTTCCGGTCGGCGATTTTCTCATCGTCTACCTCGTCTTCATCGCATTCCAGCACGCCATCGCCCGGCTCGGCGAGTCCCTTGGCACGGTCGCCGCCATGCTCCCGGCGTTCGACCAGATGCGCCCGCTCCTCGCCGCGGTTCCCGAGACCGAGGTCGAAGGAGCGCCGGTCGAGTATCTGGGCGGCGACATTCTCTTCGACCGCATTTCCTACCGGTACGATCCAGACGGGCCGCTGGTCCTCGACGATGTCACGATCCACGCCCGACCCGGGGAATTCGTCGCGATCGCGGGCGAGTCCGGTGCCGGCAAGAGCACCCTCTTCCGGCTGGCGCTCGGATTCGACCGGCCCACCGCCGGCGCTGTCTATTACGATGGGCGTGACCTGAGGCACCTGAACCTGAAACAACTGCGCCGCAGAATCGGCGCGGTGCCGCAATCCGTCGGGCTTCATCCCCTCGATCTCTGGGACAATCTGGTCGGTCACAACGACGAGGTGGCGAGTGACGAGGTATGGGCGGCGGTGCGAGTCGCCGACATCGAAGAAGAGATCAGGGGCATGCCCATGGGCATGATGACCATGGTCGGCACGAGCGGGAACGTCCTGTCGGGCGGCGAGAGCCAACGTGTCACCATCGCCCGGTCGGTGATCGGCAGCCCGCAGATCATGCTCTTCGACGAGGCCACCAACTGGCTGGACAACGAGAGCCAGGCCAGGGTCATGCGGAACCTCACCGCCCTGACCTCGACCCGGGTTGTCATCGCGCACCGCCTGTCCACGCTGCAACAGGCCGATCGCATCTACGTGCTGCAGGCCGGAAGAATCGTACAAAGCGGCTCTTTCGACGAACTCATGGAGGGTGACGGGGTGTTCAGGGAACTGGTGAGAAGACAGGTCGCCTAGCAGTTCGGAGACATCCGATGAACGGACCCATTGACGCGGACGACATCCTCGTATCCAGAGCCGGTGAAGACGGCGACTTTCGCGAACGTCTTCTCCGGAACCCCCGAAAGACCGTCGAAAAGGAATTCGGCGTGACCCTGCCCGAAGATCATGAGATTCACGTGCACGAGGAGACCTACGGCCGGACGCATGTGGTGCTTCCGCCGCAAAGCAGGTTCAGCGAGGCCGAGCGCGAGGCGGCAAGGACCGGTGGGGAATCGCTCGAGTTTCTTCGCAGTACCCTCCACGATCCTGCGCCGCCCCTTCGTCCCGCGGCACCGGAACAGGCGGAAGTCCGAAGCAGCGGGACCGGCTCCGAGGCGCTTGCGGAGGCGGCGAGGGAGGGGATCCGCCGCGGGCTCGCCTTCCTGGAATCCGCGATCGACGCGAACGGGGCTTGGCACTGCATCCGGTTCAATGTGGCCGACCCGGGTATTCCCAGGCACTTCGAGAGGCCTCCTTTCGTGTCGGCTCTCTGCGCGCTCGCCCTGGAGAGCTCCGATGAGCCGCGGGCCAGGGCGATATGCACGGCGACGAAGGCGTATCTCATCGACACCATCGAATACCCCGGACTGTGGCGATACTACCGGCACCTGCCCCCGGATCTCGACAGCACCTCGCTCTGTTCTATGGTTGTCGGGGCGCACCCCTGGATCTGGCTCGGAAGGAATGTTCCCGGGATACTGGCGAATCAGGACGAGGACGGCCGCTTCATGACCTGGGTGCTGCAGGAAGGCGAACCCGATGTCGTGTCGCCGTTTCGCATCGAGGCCGACCCCGTCGTCAATGCGAACGTCATCGCCTGCCTGGGCGACCGTCCGGAAACCGGGCATGCCCAGCGATGGTTGGAGGCCCTGGTGACCGATGGGAGCCTGGACGGCTCGTCGAAATGGTATCCCGACACGGTCGCGATCCAATATGCGATCGCCCGCGCTATGGTTCGCGCGAAGCCCGCCCTCGATCCGCTGCGCCCGATACTCGCGGATCGCATCCTCGGCCTGCGGGACCGGAAGGGAGGATTCGGCAATGTCCTTCAGACCGCCCAGGCGGTGTCGGCGCTCTACAATGTCGGAAGCCTCGGGCGCATCGACCCGATGTGCGAGGTGGAGAGGCTGATGAACTCGCAGCGCGCGGACGGCAGCTGGCCGGAGCTGCTCGCGTTCGGCGACCAGTCGTTGAAGTGGGGCGTGGTGGGGCGGATCGGGCATGGCTCCGAGGCCGTGACCTCCGCGTTCTGCGTCGAGGCCCTGGAGCGCCTCACCGAAGTCCTGAGGGCCTGAGCCCGGATGACAGCCGAGAAGCGCGCGCGCCCCCGGCCCGGTATCCTCGCCCGCACGACGGCCGCGGACCGGGGCATCGTCAAGCTTCCCGCCCTCACCCCGCACCTCCGTTTCCACGAGATCGGCGAGGGGCGGGTGCTCCTCGTCTCCGAGTCGTTCAATACGCTGCTGCACGGCAAGCTGTACGGCGACCTGCTGCCGCTGCTCGACGGCCGGCACTCCGAGGACGAGATCGTCGCGGCCCTCGAGGGTGCCCATGCGCCCACCGACGTTCTTGCGGCGCTTGCCGCGTTCGCCGCCAAGGGCTATCTGGTCTCCGCCGATCACGGGATGGACCTGTGCCAGGCGGCATACTGGTCGTCGCTAGGCGCGTCGCCACGGTGGGCCGAAGAGGGGCTGGCGCAGACGCGCGTCACGGTCGAGGGTGACGACGGGCGGCTCGTCCGGCATCTGGAGGAGGCCGGCGCCAGCGTGGGAGGCACTGGTCCGACGCTGACCGTCGTCGTCTGCGCCGACTATCTCGACGCGCATCTCGCGGAGGTGAACCGGCGCCAGCTCGAGGCGAGAGCGCCGTGGACCCTCGTTCGACCGGGCGGGATGGAGCCGCTCTTCGGCCCCATCTTCCGCGCCGACGGGCGGGGCCCCTGTTGGGACTGCCTCGCGTGCCGCCTGCGCAGCCACCGGGAAGTCCACGGGTTCCTGCGCAACGTCGCCGGCGAGGAAGCCGCCTTCAGGCCGTTCGCGGCCCAGCCGGCTGTGCTGGAAGCACTGTACGGGCTGATCGCGGCGGAGATCGTCAAATGGTTGGTGCTGGATGAGTCGGCCCCGATTCACAACGACGCGATCACGATGGATATCGCCACATTCACGAGTTCGCGGCACCGGGTCGTGCGCAGGCCGCAGTGCGCGGGGTGCGGCGACGAGGCGCTGCGCCGGCCGGATCGACCGCCACTTCCGGTGTCGCTCAAGGCCAGCCCCAAGGCCCATCGCAACAGCGGCGGCATGCGCGCCGTGTCGCCGGGAGCCACCCTGGCGAAGTACCGCCACCTGGTGAGCCCGGTCAGCGGCGTCGTGACCTGGCTGTCGCGCACCACCGATGAGACCGACTCCTGGCTGCACGTCTACTGGGCCGGGAGCAATCCCGGGATGAGAAGCCGAAGCCTGAGTTCGCTCAGGCGCAGCCTGCGCAGCAAGAGCGCCGGCAAGGGCAGCACTCGGCAGCAGTCCAGGGTGAGCGCTCTTTGCGAGGCGATCGAGCGGCATTCGGGCGCCCGTCATGGGGACGAGATCCGCGTCGCCAGGCGATTCATCGAGTTCGCCGGGGGCGAAGAGGCTATTCACCCCAACGACGTGCAGCTGTTCAGCGAGAGTCAGCTCGACGACGCGGAGAGCATCAACGCGAAGGGCCACCCCTACAACATCGTCCCGCCACGTTTCGATCCCGGCGCCGAGATCGATTGGACCCCGGTCTGGTCGCTGACGCAGCGGCGGCACCGCTACCTGCCGACGTCCATCCTGTACAGCATGCTGGCCGAGGAGCGCGGCCCTGCGGACCTGGTTGCCGATTCGAACGGCTGCGCCGCGGGCAATACCCTGGAAGAGGCGATCCTGCATGGCTTCTACGAACTGGCCGAGCGCGATGCGTTCGCCGTCTGGTGGTACAACCGGCTGCGAGTGCCGGCGGTCGATCTTTCCAGCTTCGACGACGAGTACCTCGAATCGGCGCCGGACTACTACGGCCGCCATGAGCGGGACCTGTGGATGCTCGACGTCACCTCCGATATCGGCATTCCCACCTTCGTCGCGCTCTCGCGCCGGCCGGACGCCGCAACCGAGGACATCATCTACGGCGCCGGCACCCACGCCGACCCACGGATCGCGGCCCTGCGCGCGCTCTGTGAATTGAACCAGTGCCTCACCTGGCTGCCGCGTCCCGGGACGGGGGACGGCCGGCCCAGGATCGACGATCCGCTGGCGCTCCGGTGGTGGAAGACCGCCCGCCTCGCCGACTGTTCCTGGCTGGCGGCGGCGCCGGACGAGCCGCTCCGCAAGGCTTCCCAGTATCCGGTGATCGAAGCGACGGACACACGCGAAGATGTGGAACACTGCCGCGCGCTCGTCGAGGCCAGGGGCATGGAGTTCCTGGTGCTGGATCAGACGCGACCGGATATCGGCATGCCGGTGGCCCGGGTCATCGTGCCGGGCATGCGCCATTTCTGGGCAAGGTTCGCGCCCGGGCGCCTGTACGACGTGCCCGTGCATATGGGATACCGCGAGCACCCGCTCTCGGAAGCCGGCCTGAATCCCGCACCAGTGATTGCGTGAGGAGAAGATGGACACCGACGCGGCCGTCGCACTGACCCAGGACCGTCTCGCCGAGGAGGGCGGCACGATGGGCGAGCTACTCGGGCACTTCCGAAATCGGGTCTCGCCGGTCCTGATCGGAGGTCCGCAGTGGGAGCGCATACTCGAGAGCGCCGGCAAGCTCCCCATCACAATGGGCGCCCTGCCATTCGGTTTCGAGCTGCCGCTGCATGCAAGCGAGCCCAGGGCGGACTTCGGCGTCTCCCTGGCGAGCGGAACGAGAACGGCGGCCTTCTTCCGGGAGAGAGCGCGCGCCGACGGGACGGATGAGACCGCGAGCGTGATCACGCGGCTCTTCGGCCGGATGGAGACCGAAGACTCGCCCCTGCGCGAGATTGTCGGCCGCAAACTGATGCTGGAATACGATATCGGTTCGGCCCGGCCCGGTGGGCGCTCGCTTCCGGGCATGTTCCTCCGGCCCGGCGAACGCCCGATTCTCGGCGCCCGTGGCCAGGCGGCTGATGTCCGTGTGGTCGCGGACGCGCTGTTCTCCTGCCTGGGCTGGGAGATGAGCGAGCTCGAGCGCGAGAACATCGAGCGGGCCTACCTGGCACAGCCGGATGGTACGCGCATGGATTCGTTCGGCGCGTTCCCGTCTCGCTCGCGGTTCATCCGCCTGGCGATCATGGGCTTCAGATCGCGGCGGGCAACGTGGCGCTATCTCGAAGACACCGGCTGGCCGGGTCATATTCCGGCTGTCGACTCCGTGATCGCCCGCTTCGACGAGCGCGCGAGCATCCAAAGGACCGGGGTGAACATCGACGTGCGGGAAGAGGGTGTCGGACCGACGCTCGGCCTCACGCTCATCGTCAAGCAGAGGTATACGAAGGACTCGCGCTATTGGCTCGACGGCCTGACCGATTGGGAGCCATTCCTGGAGGCCCTGCGCCATGAGGACCTTGTCGTTCCGGAGAAGCTCGGGGCGCTTGCCGGCTGGGTCTCGAAGCCGACGACGCTCTTCGGGAAGTCCGGGCGGTTCGTAATGCTGCGCGGCATTCACCACATCAAGCTGGTCGTATCCGGAGACCGGCTTCGAGAAGCCAAGGCCTATGTGTTCATGGTGCTTTCCGGAGCGGTCTAGCTTCTAGCGTCCCGTCCCGACGCTCGGCGCGAGCGTCTCGATCTCGGCGGCGGCGCTCGACGCGGTCTCCTCGATCACCGCGGCGAGCGCATCGAAATCGTCCACCCCGCAGATGCCGGCGATCGTGGCCCTGGCTCCGGTGGCCGCCGACTCGGCCTCGAAGCCGTCGTCCGCGACAAGCCGCAGCGCGCCGCGGATATTCCGCCACAGCGCCACCGCCGCCGTGAGCCGCTCGGCGGCACCCTCGCTGATCAATCCACGATCGCCCGCCGTCCGGAAAATGCGCGCCGCATCGCCCGCCGGAGATTCCGCCGCATCACCGTTGGGCGCCAGGCGCAGGAACAGCGCGGCGCGTTCGATGTCCCGAAGACCGCCTCGCATCGTTGCGATCGACTGCAGGCCGGGCACGCCGGGTTCGACGGCACGCTCTTCGGGCTCGCGCAATTCGGCCAGCAGCATCTCGCGGGCCGAACCTTCGCCCAACGCCTCGCGCAGCGCTCCGGAGACCCGCTGCGCCACGTCCTCGTCGCCCGATCCCCACACGCACCGTGCCCGCGCCAGAGCCACCAGATCCCGCCCCGATTCGGGGTTGCGGAGTTGTTCGGCGAATGCATCGAGCGGCTGGATCCCGCCCGCCCCGCCTCGCGCGAACGATTGGTGCGACAGCAGCAGGTTGTTGCGGGTCAGCGCGCGCAGCGCCTTCCGGAAGCGGCCGCACAGCTTCCGATACGTCCTGGCCGGGGTGCCCTCGTATACGAACCGGATGTCGAGCGTCTCGCCCGGCATGGCTTCTCCGCTCGCCAGGGGCCCCTGCACGACGACCGCCACGCCGCCGCTGCCTCGCGGCACACCGCGATCGGCGAAGTCCTCCTCCACCGCGGACAGCGCGCTGACGATGGAGGCCTCCGCGACACGCGACAACGCCGTCGCCGCCTCGTCGGTCGACAGGCTCCCGCGCATCGTGTGTACGGCGATCTGGAAGACCTTGCCATTCGACCACTCACGCGCCGCGTCCACTGCCTCGCCGGCGTCCTGCACGTGAATGTCGGCGAGCTGAGCCTTCATCTCCGCCAGACTGAGTTCGTGCGTCCAGTACAGGCGCGCCAACCCGCACCGGGCAATCGCCTCGGACTGCGGGTCCGGCATGAGTCCCTCCGGGAGCTCCAGGTCCGTGAACTCCCGCTCCCTGAGCATGTCGAGCAACGCCGGGGTACGGTTGATCCATCCGGCGATGCGAGGGGCGGCGGCGTGAATCTCGGCGATCACGTCGAACGCGTCTGGGCGCGCCGCGAACGCCCGGCTGTCGTAGGGGCTCCAGTCGTCTATCTCGGGATAGAATTGCGCCCGCTGAAGATCGAGCAGGGGGTCGATGGTCTTGAACCACCGCTTGGGGAAGAGGGCCAGGCCGTTCATCTGAATGTAGCTGCCCGGCAGCTGCGGCGAGGCGGCCTCGCCGTGATGCTGAAGCAGCGGATAGCGCCGGTTCGACGTGTGGTGGTCGGCGTGGCGCTGCATGTTGTAGTACAGCCAGTTGGTGAACTTGTAGGCGGCGCTCCAGGCGTGCCGCGGCTTGACGGGCTCGAACCTGCCGGCGGGCGTGCGGATCCGTCGCAACCCGTAGTGCTGCACATAGTTGCTGATCTTCATCGAGAACAGGACGTTGGCGCACAGAACTACGTAGGCCAGCGCCGCCCACGGACCGCCCATCCAGAGTAGGAGCCCGTACCAGAAGATGAGTTGCACGGCGTAGCGCCAGAACGAGTTCGTATGGTGCCACACCGGCAGCTGGCGACGCGTCAGGCGGCGGCGCTCGAACCGCCAGGCCCCCAACAGGTTGTTCGCCACCTCCGCTGGCAGGTATCGCCAGAAGCTCAGACCCTTCGGAGAGGATCCCGGGTCCAGGGGCGTGCATACCCACGGATGATGAATGTAGACGTGCTCGGTCGCATAGTGCGGGTAGGAGACGGAAGCCAGCAGGAACTCGCCGAGGCGACGCTCCCAGAGAACGCGGCGGTGGACCAGCTCGTGGCCGACGATGAAGACCGTCTGTCCCACCATCGTGAGAATCACGGCCACGCTCCAGATTTCCCACAGGGCCAAATGATCGGAGACCAGTACTTGCCAGAGCGCGAAGACGAACGTGGCCGGCCAGAGCACCGCCCATAGCCAGAGCGAGAGCTTGTACAGAAACAACTGGCTCTCGCGGGTGGTGGCCGGATCCATGTTCCGCTCCTCCAGGCCGAATATCCTGTCGAAGCGGTCCGCGAGCGCATAGAAGACCAGCGGCACCGCGATCCACCAGCCGCCGTATATCGCGGCGCACGCAACGAGCGGAAAGATTGCCAGGGGCGCGAAGTGCGGGAGCGCATTCGCAACGGAAGCCTCAACGATCCTCCGCTGCATTGCCACGGGGGGACTGGTAGTGTGTGCCTCCATCGTGGAATCCTCGGCCTGGACGATAACGCTCCCCCTCACACATCCCGATCCCAACGTATTCTTGCCCGACGCTTCCCGCCGGTCAAGCTCTGCTATCGGCCCAACAGGAGCGCAACGGTCCGTTCCAGCAATGATTCATCTCACTGGAGACTCACAGCAGCGATTCCGCCCAGCGGAGGACCGCTTCGGCGATTTCGACCGCCTCGGCGTATTCGCGTTCGGTAACGGGTTCCTCCAGGCCGGGATACCGGGTTGCGGTCGCGTACCGGGTCAGCCGGCCAGCACGCCGAACACCATCCGGAATAGGATCTCCGGCGGATTCGAGGATGTCGATCAATCGCGCCAGTTCGTGGATGTACGGAAACTCGATGTCGCGAAAGACCATCACCGCCTTGATCGCCTTTTCGGCGGCCTGCTGGGCGTCGAAGCACGCGTCCTCGAGGTACGTTCCGGGTATTCGGTGTCGAGCCCGCGCAAGATTGCTGCGGGCGCGTTTCAGCCACTCGAGAGGGTCGTCGGGCCCAAATCGCTCACGCGGCCTCATACACGACCTTCCCTTGCTGCAGGGCGGGCTTGATCACGAGAGCGTGGCTGTCTCCGTACCGCTCGATATCTTCCGGCGTCACTACGACCACGTCCACGGCTGCCCCGACACCGCTCATTTCGTCCAGAATGAGCGCTGCCGTGTCTCGTCGGTGTACGCCCTCCTTTACGACCAACAGGTCCACGTCGCTGTGGGGATCCATCTCGCCTCGCGCGGCGGAACCGTAGAGAATGATCCTCTCCGGCCGAGCGACTTCCACGATTCGCCGGACGATCTCCCTCAGAATCGTCTCCTCCAGCATCCCGCCGGCGCTGGGGGTTGCCCAAACGGTTGGCTCGCGTTCGCGCCTGCCGCCCGGCGGCCGTCCCATCGCGCTTGCCCGCGCCGCCACTGACTCGATGAACCGGCACCTCGCCCCACTGGCCCGCCGCAGACTCCCATCAAGCGTCGCCAGCGGAAACCCGAACGCCTCGGCCACCGCCACGTACCACGCGTCCTGAATGCTCACGTCGTGGCGCAGTTCCCAGACCCGCTCCGCAAACGGTGCGAACGGGAGCAGCTCGATGTCGAGGCGGAGCAGGTCGCGCATGGCCCCGTTCGCCTCCATCCGGGAGATCTCCCGGCGGCGCTCCAGACGCCTGAGGACCTTTGTCGCTTCGACCAGGACGACTTCGGGCGCGGCGAGCGCATTCTCACCCACGACCGTCTCCGCCCAGCGCCCTTCGGGCGCGGAATCCACCAGCGCCGCCACCACCACCGTGGCGTCGACGACGACCGTCACCTTCGGTCCTCGTCGCGCGCCGAGAGTATGCTGCAACTCGGCACCCGGTTCCCCGCGGCCTCCTTTCGGGCGCGGACATCCTCCAGCCAGCGGGAGACGGATGGGCGCGCGACGATCCTCTCAAGCTCGCGGCGCAGATACTCCTGCATCGACAGACGAGAGGACGCCGCTCTCGCGGCCAACTCGTCGCGGACGTCTTCGGGGACGCCCCGGATGGTGATCTGAACGGCCATGCAAGTAGTTTGCTGTCATGGAAGGCAAAGCGCAAGCATGTCGCCGGCCCGGTACGGTTATCCCGGCGCAGCAGAAGATTCGGGCGCGGTGGGGCCACGCTCGAGGCTGATCTCCGCCCGCATGTCGCAAGCGTGCGCCAGAGCGGCGAGGCTGCGCAGCGTCATGTTGCGCGATCCGCTCAGGAGCTGCGTGACGTTCGCCCGGCTGGTAAGCCTCGTTGGCCATTCTCATCCCTCTCGCTGACTCTGGTCCAGGAACTTCGCTCGCATGCGGAAACGCCAAGGCCAAATGGCCGCCCACGGAGCCCCCCCCGCTGTGGATTATAAAAATGTGGAGATGCCGACGATCTTACGCGTGTAGATTTCGGTGGTGGCCGTATCGTTAAAAAAAAGGGGGGG
>VXLT01000027.1 GCA_009841475.1 Gemmatimonadota bacterium
CATCTAAGAACTACCCCCCCCTTGCCATTTCACCGGATGGTGGCCGGTAGGTAGTTATTGGCTGCTGTCGCCCCCCCATTGGCTGCTGTCGCCCTCATTGGCTGCTGTCGCCCATTGGCTGCTGTCGCGGCCCCTCCTGGAAACCGGCTACATATGTCCGGTTTCTCGGGGGTGCGCCCCGAACCCTATGTCCCCGGCCCCGGCCCCGGTAAATGGCTACATATGTCCATTTTCCGGCTTCACCGAAGTTTCAAGTACATTTCGCTAAACCGTTGAAACCGTTGAACTTGCGAGATTGACGCCCGGCGCTCGGGGGTGTTACGATTGCATCATGTCCACCGAGCGAGTCCCCGAGACCCTGCGGGTCCCCAAGGCGTTCCGGCGCTTCGTCGGGACGATGCGGGAGCTTCACGGCGCGGACGGCCTGGCCGCCGTCCTGCTCAAATACGCAATGATCGGCGCGGGCGCGGCCCATGACCCCAAGGGGCTGATTCAGCAAGCGGGGGAGCTGGCCGGGAGGATGGCCGGTGCTCGGGTCCAACTGCTGACCGAGGCCCTGCGGGGCCTGGCGGCGGAATCGTTCCGGGTGAAGCGGGGGGACGTGAAGGTGGATATAGCCCGCCATTGTGACATGCTCGTGGTCACCGTGAAGGGCGAACCGGCCTTCACCGTGACGCCCGGCAGTGTGCTGGAGGCCCTGGAGGGCGGACGGCTGGAGGCCAACTAAGGCCATGCGCGAAGTCCTGATGGCTGGCGCCGAGATCGGGTCCACCTGGAGGGCTCGTTATCCGGGGGAGCAAATGGTCGCGGTGGATACGGGCGGGGTGGACGGGACTTGGGTCTGTGAGGTGGAGCTTCCGTCCGGGTGGGCGAAGGCGGAGGGCGGCGAATGGACGGAGACCGAGGTCCGGGTCTTGCGGGCCGCCGTCGGGGCGCGCCACCGGATCCGGGCGACGGTCGCGGGTGGCCGGGCCTTCGTCCAGGGGATCGACGGGACCGAAGTGGAGATCGAGGAATGAAGCGGCGACTACTGACCCGGATGCTGCACAACGGGCGGCGGTTGACGATCGCAACCAACCAAGAGGGGGAACCGATGAATCTGCGCGAACTGCTGACCCTGGCCGGGGACCTGCTGAAGCAAGCCCGGAAGGCGCTCAAGGCCGGGGAGACCGAGAAGGCCGAACGGCTGATGCGGGACCACGAAAGCACCATGTCCCAATACCGCGCCCTGGACGCGATGGGAGCCCGCACGACGGACCCGGCCAGCGTCCAGGACCCGAACGGCCCCGAGGCCCGCGCTTCCCTGGGACGGATCGTCGGTGCGGTCCTGGAGGGCCGGGAGACCGACGGCGCGGAGCGGGAGCTGCAAGAGGAGCACGGGCTCACCTCCCACCAGGTTCCGCTTTCCTTGCTGGCGACCCGGGCGGTGACGCCCGCCCCCGCCGATACGCAGGCGAACCAGGCGGCGATCATCCCCGAGGTCTTCCCGGCGGGGGTGGCCAACTTCCTGGGGATCGCCCGGCCCACCGTTCCGGTCGGGGAAAGCGTCTATCCCCTGCTGACGACCGGCGCGACGGCTCACGCCCCGGCGGCGGACGGCGAAGCGGCGGAATCGACGGGAGCGTTCACGGCCACCAAGCTGGAGCCCGGACGGCTCCAGGCGTCTTTCCGGTTCCGCCGGGAGGACCTGGCCGTCTTCGCCGGAATGGAGATGTCCCTGCGGGACAACCTCTCCATGGCGCTATCGTCGGCCCTGGACGACCGGATTCTGTACGGCGGCAACGCTGGCCTGCTATCGGGCGGGCTCGGGGCCGCTCCGGACGCCCCGGGGGCGGTGGCGACCTGGGCGGACTTCGTGAAGGGCCTCACCGACAACGTGGATGGCCGGTACGCCTCCCGCCCGGACCAGGTGCGCTACCTGCTCGGGGCCGACAGCTACGCCCTGTCGGAAACGGTCTTCGGCGTGGGGAACGCGAACCGGGAGTCCGCATACGAAATGCTGCTGCGGAAGTCCGGCGGGGTGCGGGTGACTTCGCGGATCGCGGACCCGGCGGCGGTGGGTGCGGTATCCGACGTCCAGGACGCCCTTACCGCCCGCGCCATGGGCGCCACCCATGCGGTCGCGCCTCTGTGGGAGGGCGTGTCCCTGATCCGCGACGAGCTGACGCAAGCGGCGACCGGGCGTATCGTCCTGACCGCCGTCATGCTCTACGCCTTCGCGGTGGTTCGGGCGGACGGCTTCCGCCGGGTGCGCTTCAAGACGGCTGCGTAGAGGCCCCCCGGTGGTCGAGGTCACCGATGCGGAGGCGCGGGCGTACCTGGGCCTGCCCGACGAGCCCGACCCGTTCCCGGCCCTGGCGGGGATGATCGCGGCCTCCAGGGAGGCGGTCCACAACTACGCCCCGGACGCCCCCGAGGATACCGCCAAGCTGTGCGTCCTGAAGCTGGTTTCCTTCCATTTTGCGAATCGGCACGGGGTGGACTCGGGCGACGGTCCCCGGCCCGGCGATCCGATGCGGGTCACGGGCTGTATAGGGCTGCTGTCCCCGTACCGGGTCCGTAGGGCGGTCTCCTAATGCTCCGGTGGCCCTGGAAGCGCGCAGAGGCCGCCACAGAGCCCGAGGAACGGGCCTCTGCGACCGATGCGGTGGTCTCCGCCATCCTGGCCGGTGCTCGGGGCGTGGCGGGCTCCCCGGTGGCGACGGCGGCGGTGGAGATCGCGGCCGGCGCGATAGGCCGCGCCCTGGCGGCCGCGAAGCTGGCGGACGCCCCCGAGGGTCTGGACGCCCTGCTGACCCCCCGCCTTCGGCTCACCGCCGGGCGCGACCTGGTGAGGCGCGGGGAGGTCCTGCTCCTGATCCTGCGGGACGGCGGACGGCTGACCGCCCTGCTTCCCGCTTCGTCCTGGACCGTCGAGGGGAGCGCCCCCCGCGAAAGCTGGCGCTACCGGGCCAGTCTGCCGGGGCCGTCGCATCACCTGGACGTGACGGTCGCCGGGTCCGAGGTCCTGCACCTGACATGGGCGACCGAGGCGGCGCGGCCCTGGGCCGGTATCTCGCCTCTGACCGGGGCGAAGCTCACCGCCGAGATCCTGGCCGAATCGGAAACCCACCTCCGGGACGAAGCGAAGGCCCCGAGGGGCTACGTCCTGCCGCAGACCGAGCAAGGGGAGGACGCCCTTGGAACCCTGGAGGACCAACTGAAGGCGCTCAAGGGCGGCCTGGCCCTGGTTCAGTCCGTCCGGTCGCAAGCGTCCACCATGGGCGCGGCCCCCGCGAAGGACTGGGAGGCGTCCCGGTTCGGCTTCAACGCCCCCGAGACCCTGGAGGTGCTCCGGAGCGCCACCGGCAAGGCCGTCCTGGCGGCCTGCGGGGTTCCGGTGGAGATCGTCGCCCCGAGCGACGGGACGGGCCAGAGGGAAGCCTACCGGCGCTTCGTGGCCCTGACCCTGGAGCCCCTGGGCCGGACCATGGCCTCCGAGATCCGGGCGAAGCTGGAGGCCCCGAGCTTCGCCCTGGACTTCGGCCCCCTGATGGCCGCCGACGTGACCGGCAAGGCGCGGGCCGTTCAATCCCTGGTTGGCGCGGGCGTCCCCGTGTCCGAGGCCCTGGTAATCGTCGGGCTGCTCCAGGACCCGGCCTGACCGATGGGGGTCCCGCTCCACCTCTACCAACCCGTGAGCCGGGATGCGCACTCCGGGCGGTTGATCTACTCGCCAACGGCCCGCATAGGAAGGACCGCCCCGCGGGCCACCTTCGACGACGACGGGGGGGAGGTCGAGGTAGGCCGCGAACGGGTCCGAATCGCGTTTCTGGACCGCCGGGTCCGCTCGGGCTGGTTCGCCATGCTCCTGGGCCGTTGTTACAAGGTCACCGGAGTCCGGAGGGCTCCCCCCTTCGGAATCGGCGGGGACCTGACGTTGCAACCCTACGGGGCCGTCACCATAGTCGAGTGAGCCCGAGGTGTCGGTTGCGACCATCACACGGGGCAAGTCCGGCGCCCTGATCGCCAACGAAGACCTGGTACGGGTGGCCGTCCGGGCCTTCGTCCAGGGTGGGGCTCCGTTCACCTGGGGCGACATCGAGGCCGCGACCAACCTTATGGCAGAGGGCCACAACGCGCACCTCCCCGCCGTCGCGGAGTACATGGCCCGAGACCTGGGCTGCAAGCTCCGGTCGCAAGGCGGCGGACCTGCCGTCTTCCAGCCCCCGACCGAAAGACTGGACTGGAAAGCCACCTATGGTGACCGGAAGCGCGATTCGTCGAGGCGAAGCGCACGGCGGCGCCGGGAACGGTTCCGCAAGCTCGGGCTGTGCTCCAGGTGCGGGAAGGTGCCCCCTCCGAAGGGCTTCAAGATCTGCGAACCCTGCCGGGAGCGGCAACGGAAGTATCACCGGAAGTGGAAGGCCAATGCCCTACAAGGACCCGGAGAAGCGACGCCAGTATGACCGGCGGCGGAAGCGCCGGGAACGGGCAAGACGGAGGGCTGCGTCCAACCCCGTCCGACCCGTGTCCAACCCCCCCGTGGGGACCCCTGTCCGGGAACCCCCCCGGCCCGGAAACGACACACAAAAGCCTCTGCTTTCTCTTTCCCTGGAGGGGTGGCTAGAAGGGCTCACCGTGTCCGAGGGACCGGCGGCGGGGACCCCGTTCCAGGTGCTTCCCTGGGAGCGGGAGTTTCTGGCCGGGACGTTTCGGAAGGGCGTGTCGGTGGCGGCCCTGTCGGTCGCTCGGGGGAACGGGAAGACGGCGCTTGTGGGGGGCCTGGCGGCGGGCGCGATCCACCCCGAGGGGCCGCTACATCGTCCCCGAGGTCAGACTGTCATCGTGGCCGGGAGCCTGGCCCAAGCGGACGCGGCCTTCCAACATTGCCGGTGGTTCCTGGAGGGGATGGGGTGCGACCTGCGGAAGCGGACGGTTTGGCGTAACCGGGACAGTGCGACGATAAAGCACCTGGAGCACATAGCGACGGGCGCGAAGGTGGTCGCACGGGGGGCCGATCCGGACCTGCTGCACGGGCTGGCCCCGTCCCTGGTGCTGGCCGATGAGCCCGCGAAGTGGCGGCGGAGCAAGGCGCGGGCCGTCTTCGTGGCGCTCTTGACGGCGCTCGGGAAGGAAAGCGGGGCGCGGTTGGTGGCGCTCGGGACGAAGCCCGAGGCGGAAGACCATTGGTTCGCCCGCCTCTGCGATTCCCCGAAGCGGGGGGAGTATGCGCTTGTCTTCGACGCCCCCGAGGGCGCGGACCCGTGGGACCCGGCCACCTGGCGGAAGGCCAACCCGAGTCTCGGGGGGCCGGGGTTCGAGGTCCTGGCGGAACAGATAGGCCGGGAGGCGCGGACGGCGCGGGACGATCCGGCGATGCGGCCCGCCTTCATGGCCTACAGGCTCAACCAGGGGACGGCGGACGTGGACGCGGATCTTGTGTTGGACCTGGTGGTCTACCGGGAGCGGTGCGAGTCCGAGGTCCTGCCCCCTGCGGAGGGTCCCTATGCGCTCGGGGTGGACCTGGGGGGAAACGATTCCATGTCGGCGGCGGCGGGCTACTGGTCGGAGACCGGGCTGCTGCTGATTGTCGGGGCCTGGCCGACCGAGCCCGGCCTGCGGGAGCGGGGGGCGCGGCATCATGTCGGGGACCTGTACGCCCGAATGGCCGACCGGGGCGAGCTGCTCCCGATAGGTCATCATTCGGTGGGCGCCGGGGAGCTGCTGGCGGAGGTCCTGGGCCGGTGGGGCCGCCCGGCGATGATCGCGGCGGACCATTGGCGGATCGACGACATGCGCGAAGCCCTTCACCGTGTCGGGCTGGCCGGGGTCCCCTTCACGGGGGTCCGGAACAACTACCAGGACGGCGGCCAGTACCTCCGGGAGTTTCGCCGGGCGGTGCGCGACCGGGAGGTCACGACCCCCCCGTCCCTGCTGCTGCGGACGGCCCTGGCCGAAGCCCGGGTCACGACCTACGACGGTATGGAGCGGTTGGCCTCCGCCTCCAGTGGGGGGCGACGGCGGTCCAGTAGGGACGATGCGCTCATGGCCTCCGTCCTGGCCGTCGGGCTCGGGTGCCGCGATCACCGGGCGAAGGGCGGCGACCCGCCCCCGAGATCGACCCGCAGTGAACCCGAGGCGGCCCGCCGGGTGCTCATGGTGACGGCGGACACGGTGGTCTACAGCGACGGAACCGTCCGCCAGAGGATCCAGGACGGCCCGTGACGGCCTCTGGCCGCCCTGGAGGCCCTGGAGGGGGCCAGAGGGCCGGGACCCGGCTCAGAGGGCGTCCCTGGCAGCGTATCCGGGCCTGCATCCTTCACCGGGACGGCTATGTCTGCGTGAAGTGCGGTCGCGGCGACGTCCTGCACGTCGACCACATCGACAACGACCCGTCGAACAACGACCCCGCGAACCTCCGGACCCTCTGTGAGGGGTGCAATCTGGCCCGGCGGAAGCGGAGGCGGAAACCCGAGGGTCCGAAGCGGGAGGCGTGGCGGAGGTTCGCGGGCTACTGAAGCCCCCCCGGGACCGGGGCTCACTTAGCCGACTACCCCCTCCCGGATGACAAACCACCCCTCCCCCCGAGGGTTGTGTGCGCAGCCCCGACAGATCACGAAGAGGCTTCTGCGCACCCGTTCGAGCCGATCACCTTCTGACTCATCCGGGGGCGGTGTCGCCCCGCTTGTATCAAGGCTGAATCTATAGGCAGGTTGGTCACATTTGCCGGGGCGATGAGCGTGCCAATCCTGGATGCACTCGCACCTCGCAGTCAACTTCGCCATCCGCCTAGCGGTTTCCACGTCGCGCTGCCCCCATGCTTCACTCATTCGTCGTTCCCCCCCGTTGGAGAGGAGCACAGGTTTTCGAGATGGTTGCTGACGAGACCGGCGAACCTGGGATCGTTGACGTACCTGTCGAATACGGTCCCGAAAGGCTCGATCTGGAGCGCGAGTTTGCCCGACAGGAAACGACGGAAGCGATCTTCGGCGATTTCCCGCACCTGGGGCCGGTACTTGCCGATCACTTCCAGCAAGACCGCGGTCAGGAATACATGGCTGAACAGGTAGGCCGCGTGCTCAGTGGTGGTCGCGGGATGGGTAAAGAAACTCTCGATTCCTCCCTCACTTGGGTTGAGAGTCACGATTCTCGATCCCTCATGTTTTCATCCTTTCCGGCCCATCGAGAGGTACGGTCCACACCGCCGTCACTCCCTTGGGTAGATTGCCCGCGAGGATGTC
This sequence comes from Gemmatimonadota bacterium, assembly GCA_009841475.1. Taxonomy (GTDB): domain Bacteria; phylum Gemmatimonadota; class Gemmatimonadetes; order Longimicrobiales; family Gaopeijiaceae; genus Bin94. The sequence goes on from VXLT01000027.1 coordinate 7,224, forward strand.
CTGCGGGGTGTAGGTGCGTTCCGAGATCGGTTCCATCAAGCGGAACGATGGGTCGGCGACCCCCGCCGCGACGACGGCCACCCGGCCAACATCCCAATTCGTGGGCTCTGGCACTTCGAACACGGCAACGACCGACCACCCGGACGGAATCGTGGACGCGGCGGCTGCGGGAAGCGGGTCGGGATCGCTCTGCTCCCCCGGCCAGGGGCGGGGCTCCCAATCGAACGCGACATGTTCCGGATTCTCGGAATCCTGATAGATCGCGTGGCGGCTCATGGTGCCGGAGGTTACAGAAAGGATAACGACCCGTCAACGGGGGCGCCGAGAAAACTGCTATCTTGTCAATTACTGATGCCGCGGCGGACGCAACGACCCTGAGGGGAACCGCCGCCGACGACCAACGCGCAGGGAGAAGCACAGGTGTCGCGAATCGAAGTCCCGATGCCCCAGATGGGCGAGTCGATCGCCGAGGGCACGGTTTCCAAGTGGCTGAAGGTGCCGGGTGACGCCGTCGAGCGCGACGAGCCCATCCTGGAGATATCGACGGACAAGGTGGATGCGGAAATCCCGGCTCCGGCGGCTGGCACGCTGGCGGAGATCCTTGTCGGGGAGGGGGAAACGGTGGAGGTGGGAACGGTGGTGGCGTACATCAGCGAGGGCGCGTCCGAGCCGTCGGCCCCACCTGAACCGGAACCCGAACCGGCCGGTATCTCGGCGGACGCATCCAACGACGCCAACGGGGAAGCGATGACTTCCGCTGCGGCCATCGCGCTTCCCCCTGTCCCGTCGCGCGAATCCGGCGTGGCAGCGGTCAGCGATGACGACGGCGAGGAGGTCGTCTGCACGGCCACCAGCGAGGAGCGTCTCCGGACTCGTTCGACGCCCGTCGTGCGCCGGATTGCCCAGGAGGCGGGGGTCGACATCGCGTTGGTTACCGGCACCGGCCACCAGGGCCGGGTCACGAAGCAGGACATCCTCTCCTTCATCGAGGGAGGCGGAGCGGTGACAGCGCCACCGCCCCCCGACATCGCGCCGCCCGCACCACCGTCCAGTGCGCCGGAGGCTCCCCCGCGCGCCGCAGACCCACCGCGTGCCCCCGCTGTTGCGGCAACCCCGACGCTTCCCGCGCCTGCACGTAAACCAGCCGCGGACGCCCCACCCTCCGACCTCTGGAAGCGCTTCCACAAGGAAGTCGAGCACCCGGTCTTCCCGGTGCGCGAGGGGGACCGGGTCGAGACCATGAACAAGGTGCGCCGCCTCACCGCGGAGCACATGGTCCTGGCCAAGCGGATCTCGTCCCACGTGCATTCCATCATCGAGATCGATTTTTCGGTCGTGGACCGGATCCGCCGCGAGAACAAGGCGAGGTGGGCCGAACGGGGGGCGCGCGTCTCGTACACGGCGTTCGTGGCGTGGGCCTGCTCGCGGATCCTGCGGGACTTCCCCAGCGTCAACGGCACCATCTCGGGGAACAACATCGTGTACCGCGGCGCGGTGAACATCGGGATGGCGGTCGACCTCAACCCGGGCCTGATCGTTCCCGTGATCCACGACGCGGACGACCTCAGCCTGGTCGGGACCGCCCGGAAGATCGTCGACCTGGCCACCCGGGCGAAGTCGCGCGAACTCTCGCCCGGTGAAATCCAGGGCGCCACCTTCACCATCACCAACCCGGGCGTACTCGGGACCATCGTGGGCATGCCCATCATCCCGAAGGGCACCTCGGCGATCCTCGGCACGGGTTCGATCGACAAACGCGTCGTCGTGGTGACCGATCCGGCGACCGGCGAAGACGCGATGGCGATCCGCAAGAGGTCCTTCTTCTCGCTCGGCTACGACCACCGGCTGGTCGATGGCGCAGACTCCGCGCGCTTCCTTTCGCAGCTCAAGGAGCTTCTGGAGGACTTCCCCGAGGACGCCTGACCCGGCCGCGCGAAGGAGGCCCGACACAGTGAGGTCCATCGTGATCCCGGAGCGGGCAGGCGGCTGCAGCCACGCACGCGCGGACCGCAGCCGCAACGCCGGAGGGGGCGGCCGGACACTCGCGGTGCGATACCCGGGAAGGATCGGCTACCAACCGGCACTGGAGCTCCAGGCCACCCTGGTGGAACGGCGCAGGCGGGGAGAGATCCCCGACACCCTGCTGCTGCTGGAGCACCCCCACGTCATCACCCTTGGGTCTTCGGGGCGCGTCGGGCACGTCCTCCTGCCCTCCGATGAACTCGCCCGCCGCGGCATCGCGGTGCATGAAGCGGGCCGCGGCGGCGATGTCACCTACCACGGTCCCGGCCAGCTGGTCGGCTACCCGATCCTCGACCTCAAACCGGACCGCAGGGACCTCCACCGCTACCTGCGCAGCCTGGAAGGCGTACTCATCCGGGCGCTCGGCGAATTCGGCCTGGTGGGGGAGCGCGACCGGGACGCCACGGGGGTGTGGATCGGCGGGGCAAAGGTCGCCGCCATCGGGATCCGGGTCTCGTCGGGGTGGATCACCTCGCACGGATTCGCGCTCAACGCCGACACCGATCTCTCCCACTTCGACGCCATCGTGCCGTGCGGATTGCGGGAGCGGCCCGTCACCAGCATCAGCCGGCTCCTCCGCCGGCGCGTCACTCCCGAGTTGGCGGCACCCGCGGTCGTGTCGGCGATGACGGCGGAATTCGGCTACGGCTCGGTGGACGATCCCGGCGGCGCGAACTCGAAGTAGTCGAAGTACCGCTCGTGCGTCTCCCGCTGGTCGTCGAGCCACGCCTCGAAGCCGGATGGGCACGGTTCCGGCTGCGCCGACTGCTCCTGCGCGGCCCGCTGCGCGAGCTCGTCGACGTACTCGTTGCGAGGATCGCCGGCGTGTCCCCGGACCCACCGCCACGTCACGTCGTGTCGCGCGGCGATCCGGTCCAGCCGCCGCCACAGCTCGAGGTTCTCGATCGGTCCGCCCTTGCGCTTCCAGCCGCGGCGCTTCCAGCCGGGCATCCATTCGGAGGCCCCCTTCACCAGGTACTGGGAGTCGGATACGAATAGCACGCGCCGGCGCCCCTTCAGCACTGCCAGCGATACGATCGCGCTCATCAGTGCCATCCGGTTGTTGGTCGTCGAGGGCTCGGAGATCCACAGGTCGCGGCGCTCCCAGTGGCCCCGCGTCCAGTATTCGAGCAGCGCCGCCGCTCCTCCCGGTCGGTCGCGCCCGATGAATTGATTGCCGAGACATGACTCGTCGGCGTGTATGTAGACCTCGTACCCGCTTGCCATGTGACCGCTCCCAGGTCGCGCGTTCCGGTGTGCCGGCGTTCCCGCAAAGATAGCGCCGCGCACCGTGCGCTGATCGACGGCTGCCGGGCCCGCGGCGGCGTTGACGTGGGGTGGGTCGGGGCTACATTGACCGGATGCCTACCAGTCGAAACCCCGGCGAACCCGTCCGTTCGGCCTGCCTTTTGCTCGAGGACGGGCGGCGCTTCGATGGACTTTCTCTCGGTCACGCCGGGGTTGCCATTGGCGAAGTCGTCTTCAACACCTCGATGACCGGCTACCAGGAGGTTCTCACCGATCCCTCCTACGCCGGACAGCTCGTCGCGATGACCTATCCGCTGATCGGCAACTACGGTACCAACCAGGTCGATGTCGAGTCGGCGCGGCCACAGGTGTCCGGTTTCATCGTGCGCGAAGCCGCGCGGTTCCCCAGCTCCTGGCGTAGCCGCTCCGGCCTGCAGGACTACCTGGCGGCGCATCGGATCGTGGGGATCCAGGACGTGGACACACGGGCGCTCACCCGCCACATCCGCAGCGAGGGCGCGATGCGTGGGGGGATCGCCGGCGAAGACGTGCCTGCGGAGGAATTGCTCCGGCGCGTGCTCGCGCACCCCGGGATGGAGGGGCTGGAACTGGCCTGCGGAGTGTCGACGGAGCGGTCGTACACCGTGCCGGCGGTGGGGGAGGAGCTTTACCACGTCGCGGCCTTCGACTTCGGGGTCAAGGCGAGTTCGCCCCGGTTGCTCTCCGAACGGGGATGCCGGGTGACGGTCCTGCCGGCCCGGGCGGACACGTTGGAGGTGCTCGAGATGGACCCCGACGGTCTGTTCCTCTCCAACGGACCCGGGGATCCCGCGGCGGTGGAGCGGACCGGCGAGACCATCCGGGAGGTGGCTTCCCGCGGGATCCCCGTGTTCGGCATCTGCCTTGGTCACCAGCTGATCGCAAGGGCCTTCGGCGGAGAGACCTACAAGCTGCCATTCGGGCACCACGGGGCGAATCACCCAGTCATGAACCGGGACCGGAGGACGGTCGAGATTACGTCGCAGAACCACGGCTTCGCGGTTCGGGCAGGGGAGGGCCGCGAGGTCACGGGGGCGCGGGAACTGCGGATTACCCACAGCAACTTGTACGACGGGACCGTCGCGGGAATCGCTCACGCGCGCCTTCCGGTGATCGCTGTGCAGTACCATCCGGAGGCCGCGCCGGGTCCGCACGACAGCAGTTACCTCTTCGACGATTTCGTTTCGATGATGGCGGACGCACGCCGCGAGAAAGGCGGGAAACGTTCTGGTTGATATATTGATTCCTGAGATCCCGAGTTACCTGGCGTCCAGCAGTCCGCGGACAACCGCCACCGGTGTCGCGGCTGGATGCTGCAAGGAGGTTGAATGACGAAAGCCGACCTGGTTGAACAAGTTGCGGAGGCGATCGGACCGGGGGTTACCAAGAGGGACTGCGCCCTGGTCGTCGACGGCTTCCTCAATGCGGTCAAGCACGCGCTCGCCAACGGTCGCAGCATCGAGATCCGGGGGTTCGGCACCTTCAAGGTGCGTGACAGGAGGGCGCGAATGGCGCGCAACCCGAGGACCGGCGAACCCGTGATGGTGCCCGCCCGCTCTACACCGGTCTTCAAGCCTTCGAAGTTTCTGCGCGCCCAGGTCGCCGAGGGCGGCGCCGCGACCCCGCGGCCGGGTTCGGGTGGCGCTCCACACTGAGCGTGACAGACTCGTGGACGTCACCGTACTGCTCTTCGCCGCGCACCGTGAACTCGCGGGCGGGAAGGCCAACACGGTCGTGACGCTGCCCGAGCGCTCGACGGTCGACGGTCTCCTGGCCGAGTTGCGGGCGAGGGGAGGGGGGTGGGCGAGCCTGCCCCGCCGCGCGGCAGTCGCGGTCAACCGCAGTTACGCCAACGGGGACACCGTGCTCAGCGAAGGCGACGAGGTCGCGCTGATCCCGCCGGTGGCGGGGGGGTGACCATGGTCTGGAGCGACATCACCACGGAGAACATCGACCCGGGCGACGTGCTCGCCCGAGTGGGCCGGCCCGGGGACGGTGCGGTCGCCTTCTTCGCAGGGGTGGTCCGAAACGAAAACCAGGGCCGCCCGGTTTCCGGCATGGAGTACGAGGGGTACGACGAGATGGCCGGCAAGGAACTCGCGGCGATCGTGGGCGAGGCCGCCGAGCGGGCCGGCGGCGGTCGCGTTGCGGCGGTCCACCGGCTCGGAAGGCTGGCCGTCGGCGAGGTGAGCGTGGCCATCGCGGTCTCGGCGCCGCACCGCGCGGAAGCGTTCGACGCGGCAAGGTACGTCATCGAGGAGATCAAGAAGCGGCTCCCGGTGTGGAAGCGGGAACACTACCTGGACAGGGATGCGGAGTGGCTGGAGGGCCACCTCCCTGCCGCGGAGGCGAAGTAGGGCTGTGAACGGTTCTCGCGCAAATGGCGCGTCTCGCACAATGGTCGACGGCTTCGGCCGCCGGATCGAGTACCTGCGCATTTCAGTGACGGACAAGTGCAACCTGCGATGCGTCTACTGCATGCCGGAGGAGGGACTTCCCTGGTTGCGCCGCGACGAGATCCTCAGCTACGAGGAGATCACGGAGGTGGTGAGGGTCATGGCCGGGATGGGGCTCCGGCGGCTGCGCCTCACCGGGGGGGAACCGCTCGTGCGCAAGGACCTTCCGCAACTGGTGGCCATGCTTTCCGCGGTGCCCGGAATCGAGGACATCGCGCTCTCCACCAATGCCGTGCTCCTGGCCCCGATGGCGGACAGCCTCAGGGATGCCGGCGTTTCCCGGGTCAACATCTCGCTGGATTCGCTGCGTCCGGAGCGCGCCGACATCATCGCGCGCCGGCCGGGCACGCTGGAAAGGGTGCTGCGGGGACTGGACGCGGCGCAGCGCGTCGGCTTCGACCCCATCAAGATCAACGTGGTGCTCATGCGCGGCGAGAACGACGACGAGGTCGCCGACTTCGCCGAACTTTCGCGCGGCCGGCCCCTCCATGTTCGCTTCATCGAGGTCATGCCCACGGAGTCGAACCTGGAGCTGAGCGCGTCCAACTTCCTCTCCTGCGACGAAGCGCTCGCGCGGATCACCGAGGTGGATGCCCTCGAGCCCGTGCCAGGTCCGCCAGGCAACGGTCCCGCCACCTACTTCAGCTTTCCGGGGGCCCTGGGCACGATCGGGGTCATCACACCGATGAGCCACAACTTCTGCAGCCGCTGCAACCGCATGCGCCTCACGGCGGACGGCCAGCTCAGGCCTTGCCTCTTCGGCACCATCCAGACCCCCCTGCGGGGCGCGCTGCGGCGCGGCGAGGATCTGCGCTCGCTCGTCAACGAAACGCTCCGCATCAAGCCGGAGAAACACCTCCTCGTCCAGGGCTCCTCGGAGGGCTCGGGGGGCTTGATCGCCCTTTCCCAGACGGGCGGCTAATACAACCCACGGAGAACAGCACCCAGATGTCAGCCAGAAAGATCACCGTAGTCGGGGCCGGCCACGTCGGCGAGGTCTGTGCCCAGAGGCTCGCCGAGAAGGAACTGTGCCGGGAAGTCGTGCTCATCGACATCGTCGAGGGGATTCCGCAGGGCAAGGGGCTCGATCAGTGGCAGAGCGCGCCGGTCGAGGGATTCGACACCATGGTCACGGGGTCGAACGACTACGGTCCCGCCGAAGGGTCCGATCTCTTCATTGTGACGGCCGGGATCGCGCGCAAGCCGGGCATGAGCCGCGACGACCTGCTGCGCACCAACGCCGGGATCGTGCGGTCGGTCAGCAGCGAGATCGCCCGGGTTGCGCCCGGCGCGGTTGTGATCGTGGTCTCCAACCCCCTCGACGTAATGGCCTACGTCGCCAAGGAGACGACCGGGTTCCCGCGCGAGCGGGTCGTCGGCATGGCGGGAGTCCTCGACACGGCCCGCTTCCGCGCATTCATCGCGATGGAACTCGACGTCAGCGTGGAGGACATCCAGGCGATGGTTCTGGGAGGGCACGGCGACACGATGGTCCCGCTGGTGTCCTACACCTCCGTCAGCGGCATCCCGGTCTCGCGCCTCATTCCGAAGGACCGGCTCGACGCGATCATCGAGCGCACCCGCAACGGCGGCGCCGAGATCGTCAAGCACCTGAAGACGGGCAGCGCCTACTACGCCCCCTCGGCGGCGGCGGTTCAGATGGCGGAGTCGATCGTGCGCGACAAGCGCCGCATCCTCCCGGCGGCGGCGTATCTGGAGGGCGAATACGGCCAGGAGGGCATCTACCTCGGCGTGCCGTGCAAGCTGGGCGAGGGCGGTCTCCACGAGGTGATCGAGGTCGAGCTCACCGAGAGCGAGAGCGCGGCGCTCGCCAGCAGCGCGGACCATGTGCGGGGCGTGATGGCGAACCTGTAGCAGTCCGCGGGCTTGCCACTAGGACAGATCGCGGCCCTCTTCCCGGCCCACAAGCCTGGCGACCTGGACTTCCAGGGAGTTGATGCGGTCCCGCAGTTCCTGTCGAACAGCGTCGATTCTGTCCCCGAGCTCCTGCTTTTGCGCCTCGATTCGCAATCCCTGCGCGTCGATTCTGTCCGAGAGTCTTGCTCCCTGTGCCTCGATTCGGTGTCCGATCTCGTCGTGGGCACGCTGGTTGTCTCGCCGGAGTTCGGCGAGCAGGTCCCGCGTCTCGATCCGCTGGGCATTCATCAGGCTCGAAATGCGCCACGTTCCCGCGATGGCCACGCTGATCGTCGTCACGACGAGACTGATGAACTGCCAGAACTCCATCGCTGCTTGCCCGTCCTCTTCCTCTCCGTGACTTTTTGCCCCGTGCACCCACTCAGGGGTCGAAATGTACACTGACACGCAGGGATACGCAAGTCCCTACGGGCCCCGGAACACCGCCGGATCCACCGCCGGATTCAGCACGAAGTCCGTCGTCACCAGCACCTTCCAGATCTTCCCCTCGGCGTTCACATGCACGCGGCGGCCGGTGAATATGTAGCCGTCGACCTCCTGAACGTCCTCCCAGTAGGTGCGGCTGATGTTCTGGCGCCCCTCCTCCCGGTACCCGATGGAGACAGGCATGGCCCGGCCCTCTTCAAAGACGTAGAACCACGTGTCGTTGTGGTCGCCGACGCCCTGGCCGAAGGTGACGCGCACCTGGTGCCGCCCCTCGTCGTCCGTCCCGTCGTAATGAAGGAAGACTCCGGGATCCTTCAGCTTGAAAGGCAGGCCGATCCAATAGAAGACGTCGCCGGAGACGTAGCGCGCCTCGTCGTAGTCCTTGTCGCCGGGCCCGAGGGTCTCTCCGTTCATCACGGCCCATTCCCGGACGCCGTCGAAACCGTGCTGGATAAAGTCGTTACCCTCCCAGCGCTCGATTCGGGCGGCCTCACCGGTCTCCAGCCGAGCGATGGTGACGTAGCGGGGGCGCGTCCGCCTCAGTCGTCCCGAGTCCGGATCCCAGATCTCGGTCGTCAGCGTGTAGCGGGCGCTGCGGAGCTTCCAGTAGGTCTCCATGCCACCCAGCGCCTCGATCCAGCCGTCGACGAGAGCCTCGGCCATCTCGTCAGCGGGCGGGTGCGGGGCGGTGGACGCTGCCGGCGAAATCGGCGCGCCACTCCATGCGGCCGTACCCGCCAGAAGCAGGGCGCCGGCCCCCAACGCGGCCGTCCTCCTCCTCGAATTGCCTTGCGCTGACTCCGGCGACGCTTGCGGACCGTCCGTCCGGCGGATACCGAGTGCTTCGCTCAACCGGTTCTTCATCGTGATTCTCCCTCCGGTGCCTTGTCCCCCCGAACGGCCTTGCCCGGCCGCCGAAGTGACGTCAGTCTACCCGTGCCCGCCCGCCTTTCCGCAATCCTGCGTGCCAATGCCACATGACATGATACGCATTCGCCCCTGCCTTCGCCTGCTCGCGGCGTCCGGCGGCGCACTGATCCTTGCAGGGTGCGGAGGCGACGGCCCGACCACCCCGGAACCGCCGAACATCGAGGAACTCGAATACGCCCCCTCCCTGGGTGTGGACATATCGCGAATGACCCGGCTGGCGTCCGGCCTGTACATTCGCGACCTCGTGGAAGGCGAGGGCACGAGGGCCGAGCCGCAGACAGGCATCCGGTTCAACTTTCAGGGGTGGCTCCACGACGGGACGCCGGTCGACATGGGCGGCTACCCCCAGCACCAGTTTTCTCCCGGGGCCTTCGTCAGCCCGTTCGACAACGAAGTCTACTACCTCCTCGGCAGTGGCCAGACCATCGCTGCCTGGGACCTCGGACTCGACGGCATGCGGGTCGGGGGCCGGCGTCAGCTGGTGGTCCCGCCGCGGCTGGCCTTCGGGGGTGCCGGTTCGCCGGACCGACGCGTGCCCGGCAACGCCGTCATGGTCTACGTGCTCGAGCTGCTGGCGGTGGAGCCCTGACGGGCGCGCAACCGCCTACAGCTTCGGCAGCGTCACGCCCACCTGGCCCTGGTACTTGCCCTTCCTGTCCGCGTACGCGACTTCGGGCGCCTCGTCCCCCTGGAAGAACACGAGCTGCGCGATCCCCTCACCCCCGTAGATCTTCGCCGGCAGCGGCGTGGTGTTGGAGATCTCGAGCGTCAGAAAACCCTCCCAGGTGGGCTCCAGCGGGGTCACGTTCACAATGATCCCGCAACGCGCGTAGGTGCTCTTTCCAACGCACAGGACGAGCACGTCCCGCGGGATGCGGAAGTACTCCACCGTGCGGGCCAGCGCGAAGGAGTTGGGCGGGATGATGCAGTCGCGGTCCCTCACGTCGACGAACGAGCGCTCGTCGAAGGCCTTCGGATCCACGACCAGGTTGTGCACGTTGGTGAATACCTTGAACTCGGGCGCCACGCGGATGTCGTAGCCGAAGGAGGAAAGTCCGTAGGAGATGCTGCCGTTCCTGACCTGTACGGACTCGAAGGGCTCGATCATCTCATGCTCGACGGCCATCCTGCGGATCCAGCGGTCGCTCTTTACGGGCATGGGGGTTGTCGGTGTGAGGGGGGTGTGCGGTGACCGGGAAGTATAGGGATGGCGGTCCCGGCTGACCACCGACGGTCGCGCGGCCCCCTGCCCGGCGTTGCAGCGATCCGCACCCCGTGGCAATCGCCAACGCCCGGCATACCTGGGTCATCCTGGCTTCGCTCAGCAACCCCGCGTACAGCGTGGGCGGCCCACTCCGCGAGCTCCGGGTCGACCCCGCAGATGTGCGCGTAGCCCTCGCGGTGCCGCCGCTCGATCTCGTCCGCCTCCTCGCGTCCGAGAATGTCTGCCGCGGCCACTCGCAGCACGTACGAACGACCCCGCTCCCGCACCACCGGTATCGGCCGAGCCGGGCGAGCAGTGCGGTGTCCGGCGCAAGCGTGGGGAGCGGGTGGATCGTGCCCCCCGCGCCGCCACTGGCGACGGACGGCCATACATACTTGAATCCCCCCGTCGTCACCCGTATCTTTCAGCCTTGATCGAAGAGTTCGTGAAAAGTTTCACAAGCTCGTTCGCACAGGAGCGAGGCCCGGCCGCTGGGCGGGGGACAGCGGCCAAAGCGGCTTTTGGCGCCGCCAGGCGTTTCCGCGGGGGCCGATCTCCTGTGGACCGAACGAGCGCTTGAGGGACGGGCAGCCAGGACGGAGGGCCTTCAGTCGGCATGGCGAAGAGCTACATACCGCTTCTGATCATTCTCGGCGTGACGGTCCTCAACGCCGTGGGAATGGCGGTGGCTTCCCACATCCTGAATCCCCGCCGTCCCACCCCGCAGAAGTCGATGCCCTACGAATCGGGCATGATTCCGCTGGGCGACACGCGGGCACGGTTCTCGATCAAGTTCTACATGGTGGCGATCAGCTTCATCGTCTTCGACCTGGAGGCGATCTTCCTCGTGCCGTGGGCGGTGAGGGTGCGCGAACTGGGCTGGGGCCCGTTCGTGGCGGTGTTCCTCTTCGTGGCCGTCCTGGCTGTTGGACTGATCTACGAGTGGAAGAAAGGCGGCCTGGAATGGGAGTAGATAAACCCGGCGCCCTCGGGGTCGGCACGCCCGCGTTCCTCACCACCCGGCTTGACTTCGTGGTGAACTGGGCGCGGCGCAACTCGTTGTGGCCGATGCCCTTCGGGACCGCCTGCTGCGCCATCGAGATGATGGCGTCGGCGGCGAGCAACTTCGATCTGGCCCGCTTCGGGATGGAGCGGATGTCCTTCAGTCCCCGGCAGGCCGACGTGCTCATCTGCGCGGGGCGCGTCCCATACAAGCTGGCGCCGGTGCTGCGCCGGATCTGGGACCAGATGATGCAGCCCAAATGGTGCATCTCGATGGGGGCGTGCGCGTCGTCCGGCGGCGTCTTCGACGTGTACTCGATGGTGCAGGGGATCGACACGATCGTCCCTGTGGACGTGTACATCCCCGGGTGCCCGCCACGCCCCGAGGGACTGATCTACGGGCTCATGATGGTCCAGGAGAAGATTCGCGGCGAGAGTCTGTCGCGGCATGGCGAACTGCGCGCCGAGGATCCCCTGGCGGTCGGGCGGCCCCGGGCGGATGAGCAGGAGGTCGCCGACCTGACCGGGCCCTTCGGCAACTCGACACATCAGAACCGGGTCAGCGGCCTGGTCGAGACCGGCGCCATCGGGCGTCCCGAGGACCGCCTGCCGTGAGGCGCACCCACCGGGAGTCAAGGACCTGATGCCGGACAAGGGATCCGCCGCCCCCGCGCCCGACTTTTGGTCCGTGGCCTCCGGGCCTGGCCGTTCGCCGGAGGACGCCCCGGAGCGGGAGGGGCCGGCGAGCGTCCCGCCGGGAAATCCTACCGTCACGGCGTTGTGGGAGCAGTTCCCGGACGGCGTGCGGCGCAACCGGGTCTGCGCGGGCGACGAGGATGTCGTCTACATCGACCCGGAGCGGGTGACGGAGATCCTGGGCTGGCTCCATGAGACGCCCGACCAGCAATACGACCACCTGGCCGACGTGACCGCGGTGGACTACGGGGGCGGAAGGCCGATCGAGGTGGTCTATCAGCTCTGGTCGATTCCTCACCGCGCGGCCTTGCGCGTCAAGTGCGAGCTTCCGCTGGACGGGCTGGAGATTGACAGCGTCACCGGGATCTGGGTGGGGGCCGACTGGCTGGAGCGTGAGGTCTACGACCTCTTCGGCGTCAACTTCCGGGGACACCCCGACCTGCGCCGCATCCTGATGCCGGAGAAGTACGCAGAGGGCCACCCGCTCAGGAAGGACTTTCCGCTCCGGGGCCGTTTCTCGCGTGCGGAACAGACGCGGCGGGCGCTGACCCAGGATCCGGAGGACTACTACATGCCGGGGGAGATCGGCGAGCGCACGCCGCAGGTGGTGGGGAGCGGCGCGGATGGAGGGGACGAGGCGGTGGGAGGCGATGTGGGCGGCGCGGGCGCCGAAGGGGGGGGCGATGGCCTCTAGCACGGTCGAGTACGCGGTCGGCCGCAACCCCGAGATGGGCCCGGCCGGCACCCCGGTGCCCAGCCCGACGGAGCCCTTCGACGCGCCCGAACCGGAGCTGGGCTCCCAGACGATGCTTGTAAACGTGGGGCCGCAGCACCCCGCGACCCACGGCGTCCTGCGTCTGGTGGTGGAGCTCGACGGAGAGACCGTGGTGAGCGTGGTGCCCCGGCTGGGCTACCTCCATTCGTCCTTCGAGAAGCTCGGCGAGTACCGCACGTGGAACCAGATCGTGACGCTGACCGACCGCATGGACTACCTCGCCCCGCTGATCTATAACTGCGCCTATGTGATGGCTGTAGAAAAACTTATGGGCATCGAGGTAACGGAACGCTGCAAGGTCGCACGCGTCATCTGCATGGAGATGGACCGGATCTTTTCCCACCTGCTCTGGCTCGGCACCTGGTCGATCGACGTGGGCGCCTTCACCCCCTTCCTCTACGCCTTCCAGCAGCGCGAGAAGGTCTACAAGCTGCACGAAGCGCTGACGGGGGCGCGCATCACCACGTCCGCGACCCGGATCGGCGGGATGATGGCCGACCTCCCGGAGGGGTGGACGAAGGGCGTACGCGAATTCGCCGACAACCTGCCGGCCACCCTCGACGAGATCGACACGCTCCTGACCTGCAACGCGATCCACATCGGGCGCACCCAGGGGATCGGGGCGATTTCGGCGGAAGAGGCGGTGAACCACGGGCTTACGGGGGCCAACCTGCGGGCCAGCGGCGTGCCCTACGACGTGCGCAAGGACCGGCCCTACTACGACTACGAGAGCTACGACTTCGAGGTCCCGATCGGGTGCCACGGGGACTGCTACGACCGCTACCTCGTGCGCATGGAGGAGATGCGGCAGAGCGTGCGTCTCCTGCACCAGGCGCTCGACCGGTTGCCGAGCGGTCCCATGGATGTCGAGGACCCACGCGTCAGCCTGCCGTCGAAGACCGACTGCATGTCCGACATGGAGTCGATGATCCACCACTTCAAGCTCATCACCGAGGGCATTCCGGCTCCTGCCGAGGACTGCTGGTTCTCGGTGGAGGGCTCGAAGGGCGAACTGGGGATGTACGTGGTGGGGGACGGGGGGCCCAAACCGGTGCGCTGGCGGATCCGGCCGCCCTCGTTCGTCAACCTGTCGGCGATCCCGAAGCTGGCCGAGGGGCACTTGATGGCGGACCTCATCATGATCAACGCGAGCCTCGACATCGTGCTGGGGGAGATCGACCGGTGAGCGAGGCGCGCTTCCACAATCCCGGCTGGGCGGGGAACACGGGGGAATTCGACCTCACCGAGGACGAAGTGCGGGGCGCCGGCTACGCGGGGGAACTGCCCCCCGAGGGCCGCCACCCCAGTACCGCTGCCAGCCACCCCTTCCAGCTGGTCGAAAGGGACCCCGCCGCACCCCTCTTCGAGGGACCCTACCAGGAGCGCTTCGAGAAGATCCGCAGCCGCTATCCCACCGCGATGGCCGCCCTGCTCCCGGCGCTGAACCTGGCCCAGGAGCTGCGCGGGCACGTCTCCCCGGAGACGATGGACGAGGTGGCGGAACTGCTCGGGCTCAGCAGCGCCTACGTGCGGGGGGTGGCCACCTTCTACACGATGTACAACAAGCGCCCCGTGGGGTGCTTCCTGATCCAGGTCTGCACCAACATCTCCTGCAATCTCTGCGGCGCCGACGAGGTCCTTGCGGCCTTCCTGAAGCACACCGGCACGGAGCTGGGGGACACGTCGGCCGACGGCAACTTCACGGTGGCCGAGGCGGAGTGCCTCGCGGCGTGCGGCTTCCCGACCTGCGTGCAGATCAACGAACGCTACTTCGAGGACGTTTCCGTGGCGGACGTGCCCAGGATTCTGGCGCGCCTGAAGTCGGAATTGAACGGCGGCGGCGACGCCGCCCCGACCCCGGAATAGGCACCGTGGCATACCCCTACCGGCACGAAAAGGAGACGCGAGTCCTGAGCGAGGGCTTCGGCGACCCCGCCGCGCGCACGGTGGCGGGGTGGAAGAAGTACGGCGGCTACCAGGGGATCGCGCGGGCGCTCGAGATGGGGCGCGAGGCGACGATCGAGGAGGTCAAGCGGTCGGGGCTGCGCGGGCGCGGCGGCGCGGGCTTCCCGACCGGGCTCAAGTGGTCGTTCATGCCGAAGGACACCCGCCGTCCGCACTACCTGCTCTGCAACGCCGACGAATCGGAGCCGGGCACCTTCAAGGACCGCGAAATCATCCGCTGGACCCCGCACCAGCTGATCGAGGGGTGCCTGGTGGGATCGTACGCGATCGGGGCGTCGCACTGCTACATCTACCTGCGCGGCGAGTTCTTCGAGTCGACCCGGGTGATGGCGCGGGCGCTGGAGGAGGCGTACGAGGAGGGGCTCGTGGGGAAGGACATCATGGGGTCGGGCGTCGATATCGACATGACCCTGCACGTCGGCGCCGGCGCCTACATCTGCGGCGAGGAGACCGGCCTCATGAGCTCGCTGGAGGGGCGCCGCGGCGAGCCGCGCATCAAGCCGCCCTTCCCGGCGGCGGTGGGCGCCTTCGGGATGCCGACCACGATCAACAACGTCGAGACGCTGGCGGCCACACCCCACATCGCGCGGCACGGCGGCGACTGGTACCGCCAGTGGGGCACCGAGAAGAGCCCCGGCACGAAGCTCTTCTGCGTCTCGGGCCACGTGAACAAGCCCGGCAACTACGAGTTCCCGCTCGGCTTCCCCCTCATGGAGCTCATCGAGGATGTCTGCGGCGGCATGAGGGACGGCAACGCCCTCAAGGCGGTCATCCCCGGGGGCAGCTCGGTGCCGATCATGAGCGCCGACGACTGCCGCAGCTGCACGCTCTGCTACGAGGGCGTCGAGGCCGCCGGCTCCATGCTCGGCTGCGCGTCGGTGATCGTCATGGACGAGACCGCCGACATCGTCAAGCAGGTTCGGCGCATGGCGTACTTCTACGCGCACGAGTCGTGTGGCCAGTGTACACCCTGCCGCGAGGGCACGACCTGGGCCACGCAGATCCTGCGCCGCATCGAGGACGGCCGCGGCACAGAGGACGACCTCGACACCCTCATCGAGATCTCCGAACAGATGACCGGCACCACGATCTGCGTGCTCTCGGACTCGCTGGCGATGCCGATCATCTCGTCGATCGAGAAGTTCCGCGACGACTACCTGGCGCTGATCCGCCGGGGCGAGCGGGTGGGGGCGGCCTGATGCGGCGCGCGCGAGCGACCCGGCCCGTGGGATCCCGGGACCCGGGGAGGACCCATGCCGGCCGGGTGGAGTCCCCGCACCCGAGGAGGACCCATGCCGGATAACGGCCGCAAACCCGACACGGTCACCCTGACGATCGACGGCCGGGAGGTCACCGTCCCGAAGGGGACTTCGCTGCTGGACGCGGCGGGGGACCTCGGGGTCGAGGTGCCGCACTACTGCTACCACCCCGGACTGAGCGCGCCCGCCCAGTGCCGGATCTGCCTGGTCGAGGTCGAGGGCGCGCCCAAGCTGCAGCCGTCCTGCGTGACGATGGCCGAGGACGGGCAGGTGGTGCATACCGAAAGCGCGTCTGCGGTCAGGATGCGCAAGGGGGTGCTCGAGTTCTACCTGGTCAACCACCCGCTCGACTGTCCCATCTGCGACATGTCGGGCGAGTGCAAGCTGCAGGACTACGTCTTCGAGGAGGGCAGGGAGCGCGGCCGCGGGCGTGAGCCGAAGCGCGTCTTCGGGCGCGACGATTTCGGTGGCGACGTGCTCTTCTACGGCGACCGCTGCGTGATGTGCACCCGCTGCGTGCGCTTCATGGAGGAAGTGGCACGCGATCCGCGGCTGACGGTGGTGGAGCGGGGGAGCCGGGCGGTGATCGACACCTTCTTCGATCACGGGCTGGACGGGGCGTCGTACGCGGGCAACATCGTGGACATCTGCCCGGTCGGCGCGCTTGTGTCGAAGGACTTCCTGCACAAGGCGCGCGCCTGGGATCTGGACCACACGGAGTCGATCTGCCCCGGGTGCTCGCAGGGCTGCAACATCGAGCTGCACACCCGCGACAACCTGGTGCAGCGGCTCAAGCCCCGCGAGAACCAGGAGGTCAACGGCCACTGGATGTGCGACTACGGGCGCGCGAACTACGAGTGGATGAACCATCCCGGCCGGCTCGAGGAGCCGGCGGTGGGGCGGGGAGCGGATCGCCGCGCGGCTGGCTGGCAGGAGGCGTTGGCGTCGCTCTTCGAGCGGCTTTCGGATGCGGGTGGGGCCGGGGTCCGGATCGTCGGATCGCCGTTGGCATCGAATGAGGCGTTGGCGGGGCTGGCGGCGCTGGGCGGCGATGTGGGCAGGGTCGAGGCCGCCGTTTTCCGCTCACCTCGGGCCCCCGACGAGGATCCCCTGCCGGGATTTCCCACGCTGGTACGCCGGCGCGACCTGGCCCCCAACGTCGATGGTGCGGGCATCCTCGGGTTCGGGCGGGTTGGCGGGGACGACGGGGCGGGCG
>VXLT01000254.1 GCA_009841475.1 Gemmatimonadota bacterium
ACCCCGGAGGCCCCATCACCACCCCCGTCGCCAAGTCCGAACGGATCGCCGCTATCGATGTGCTCCGCGGCTTCGCCGTGCTGGGCATTCTCATGGTCAATGTCCAGGGCTTCGCGCGAATCTCGTCCGCGTACTCGAACCCCGCCTCGGGCCGCGTCCTCGAAGCCGCCGACCAGTGGACGTGGGCCGCGATCTACCTCTTCTTCGACACGAAGTTCATCTCCATCTTCTCGCTGCTCTTCGGGGTCGGCATCGCGATCATGAGCGAGCGCATGGCCGGTCGCGGCGTCTCCGGCACCGGTCTTCACTACCGCCGCCAGTTCTGGCTGCTGGTGATCGGCCTCATGCACGCCTTCCTGATCTGGCACGGCGATGTCCTCGTCGCCTACGCGCTGTGCGGCTTCCTGCTCTATCCGCTCCGCAACCTCGCCCCCCGGCGGCAGCTCTGGATCGGCGGGGCGGCGGTCTCGGTTGTGGTCGTCCTTCTGGGACTCATCCTGCTCGCCCTGCCGTACCTGCCGGAGGCGGAGCGGGCCACCATCATGGCCGAATGGGCCCCTCCGCAGGAGGGAATCGACGCCGAGATTGCCGCGTTTCGGGGTTCGTGGACCGACCAGCTGCCTGAGCGGGCGTCGCTGTATCTGCTCGCGCTCGGCGGCGTCTTCCCCTTTTATGTGTTCTGGCGCGCTGGAGGCCTGATGCTGGTCGGCATGGCGCTCTATCGGCTGGATGTCATAACGGGTGCGCGCTCGACCGCATTCTACCGCAGGATGGCCGTGCTGGGCTTCGCACTCGGCCTCCCTCTATCCGGCTGGGGGTCCTCCATCATGTTGCGGCCCGGGGTCGAGGCGGACCAGGCGATTTACCCCCCGCTGCTGCTCAATTATGTCGGGTCGGTCGGCGTCTTCCTCGGCTACGTCGCGCTGGTCATCCTGATGGTGAAGGGTGGCTGGCTGAGCTGGCTCCGGCGGCGTCTGGAGGCCGCGGGCCGCATGGCGCTGACCAACTATATCATGCAAAGCATCATCTGCTCGCTGTTGTTCTACGGGCACGGGCTCGGTCTTTTCGAGCGGGTCAGCGCGCCGGGCCAGGTCGGGATCGTGGTCGCCATCTGGGCGCTGCAGCTGGCGTGGTCGCCCTGGTGGCTGGCGCGCTTCCGCTTCGGGCCGCTCGAATGGATTTGGCGCTCGGCTACGTACATGGAGTGGCAGCCGATGAGGGTGTGACGCCGAGGCGGTGGGAGGAATCGCCCCCGGTAGGCGCCCGCGGCCCCCAAAGGCGCAACCGAATCAACGATTGACAGACACAAGGGACCACCGAACATGCCGGAACGAATGCTGGACCCGAAGGAAGTGCTGCGCGTCATGGACGCCGCGCAGGTCATTCACGAGCGGCAGGCGGCGCTGGAAGAGCATGAAGCGCTCGACCGCGAGGCCACGATCCGCGAAATCCAGGTCATGTACGAGGAGTTGGGAGACCTCGTTGATGCACGCGTGATCGAGAAGGCGCTCGACGAGTATCTCGCGCAGCGCTACGCATTCACGCCCGCGCGGCCCGGTCTCAAACGCGGGCTGGCGCTCCTCTACATCCGCCGCGGCCGGGTGGCGAAGCGGGTCCTGGCGCCGGTCGCGGTACTGGCCGCGCTCGTCTGGGGTGGGTTCGCGCTCACCGACGCCATGCGGACGAACGCGCTCGAGCGTGACGCCGGGCGGCTGCAGGCGGAAGTGGCGCGCCTCGATGCGGCCATCGACTCCGATCTGGGCGAGATCCGGGCGCTCCGTGCGCAGGGCGTCCCCGACGACCTCCCCGCCGACGAGATCGAAGCCTTCGCGGCCGGTCTCGCGTTGGCCGAGAGCCAGTTGGCCCAGATCGCCGCGACGTTGGCGCCAATTGCCGAAGAGGCCGGCCGGGAGGGGCTCACCAACGCTTCGATCAGCGGCCTGAACCAGAGGGCGGAAGCCGTCGCGGACAGTCGTGCGTTCGCCCGCAGCGACATCATGGGTGCCGATTTTCTGGTCGAACGCCATGCTCGCCTGGGCGCTCTGGAAGCGGAGGTCGCGGGGCTGCACGCCGCCGTGCTGGCGGAGGCGGTCGAGGAGCTGGGGCGCGAACGGGCCGCCGAGCTGGGGCGGAGCGCCGACGCGCAGCTGGCCGCACGGGATCTTGGCGGGCTCGAATCGACCGCCGAGAGCTACCGTGAGCTCCACGCGCTGGTCGGCTCGGAGTACGAGATCGTGATTGTCGGGGGAGTCTGGCGCTACCACACCGAACTCGACGGAGTGCGCAACTACTACCTGCGCGTGCAGGCGGTCGCCGGGGACGGGCAGCAGCTCCCGGTCACGATCCGCAACGAGGAGGACGGGAGCACCGCCCGCGTGATGGAATGGGCGGAGCGGGTGCCGAAGGAGGTGTACGACCGGATCGCCAGCGACAGGCAGGACAACGGCATCATCGACGACGACGACTTCGGCTTCAAGCGGCGGGGCTTCGTGACCGCGGAGCGGAACTACGAGGACCTCGGCCAGATCACGAGGTGGTAGCCATGCATACAGGGAGAGACGTGCACCGCGACCTGGTCAGGCGGATCCGGAAGGTGCGGCGGGCGGCGGACCGTGAGGAGGAGGGGATCCAGGAGCTGCAGCGCCAGGTGGCGGAGAGCGGCGAGCGCAGGGCGGCGACGGTGCGGGCGCTGGCCGAGTTCCACCTGCCGGGGATGAATGAGGCGTCGGTCGCGGGGACGCTCGCCGAGATGGAGGGCGGCATTCGCGCGATCTACGATGAGAAGAAGGACCGCCTGGACGTGGTCGAGCGGTCGATTCCGGAGCAGCGCGAGGTGGTGGAGGGGGCGGAGGCCGCGCTGGAGACGGTGACCGATGCGCTGAACGAGACGGGCAGGGAGCGGGCGCGCCTGGCGCGGGTGGTGTACCAGGAGCTGCAGGGGATGGAGAGGTGGAAGCGCCTCTTCGAGCAGGTGCGCAAGCTGGAGGCGCGGGTCGTGGCGTCGGAGAAACGGAGCGAGGCCGCGATCCGGGAGCAGAAGGAGAAGACTCCTGCCTACGAGCGCGACCCGTTCTTCGCGTACCTGTCGCGCCGCGGGCATGGGACCGGGGCCGCCGCGGGGAACGCGCTCACCCGCCGACTCGATCGGTGGGTGGCGGTGGTGACGGACTACGAGGCCGTGCGGGCGAAGTACGACTTCCTCAATGCGCTTCCCGGCCACGCGGAGTCCGCACTCGAGAAGGACCGCAATGCACTGGCGGTTGCCAGCCCGCCGTTGGAGAGGCTGGAGGCGCAGGTGATCGACCGCAACGGCATGACACCGGTGCTCGAAAGGGGAGACCGGCTGTACGCGGAGCGGGAGGAGGCGCGCAAGGCGCTGCGCGATGCGGAGGGCGCGCTGCGGGCGCTCAACGACGAGCTGGCCGCGCTCCACGACGAGCGGGGATCGTACTACGAGGAGGCGATCGACGGGATCGAGGCGTACCTGGAGGGGCGCTCGCTGGATGAACTCGTCGTCATGGCCCGGGAGACCGGCGACCTCCGCGACGATGCGCTCGTGGCGGAGCTGTACGAAGTCGACGAGCGCCTCGTCCACCTCCGCGACCGGCTCGCCGAACGGAGGGAGGAGCGCGCCCGGACCGCGTCCCGCCTCAGGGAATTGGAGGACCTCCGGGACCGCTTCGAGGCGGAGGACTGGAACGGGCGCCGCTCACAGTTCGACGACTCGCTCGACATGAACGCGCTCCTGCTGGGATTCATGGCCGGGAGACACTCGTCCGGGCGACTCTACCGGACGCTGCGCCGGCACCAGCATTTCCGGCCCCTCGGGGACAGCGGGTTGGGGAGTGGCGGGTTCAGGTCGGGCGGTGGCTTCGGGGGTGGAGGCTTCAGCACCGGAGGAGGGTTCGGCGGCGGTGGGGGGTTCAGTACGGGAGGCGGGTTCTAAGGTCTCGCTCGCAACATCGTTGATCGGTACGCGGTCCTTCCAACCGGTCGTGCAGATGGACCGGGCAGCCTTCGTTTGCCTGAGATGTAAAGGCAACCTTACATTCTGTCATGTCCAGCGGTGATCATACACTTGACGCACGGAATCGGGGACGGTAGCATGGGGGCGTTCGCTCCCGCCGTTCGGTGCGGGTAAGCTTGCCGCAGACATGAAGGTACGGATACCGTCCGGGCATGAGCAACCCGTGGAAACCCGGCATCATACAGATTCTCGTAATCGTGGCCGTGACGGTAGGCGGGCATGTCGTGACCGTAGTGGTGGACGACATGCTGGGTGAGGAGGCACCGCTTTGGATCCAGCTGACGGTGATCGTGGTGTGCGTCGTCATCGCGTATGGAGGCACGGTTCTTCACGGTCACCAAGTAGCAAAGCAGGTACGCGGGAACGGACCAGGCAACTGGCTGGACCGCATCGACGCGGAAGACATGATCGAGGGTTCGACCATGTATGCTCGCCGGCTGGAAAGCGAGCGAGTGCCTCTGATCGCAAGAGAGATTCGAGGGAGCGACGACCTGCCCGATGGTGAGCGCCGAATCCTCGCATCGAAGATCACGGCGAGGCATCGCCGAGAGGAAGTAGCGGTGATCAGACTGAGGTACACCGAGGAGTGTTCAGAAGGCGGGTACGATCCAGACCAAGACCTCTACCATGAGGACACGCTCGAGGCGTGGTTGCTCGAACGGGCCCGGCCGAAGCCGGAACCCGAGTTCGACCCGTTCGCCTTTCTGCCCGATGGCGACGATCAATGACCGCCATCGCGGGTGGAGGCGCGCGCGTAGGGGGAGGTCACTTTCCGACGAGCTTGCGCCGCCGGTTCCCCGCCCCTACCGTCAGCGTGCAACCGCATTGCAGCACAGGAGCCCCCATGTCGGGTTACCTGTCCGAATACAAGAGCCCACTGAATGGCCACGACGGGTAGCTCCCGACACCGGCCGGGGTAAATAGGCAGGACGTTCTCGCAGCTCCTGTGCGTGCGGTTGCAACGGCCCGACTCCCGTCCATGACTCGGGCCGTTCGCCCCGCACGGGAAGGACGCCTGCTATGCGGAAGCTGCCTGCGCTCACCTTGCTCTGTCTCTCCACTCTTTCCGGCCCGCTGGCCTGCGGCGGCGATCCCACCGGAGTCACCAAGGATCCCGGGTTCACCGCAGACCAAGCCGAGAGCGTCATTCGGTTCCTGGCCGGCCGAATGCCACTCTACCACACCCGGCTGTCTGAGGTCGAACCGAATCCCCAAGGCGTCCGTATCATGACTGTCAGTAGCGACGAGTTCCGGTGCGACCCCTCGTACGTCTTCCGGCCGGACGACACGGGATGGGCAAGGGGTGTCATTGCCCCGGAGCTCCGGCTGGAACCCGGCGACCCCCGCTTCAAGACGGGCTACCTCATTTCACCGGGCTTGGTGGTCTTCCGCGTGGTGACGGTCGCCAACGGACCCGACAGCGTGATCGTCGAACACGAGGAGGGAAGTCACTACTGCCAGTTCGAGGACGGGTACGGGTTCAAGAACCTGCCTCGGGAGTACGACGGAGACGGCGGCTTCGACCTCTTCCATCCCGGCATGCTGAAGCATGTGGCCGACTACGATGGCGAGCATTGGACCGGCGAGTGGTCGGGGTTCTTCCAGCCGGTGCTCAACACGGCCGAGAAGAAGCAACTGGACGCCGAGTGCGAGGTGCGGCTGCGCGGTAGCGGGCCGGTCGAATGGGGCGCCGATCGGGCGGTGGTGACCTACAGTGGTCGCGTGTGCGGCCACGCGCTCACGCTCGACATCGACGTGACCGCCGGGGGACGGGCGGGCGGCACCCCGGGAACTGGTGTGAGAGCGCCGCTCCGACTAGCCCTCAAGGTTCGGACGATTGAGAGGACGCCGGTGGAGGGTGAAACCTAGAGAACGCGGCAAGGTTTTCCGCATGTTCGCGAGGACTCACGCCTGTCACCTTTTCGTTCGGCAGTTCGATGTCCGCATGGAATGGGTTGCCGGGCAAAGGCCGGGCCGTGACGGTTCGTCCACCCTCCTCGGCGTCCTCCTTGGTTAGTCGCCCCCAGCCGAAGAAGGTCTGTTTTCTCTGCCTGCCGTTTTCCCTTGCCAACGCGGCCAACTCTTGATCCGTTGCGTGGTCGCACCTGTCAACTGATATTGGCTGGCCGTCTTTCCGGTAAAACGCGCGGTATGTGACCGTCTGGTTCGTCGGACTAAAGTGGTTTCGGGTGAAGATGCTCCGACCCAGTCCTTCCCCGGGTTGGATAGGTGGTAGGTCCATGCTTCTTCTTCTGTCTCCTCGATTACGACGGATAGGTATACACCGTCAGAAAAAAGGTCGACTCCATCGAGCTCTCGCAGTGCTCCTCGCAGGAATGGCCCGAAGATGTTACCGCGATTGCTGTAGATGGTTCTTCTCATCTCGCCCCTCTTCCCGACGAAACAGCGGTCGCTCCCCGTAGGCGACAGGACGAGGGTCACATACATACCCTCCCGAACGGCGCGTATGGAGATGCCGCCGTCGTCTTCCGGGGCGACTTCGTATGGTAACGACACGTCACCATAGATCTTTTCGAGCAGCTCCCGTGTGAACTCGACCAGCTCGGTTGGCGGAGGCTGGTAACCTTCTCGCTCTGCAACAGCCATGGCTTGCTCGATTTCCCGGCAGGCTTCTTGGAAACTCCCGTCGCTTCTGTCGGTCAGGTGGCCGTGGGAGTCGCCCGGTACCGTTGCCAATGCTCTACTCATCTTGCCCTCCTGCGTTCTCATCTGTCTGCGCGCCGACTGCCTCGCGAAGGGTTGAGAGCAGATGACGCGCGGTCCTGCGGGTCATGGTCACGGAGGTATGGAAGACCGGCTCCGTTTCTGGATGCCCATCATCGTCGGCATCTTCTGGCTCGTCCCCTAACGTAGGCTGAGCGGCGAGAAAATAGACGGTAATCCTGTTTTCGGAGTGGCCGACTACGAATCCGTCTGTCCAGACGGGGGGTAGGGGCCTGTTACTGAATGTGGACATGTATCGTTCGCCTTCTCAAACGAGGTCTGGAGGAAAAGGACGGAAAGGGTACGACGATGGTTTCGAGCACGCAAGAACCCCGCAGGCGCGGGAACTCCAGAGTAGGGGAAACCGCTCCAGGCACCTAGAATCGCATCCACCCAAGATACGGTGGTCATTCCCAGTGTCTGGCCCAACACCTAGGGGGCATCGGGGCTTGGAGCTGTCAGTGCAGTACGTCCCGTTGGAGGGTATGGATCGGGCACCGGACATCCCCGTCCGGGCACAGACGGCCATACGACGTCACGAAAGCTAACACCCCCGTCAACCCTGCGTCCTTCAACCGCAGGGCTACGCGATCAACTTCCGGTACTCCAGCGGGTCGGTGTTCACGATCCGCCGCAGGGTGTCGGGGAAGATGTGCGGGTTCTCGCGGTTATTGAAGCGCCACTCCAGTTCCTCCAAGTAGCGGTCCATGTGCTTCACGCTCATCTTGTGGAACGATCCGACGATCGAGCGCTTGAATAGAGACCATACGCCCTCCACGGAGTTCGTGTGGACATCGCCCATCACCCACTCGTCGGCGCTGTGGTTGACCGTCTCGTGCCGCCGCTCGGGCGTCTCCAGCCCGATGTGGGACCGTAGCTCATCGGTGTAGATGGCCTCGGCCTCGTCGGCGATGGTGCGGCGCACGAAGTCATGGATGGTGTCCTTCCTGATGTTCGGGATGCGCTCCAGCCGCACCTGGCCGCCGCGCTCGATCGCGCCGGCCACCCAGTTCTTGTTCTCGAAGGCGTTCTCGCGGCCCTTGGCCTTGCCGCCCACGAGCGTCTGGTCGAGTTCGACGACGCCGAACAGGGTCGGCCCCTCGAAGGGCTCGTTGCCCATGGCCTCGCGGATCCGGTGGCAGAGGTACCACGCGGTCTTGTAGGTGCACCCCAGCATCCGGTGGAGCTGATGGGCGCTCATCCCCTTCTTCGACTGGCACATCAGGTAGACCGCCAGGAACCAGACGCGGATGGGAAGGTGGGAACGGTGCATGATCGTTCCAGCCGTCACCGTGAAGCGGTACTTGCACCCGGTGCACCGGAACTGGTGACGGCTGGCGATCTCGGTGATGTCCGTGTCGCCGCACCGGACGCAGCACACGCCATCGGGCCAGCGGATCGCTTCTAGCGCGTCCCGGCACCGATCGTTACAGTTGAAGCGGTCCAGCAGAGTGAGGAGGTTCACGTCTTTCATGGCCAATCACCCCCGAAGGAAGAAGAGAAAGCGCACCGTGCCGCGGAACATCGGCGAGAAGACCGGCCGCGAGATCGCGGAGGCCGTGTTCGGCAAGCGGGCGATGAAGGAGATCGACCGCGTAACCGCCGAAGCGAACCTAACTACTGATGAATCATCCACATAGGAAAGTTAGCGGATAGATTTCCGTGCGTCAAGTGTATGATCGCCTGTCCAGCATACATTCTGCGGTTCAAGGGCCTCTGTCTGCGGTGCGCGCCGGGCGATTTGTGCTCCGCCGGATGTGCCACGCCGCCATCGCCCTGCTCTGTGCGGGCTGCGGCGTTTCCGACCGGAGCGAGGCAACCGGCCCCAGCCGCACGGACAGCGCGGGGGTCCAGATCGTGCGGAACGCGGATGACCCGCTCCGTCGCGGGGAACTCGTTCAGCCCGCCCGGCGCGTTTTCGGTTCCGAGGAAGAGGGTCCGGAGCTGTTCGGTAGAGTCGGTACCACGCGATTGCATCCCAACGGATCGCTGTGGATCGCGGAGTCGCAATCCCAGGAGATCCGGGTATTCGATCCAGGCTCCGGGATGCATCTCTTCACCATCGGAGGGCGAGGCGACGGCCCCGGCGAGTTCCGGCGGAGTGAGTTTCTCGGTTTCGACGGCGAAGGAAGCGCCTACGTGAATGACCGTGAGCACCGGCGACTCTCCGTGTATTCGAGTAGCGGCGAGTTCCTGCGCAGCCACCTGTTGCCTTCGACCCTCGGCATCTCACCACTACCACAACACGTGACCCGGACGGGAACCCTCCTCGGGCAGATACC
Organism: Gemmatimonadota bacterium; assembly: GCA_009841475.1. Lineage (GTDB taxonomy): Bacteria > Gemmatimonadota > Gemmatimonadetes > Longimicrobiales > Gaopeijiaceae > Bin94. The sequence continues at coordinate 9,034 of VXLT01000254.1, forward strand.
CCGGGGGCTGATGGAGCGCATGCCGGCACGCGGCTCGACGTTGAGGGACACCGTCAGGACCTGGACGATGCCGCTGGACGGCACGGCCCCGACGCTGGTGTCGCAGACCCTGGGCGCACTGTGGTACTTCCGCGATGGAGAGTCGGTCGCGGTTCCGTTCTCCGGCAGCTCGCCACGGGGCTTCCGGGACGACCGGGTCTACGCGATCGATGGCGTCGGGGAAGCGTCATACTCCGTATACGGCCCGGCAGGTCTCGAGCGCAGGGTCGAGATCGACCGGCCGCCCCGGCGGATCGACGACCGCGCCGTGACGATGTTCCTTGAGGGTATGCGGCGCAGCCCCGTGCCCGAATCCCTGCTGCGAATCTACGAGGAGCACCTGTCCGACATGCCGATACCGGAGGCGCGTCGTCATTGGGATGGCCTGCTGTTCACGGATCAGGGCGAGGTGTGGCTGCGGCGGGCCGGCGACGCCGTGGAGGCGACTGCCGCTGGCGACCCCGCGGACGATCAGGTCTGGGACATATTCGATGCCGAGGGTTTCTTCATCGGCCATATGCGACTGCCCGCCAACGTCTGGTTGGAGCAGGTGATTGGACAGACCGCGCTGACCACTGCCCGAGACGATTTGGACCGCGAAACGGTAGCGATCCACGACATTCGCTGGATCGGGTAGGGGTTCGTCTACCCTTCGCCCACCACGATCCGGTAGCGCACCACCCGCTCGACGCCAAGTTCATCCTGGGCCACCGCCCAGACATGTTCACCATCGAAGACCGGGCGCCGCGCGCCGTAAAACCCCTCCGGCGGGACGACGGTCCCGAGGTAGGATCCGTCGGGCTCGAAGACATCGTAGCGAAGCGGCGACCGCCACAGGATCGGATCCGAGTTGGGATTCTGCGGGTCATGGAACTCGTTCTCGACCGGCTGTGCCTCTGTCGACACCGTGACCCAGATGCGTCCATCCCGGCCGGCGGCGAGTCCCCGAAAGGGTGGCCTGGTGCTCGGAATGGGCGGCCCGTTCCAACGCCAGTCGGGTTGGGTAACGCGCATGCTGCGAGTTACATCGTCGCGGTGATAGCTCCGTTCCTCCGGCGATACCGCGACCGGTACAAAGGCGCGCTCCATTCTGAGCACGCCGGTGTCGAGCCCCAGGTCGATTTGGTAGTCGGATGAGATCCCGGTCACGAAATGGCCGTTGGGGTGCAGGGCCCAGTGGTGGCTTGGCGTCAACGGAATCGGTATCAACACCTTCGAGGTGAAGGTTCCCAGGGTAGACTGGAGTTCCAGCGAAGGTGGCTCGAAATCGAAGCCGGGGGGGAGATGGGTGCCCTGCTGCGTGCCGTCCGGGCCGATGGCTACCAGGGGCAAGTCGATTCGGCCGCTCGGGTCTATCTCAACTGTCCCGACGAACGTTCGACCGTGCCGGTCGACTTCCACCGGCCTCGGAGGAGTTGGTACACCGGCCGCGGTGTACCTCCACTGCTGCGTCTCATGCAGCCCGGGGCCGTATACCTGAATGCGCAAGGCGGCCGCCTCGCTCACCACAACACGGCCATCGGGCAGGGTGGCGACGGAAGTCGCGAAGCTCAGCTCGCCCGGACCTTCGCCCCGCCCGCCAAGCGTCCTCACGTAGGTGCCGACCGAGTCAAAGACCTGGACATGCTGAGCCTGTGTGTCCAACACGTAGACATTGCGGTCGTCGTCCACCGCGAAAGAGCCGATGCTGCCGAACAGGTACTCGTCCGGCCCGTCCAGTTCGCCGATTGCAAACTCCGCCACGAGGTTGGCTTCCGCGCCCCAGACGCTGCCAGACAGCGTGCGCACCACGGTGGTGTCGCCCCGTGTTTCGACCACCTGCTCGTGCCGCTGCCCGTTCAGGTTGGATCGCGCAGGGTCATCGGTGGTGCAAGCGGCTTGGACGGCCGCGGCGACAGCGATTGCCATGGTCCTCGTTGACATCTCGATCTCCGTTGTCCTCGGGTTGCCGAGTCAGACGACGATGGAGATTGAGACCGTTGCTGTCAAAACGGGAAGTGTAGCTTGGGGGTCCCACTACCCTGCGCCCACCACAATCCGGTAGCGCGCCACCCGCTGTACCTCCAATTCGTCCTGGCTCACCGCCCAGACATGCTCGCCATCGAAGATCGGCACGGCCGGTGAGGCGAGGAATCCGTTCGGGGCCGCGAGCGCACCCAGATAGGTGCCGTCCGGCTCGAACGCGTCGTAGCGCACCGGTGATTTCCACGACACCGGTTGCGAACGCGCGTCGTCCGGGTCGTGATCCTCGTTGACGACCGGGCGGGCCTCCGTCCATAGCTGGACCCAGATGCGTCCGTCCCGGCCGGCGACAAGGCCACGGAAGGGGCGCTTCGTCTCGGGGACCGGCGGCCCGTTCCAGCTCCAGTCGGGCTGGGTGCGACGCATTCCCGCCGTGACGACTTCGGTGTGGTAGCCGCGCTCGGCCTCCGATACGGGGACCGGCTCCCAGCTGCGCTCGATGCGCAACACGCCGTCGCCGGTTTGCAGGTCAACGCGGTAGTCGCTTGAGATCCCGGTCACGAAATGACCGTTCGGGTGCACGGTCCAGTAGTGGCGGGCCGTGAGGGGGACGGCGCGCGACGCGGTTGTCCGGCCGTTCATCGTGAAGGGAAGGCGAACCTCCACGGAGGGCGGCTCGAAGCCGATGCCCGGGGGGGAGAGCGAGTCCAGGAGTTCGCCGTCCGGGCGCATGACCCTGACGTACTCGATGATGTCCCCGGACGAGCTGCCGGCGGAGGCCACCAGGATGCGGCCGTTGCGGTCGATGCCGAGCGGCTTGACGGGGATCACGAAGGCGCCCACCGGGAACGGCCAGTGCTCCCGGTCCGCGGTGGCGGGCCCCACGACCTTGACGAACATGTCCCCGACGTCGTGTGCGATGATGCGCCCGTCGGGCAGGACCGCGACCGACATGGCGTTTCTCAGCTCGCCGGGCCCCTGGCCGCGCCTTGTCACCGTATCCAGGTAGGTCCCCTCGGAGTCGAAGACGCGGATGTGCTGGGCCTGCCCGTCCAGGACGTATACCCGCCCGTCGTCGTCCACCGTGAGGGCGTATATGTTGCCGAAGAGGTACTCGTCCGGGCCGTCCAGCCGGCCAATCGTGACCTCCGGCACCAGGGTGGCCTCCGCGCCCCAGACGCTTCCCGAAAGCGTGCGCACGACCGTCGTGTCGCCGATGGTCTCGACGACGACTTCGGGGGCGGGTCCGGCCGGCCGCGCATCCGTGTTGCACGCGCTGGCTCCGGCAAGCATGAAGAGGAGCAGGGGGATTCTGATCATCGGATTCTGATGCCTACACTACAGCCTACTCCGGGTCACCCACCACAATCCGGAAGCGCACGACCCGCTGGACGCCCAACTCGTCCCGGGTGACCGCCCACACATGGTCACCTTCGAAGATGGGGTTCGGGTAGCTGGAGAAACCGGCCGGGGTTGTTACGGCCCCCAGATAGGTGCCGTCGGGCTCGAAGACATCGTACCGTGTCGGTTCAATCCAGGACACCGGCGCCGAGAAGGGGTTGTCCGGGTTGTAGTCGTCGTTTTCGACGCTGTAGGCCTCGGTCGACAGCCAGACCCAGATCCGTCCGTCCCGACCGGACAGCAGGCTCTTGAACACCGGCTTGTGGCGGGGGATGGACGGACCGTCCCAATCCCAGCCCGGAATCGACAATCTGATCATCCGCACGGTACTCTCGCGCTCGTGGTCGCGCTCCGCGTCGGAGACCGGAATCGGAGTGGACTGCCGCTCGATCCGGAGTACGCCATCGCCGCGCGCGAGGTCGATTCGGTATTCGCCCGACAGACCGGTCAGGAAGTGACCGCTGGGGTGTACCGACCAATTAAAGAAGGGGCTGAAGGGGACGACGGAACTTACGCTGGAGGTGTTTCCTTCGTCGTCCGTGCGCTCTGCCCGTACGCTGGGAGGATCAAAGTCGCTCGAAGGCTCCGGCAGCGTGTCGACCGCGGTACCGTCCGGCCCCAGAACGACGAGGTGCATGACGAGGTTGCCCGAACTGTCGCGGATGCGGGCGAAGAGGAAGGTCCGGCCGCGGACATCGGTGTACAATGCCCTTGTGGTGTAGAAGTTGCCGGACAGGTACGTCCATTCGTTTCGCTGGCCCGGACCCGGGCCGAATACCTGGACGCGCAGATTGCCCGGATCCCGCACCACCAGCCTGCCGTCGGGAAGCACGGCCATCGCTTCGGCCCGCGTGAACTCTCCCGGTCCCTCTCCTCGTCCCCCCAGCGTTTCCAGGTAAACCCCGTCGGCGTCGTAGACGCGGACGTGCTGCGCCTGGTCGTCGAGCACGTACACTCTGCCGGAATCGTCCACGGCAATCGAAGTTACCCTGCCGAAGAGGTACTCCTCCGGCCCGTCCAGCCGACCGATCGCGGCCTCGGGCACCAGGGTTGCTTCGGCGCCCCAGACGCTCCCTGACAGGGTGCGCACCACGAGGGTGTCGCCGATCGTATCGACCACCACGTCGGGCCCGCCGCCGGAGGGTTCCGTGTCGATCCCGCAGGCGACTGGGGAGAGCGCGGCGAGGGTCAGCGCGAGTCCCCGGAATCGGAGGCGCGGCCGTTCGCGGCGAATGCTCCAGGTCCGCATGGCGGCGGAGGTCGCAGGGGTCACAGGCATGACTAGCGACCTTCGCGCGACGGAAGGTGGTGCGTGTTGACGAACACAATTCCACGATGCGCCGCGTCGCCGAATTCCTCCGCGAAGCGCCGCGGAGGATCCCCGAAGTACCCGGCTGTCCTGATGTCGAGGGGTTTGGCCGCCAGCAGGGCTTTGAGTCCGCCGACAAGAGGTACGTCGTCAACGATGACCAGCGGGTCCCGCGCCGCCGACCGAGCACTCAGCTGCACGCTTGGGAGCCGGTTGATGCCGCGGATCAGAACCCCGCCGTCCTCGGACGCGGGCGTGTCTCGAAGCCGGCGTGTCTGCGTGCGCGTCTGCGTAACTGGTCTGGCCAGCCGGCGGGCCTCCTGATTGAGTCGGCGTGCCTGTTCATCGAGCTGGCGGGCCTCTACGGCGAATTGGCGGGCCTGCCTGTCGAGCGGCACCGAGAAGCCCCAGCCCTCGCTGCCCCTTGTACGAATGATCACGACACCGCGCGAGCCGATGTCTCCGAAATCATCGAACCATGTGGGTTCCCGGCTGTAGCCGATCCCCTCGATATCGAGCGGTTCGCTCTCCAGCAGCTTCTTCAATCCGCCGTCGAGGAGCATGCCATCGACCAGGACCAGCGGGTCTCGTGCCACGCCATCGGGCGTCAGGCTCAGCGCCGGTAACTCGCTGACCCCGCGAATCCGGATGCGGCCGTCCTGGTCGGTGGCCGCAAGAATCGCATCTGCTCCGGGAACACCCGGATTCTCTGGTGCCTTCGCATCCGAATTGCCCTGCGCTGCCGGTGGTTCCTCCGCGGGAGCGTTTGCGACGTCCGGCGCCTCATCGGCGGTGGGACCGATCTCCTCCAGGACACTGTTCACCGCCGGAAGGATCCCGGTCGGTGCGCTCATCCCGCAGGCAGCCGCCACCGCGCCCAGCGCCACACAGCCCAGGAGCGCCAGGACGGACCTCCGCGCCTTCTTTTTGTGGTTCCTCATTGCCTTCAGCCTCCGTTCGAGCAGGCTTCCCGAGCCCGCCATTGCGAGAGCGAATGGGTGCCGGGCCGGACGACCGGCCCCGATGTCGATGAGAAGGTCTCCGTATTCGGAGGGATGGATCCCGGAGGCCAGGACGCGGCGGTCGCAGTCGATCTCGACAGCGGTGCGGAGGCGCAGGAACATCCACCAGAGGGCGGGATTCCAGGGCATGAGCGCCACGACGACACCCGCACACAGCAGAGCCAGGTGATCTCCCGCGCGGGCGTGCTCGCGCTCGTGGCGCACGACGGTGGCTACGACGGCGTTCCCAAGTCGAACAACCCATCCGGGGATGACGATCGCGGGCCTGGCCACGCCGACCAGGGCCGGCCCGAATCCGCGTGAGACGTAGATGTCCTCGCCGGCCACCTGCCTCCGGTCCCAGCGCCTGCGGGCGAGAGCCGCCGCCGCCAGGACCATGCAGACAAGGAGCAGCGCGGCCAGCGAGGTGGAGCCCCACAGGAGCAGCGCGGCCCGTTCCGCGGGTCCCGGTGCGGCGACCGGTTTGCCGCCGGGGTCGGTTGTCTCCCCGATCAGGGCTGCGGACGGGAGGCCGGCGGGTGTGTCCGGCGCAACGTCCGCTGTCGGCGCGTCCGCTGTCGGCAACGGTTCGGTGGGGGTCGTGGGGCTGGGCCGGGAAGCGAAGAGCGGCACGAGCAATGCCAGCGTCAATCCCGCCAGCCAGGCGAAGCGCCGTGGCCATCCCGTCTGTTCGCTGACTTTGTCGAGCAGGAAGGCGCCAGCGGCCAACAGGCCCGCGACCCCGGCTGCGTAAGCCATCCACGTCACCATTGGTTCTTCTCCCCTCCATTTTTTTCCCAGCCCACTCAGCCGGGCTGCTCCAGCGGCCACGGCCGGTGTCCGGCGAATCGATGTCACGAAAACCTTCGTATCAATGGTACAGCGTGGCTTTCGCGTTGTCAACTATGTTCTTCGTATCACCGTCTCTGGAACCCGCTTTCGAGCACCGGCGTAGGTGCGGCGTTACAGTATCTTGAACCACGCCCGGGCGCAGGGGTTGCCACATGGGAGTCCTGCGGTTGGCACCGGGCTCGGCACTCCCCTCGCGATTTGAGGCCACATTGAAACGGATTTACCCGATCATTTGCTGCGCGCTGCCCCTTCTGGCGGCGGCGCAGCCCGCCCGCGCCCTGCAAGGCGGCATCTCGGTGGGCGGTCGTGTCGGTACACTGGGGATCGGGCCCGAGGTCGCCGTCCCTGTAGGGAGCGGCATCACGCTCCGGGGCGGGGCCGGCCTGCTCGGCTTCGACCTCGACATGACCGGCCGGTTCGGCCTCGCCGACCAGCGCACCGCCCGGCTCTTCTTCCCGAAGGCATTCTACACCCTAGGCGCGGACATCTCCCTGGGGGGCCTGCGCGCCGGCGCGGGCCTCCTGGTCAAGTCGGAGGACCCCAGCTACCGGATCACGCTGGATCCGGGGGCGGGCATCGACATCGGCGCGGGCACCTACACCGAGCCGGACGTCGCAACCCTCACCACCAGGTTCTCGTGGACGGGGACCGCGCCGTACCTGCTCCTCGGCTTCGGGTCGCACTCCGGGCTCGGGCTTGGTTTCTTCGCCGACATCGGGGCGGTCATCCTCCCCGACGCCGGCTTCTCGATGACCGCAACGGGCAACGACGCGCTGCTCGCCTCGCAGCCGTTCCGCGACAACCTTGAGCTTGAGGAGCGGGACGCTCGCGACGACGCTGGCGCGTGGATCAACTACTGGCCCATCGTAAGCATCGGCTTGCGGTTCGGGTTGGGAGGATAAGGCCGAAAGCACTCACCACTATCCTGACGGAGGTCCGATGAAACGACGCACAATGCTCCTCGCTCCCCTGGCAATCGCTGTTGCGACGGCGATTCCGCCCCCTCCCGCGCACGCTCTGCAGGACCTGACGATCGGCGCGCGCACCGGCACCCTTGGCCACGGCGCCGAGTTGGTCCTGATCACCAACAAGGTGTTCTCGCTCCGCGCGGGCGCGGGCCTGGTGGGCTTTGACGCCGACATCACGAACGTTTCCGGGCTGGCCGACAACCGGACGGGCACGCTGGCTGTCCCCAGGTCGGTCTACACGCTGGGCGCCGACCTGGCGGTGGGCAACTTCCGGATCGGGGGCGGGGTCCTATACAAGAAGCGCGATCCGGTGTACGCGATCACGTACGCGGACGGCGCCGAGATCGACATCGGAAGCAGTACCTACACCGCGCCGGAGGTGACCAGGCTGTCGACCACTCTCTTTTCCGAGTCGTGGGCCCCGTACGTGCTGCTCGGCCTCGGGCAGCACGTGGGCAGGGGTGTCGGACTGTTCCTGGACGCGGGCGTGGCCTTCCTGGACGAACCCGGGCTCGCCATGAGCGCCACCGGAGACGGGCGCGTGCTGGCGTCGCGGCGTTTCCGGCGCGACCTGCGGGCCGAGGAGGATGAGATGCGGAGCGATGTGGGAGACCTGGTCAAGTACTGGCCGATTCTGAGCGTGGGCGTGCAGTTCGGCTTCGGGGAAGGCAGGAGACGTGGCGGCAGGTGGTGACGGCGCCGGGTCGCTGACCCGGGAGGAGCTCGCCCGCTACGCCCGCCATCTGGTACTGCCGGAGGTGGGCCGGGAGGGACAGGAGCGCCTCAAGCGCGCGCGGGTGCTCCTGGTCGGGGCCGGCGGGCTGGGGTCGCCGGCGGCGCTCTACCTGGCGGCGGCCGGGGTGGGCACGCTGGGAATCGTGGACCCGGACGTGGTCGACGTGACCAACCTGCAGCGCCAGATCCTGCACGGTACCGCAGGGCTCGGTGCCCCCAAGGTCGCCTCGGCGCGCCGGCGCCTGCACGACGTCAACCCGCATGTCGGGATCGAGACCGGGGCGTTGCGGCTCACGTCGGAGAACGCGCTCGAGATCGTGTCGCGTTTCGACGTGGTGGTGGACGGCAGCGACAACTTCCCGACGCGCTACCTCGTCAACGACGCCTGCGTCTTTACGGGCAAGCCGAACGTGTACGGGTCGGTCTACCGCTGGGAGGGACAGCTCGCGGTCTTCGCGACCGAGGGCGGGCCGTGCTACCGCTGCCTCTTCCGCGAACCTCCGCCGCCGGGGCTGATCCCCAACTGCGCCGAGGCGGGGGTCTTCGGGGCGCTGCCCGGGGTGATCGGCGCCGCCCAGGCGATGGAGGCGATCAAGCTCATTCTGGGCGTGGGGAACACGATGGCCGGCCGGCTTCAGATCTTCGACGCGCTCGCCTACCGGTGGCGGGAGCTGGAGATCCGCCGCGATCCCGGCTGTCCGGTGTGCGGAGACGAGCCGACCCAGACGGGGCTGATCGACTACGAGGTGTTCTGCGGGATGGAGCCTGTGCGGCCCGGAGGGGAGGATGTGGTGGGGCGTGTCGGTGCGGAGGAGCTGGATGACGTGCTGGCAGGCTCGCCGCGCCCCTTCCTCCTCGACGTGCGCGAGCCCATGGAGTGGAACACGATGAACCTGGCGCACATGGGGGCCGTGCTGGTTCCGATGCGGGAGGTGCCCGGCCGCCTGGACGAGATTCCGCGCGACCGCCCCGTCGTGGTGTACTGCCACACCGGGGTGAGGAGCCTAGAGGTGGCGAAGCTGCTTTCCGCGGAGGGTTATGGGGACGTGCGCAATCTGGACGGAGGGATTGTGGAGGTGGTGGGATGACGGGCATGCAGCTCTCCGGATCGCTGGACGACCTCGCGCGCCGCTGCTTCGAGGAGGAGATGCGCGAAGCGGGGGCGGAGCCGTGGATCGCCGTGTTCGCGGCGACGGTCATCACAGCTTCGGTGGTTTCCGTGATGACGACGCCCCTGGCGGCGTTCCCGCTGCTGGCGTTGGGTGCCGCGGGCTGGGTCTTCGGTCGCCGGATGCAGGTCTCCTACCGGCTGAAGGCGTACAGGGAAGGCGATTCGGAGATGCTGCAGACCGTGCACCAGTTTGCGGTCAAGCAGTTCCGCGAGGCCATCGAGTCGCACCGGGCACAGACCCTCGGAGGCGACACGGAGTGGGGGAAGGCCCGCGAATCGCTCACGCGCGCGCTGGACCAGGCCGGGCGGTCGGTGGCGTACTGGAAGGTTCGGGTGGAGCAGAGCCCGGAGAACGATTTGGCCCGGCGGCAGTTCGAGGTCGCCAAGGAACTCCGGGCCAAACTCCGGCTCGCGCTGGGGAAGCTCAACCGCCGCGCCGATGTCCTCCTCAACTTCTACAACGAGTGCGACGCCCGGCTTGCGGTCATGGACCGCTACAACCGCGACATGGAGGAGACCCGCCGGCTGGAGGAACTCTCAGGCAGGGCCGACATGGTGATCGCCGGCGCCCAGGGGGCCCTCGCCGCGATCGGGCAGGAGTTCCTGCGGGAGGCCGAGGCGGTGGGCAGGGCGCTGGGCGGGCTGGCGGAGGTGCAGATCAAGTCGCTGGCCGGTGAAGCCCCGCTCGACAATATCGAATACCTGGCCGACCGGGTAATCGAGAACTCCGAATCGGAGGAGCGGGCGATCGGAGCTCTGGACGACGTCTGGAGGGAACAGGAGCGAGAGCTCAAACTGTAAACCCTGCACGACATTATGTAAGGTTTACGTTACATTTCTGCGGCCCTGCCGCGGTATCTCAATACCCCGCCAGCCTGAGAATCGCGTCCAGCACATCGTCCGGCTGCGGCAGGATCGCCTTCTCGAGCTTCGGCGAGAACGCCACCCAGGTGTCCAGGGCGGCCACGCGGCGGACCGGGCCGTCCAGCCACGGGAAGAGTTCGTCCGCGATCCGGGCGGCCACCTCGGCGCCGATCCCGAAGGAGAGCGCGTCCTCGTGCGCGACGATCACCTTGTTGGTGCGCCGCACCGAGTCGGCCACCGTCTCCATGTCCAGCGGCGACAGCGTCCGGAGGTCGATCACCTCGGTGCTGATGCCGTGCCGTTCCTCCGCGACCCGCGCCGCGTCCATGGTGCGCTTCACGAGCGCGCCGCAGGTCACCACCGTGAGGTCGCGCCCCTTGCGCACCACCTTCGCCTTGCCGAAGGGAATCATGAAGTCCGGGCCCGGATCCGGGCTCTTGTTGTGAACCTGCCGGTAGAGGTGCTTGTGTTCGAGGAACATGACGGGGTCGTCGCAGCGGATGGCCGTGCGCAAAAGGCCGTTGGCGTCCAGCGCATTGGACGGGAGCACGACGCGCAGTCCGGGCGTGTGCGTGAAGAGCGCCGCCCCGGTCTGAGAGTGGTAGATCCCGCCCTTGATGTAGCCGCCGTAGGTGGTTCGCACCACGACCGGCGCCGACCACTTCCCGGCCGACCGGTAGTGCATGGTGGCCAGCTCGTTGCGCAGCTGCATCATGGCGGGCCAGATGTAGTCGAAGAACTGGATCTCCACGACGGGCCTGAGCCCCCGGGTGGCCATCCCGACCGCGCGGCCGATGATGTTGGCCTCCGCCAGCGGCGCATTGTAGACGCGGTTGCCGCCGAAGCGCCGCTGCAGGCCGCGAGTCACCATGAAGACGCCGCCCTTGCCCTTCACGTCCTCGGCCGCCTCCTCGCGCGACACGTCGGCAACGTCCTGGCCGAAGACCACGATGCGCGGATCCCGCTCCATTTCGTCCCGCAGGCAGCGGTTCAGCAGGTCGACCATGGTCAGCGGGCGGTCGTCCGCGAAGGCGGGACGGTCCTCGGTGTCGAACTGGCGGCCCGTGGGGTCGACCGTCTCCGAGTAGAGCCACTTCGCCGCCGTGTCCACCGGGGGCTGCGGGTGCTCGAGCGCCTGGTCCGCCGCGGCCGCCACGGCCGCCTTCACGTCCGCCTCCATGCGGTCGAGTTCGGCGGGCGTCGCGACCTCCATCTCGATCAGCAGGCGGCGCGCCTTCGGGAGCGGGTCGCGGCGGTCTTGTTCGGCGCGTTCGGCCGGGGACCGGTAGAGGGTTTCGTCGTCGGAGGCGGAGTGCGAATAGGGCCGGGTGGTGTGCGCGTGCAGGAGCGCGGGGCCGCGGCGCTGGCGGCACCAGGAGATCGCTTCGGTCGACGCGCGGTGGCTCTCCGGGAGGTCGGTGCCGTCGCACTCCACGATCTTCAGGTCGGGGAACCCGGTGAGGAGCCGCGACACGCTTCCGCCGGCGGTCTGCACCTCGACGGGAACGGAGATCGCGTATTCGTTGTCCTCGATGACGAAGAGGACGGGCAGCTTCAGGTTGCAGGCCGTGTTCAGCGCCTCCCAGAACTCGCCTTCGGAGGTCGTGCCGTCGCCCGCGGTACACACGACGATCTCGTCTTCGGCGAACGAGGTGACGTGGTGGCGGAGCTCGGGCGCGACGGTCGCGCGCAGCCCCGCTTCGGCGGTGCCTACCGCGTTCAGGAACTGGGTGCCGGTGGGCGAGGACGGACAGACGATGTTGTAGCGGTTGTCGGCGAAGTGGGCCGGCATCTGGCGCCCCCCGCTCGCCGGATCGGCCTCGGCGCCCATCCCCTGCAGGAGCTGCTCCACCGGCGTGACACCGAGCGCCAGCGCCAGCGCGCGGTCGCGGTAGTACAGGTAGAACCAGTCCGACCCGGGGCGGAGCCCGTGCGCGAGGGCGACCAGGATCGCCTCGTGGCCGGCGCCCGCAATCTGGAAGAAGACCTTGCCCTGCCGGTACAGCTGTCCTTCGCGGTCATCCAGCGCGCGGGCCGTGACCATGGTTCGGTACCAGGCCAGCAGAGTCCGGGGGTCCGGAAGGTCCGATTCGATGTCGGCGCCCAGGTCGTGTTCCAGTGTCGCCATGTTCTCCGTTTGTTGGGATGTCCCGCGGATCGCGGCGGGCGCTCAGGGCTCCAAAATAACAGATTGTGCACGGCGGAGCGCGGCGTCCAGTTGCCGGGGCGAGTCCGCGGGCTCAAAGCAGGTCGAGCCCACGCACACGAAGGCGCTTCCCGCCGCGGCGAGGCGACCTTCCATCGCTGGCAGGGCCGCCACCGCGGGGTCCTCCGGGTCGCCGCCGCCGATGGTACGGTTGGGCAGCGGGCAGCGGTGGGCCCGCGGGAGCATGCCGTCGCCCGGCTGCGGTACCCCCACCACCGTCACCTCCACATGCGGCGTCTCGCGCAGCAGCGCCACCGTGAGCAGCCGCCCCACTCCTGCCGGGTAGCGCTCCATGGCGCCGCGTTCGCGGGCCACCACCGCGTCAGCGACCTCGGCGTGCTCCGCCGATCCGGTCAGTACAGCGGAACGGGCCAGGAGTTCCGCCGCCAGCGAGTTCCCCGAGGGCATGGCGTTGTCCATGATGTCGCGCGGCCGCAGGACGAGGGCGTCCGCGTCGGCGGCGGTGTCGTGGAAGAGCCCGTCGTCCGCGGACCAGAAGCGCGCGATGGTCTCGCCGGCCAGCCACGCCGTCTCGGCAAGCCAGCGCACGTCGAGGGTGGCCTCGTAGAGGGACAGGCAGGCGTTGCCGAGGGCGCCGTAGTCCTCGAGGAAGCCCTCGATGTGGACGCGGCCGGCGGCGAGAACGCGGAAGAGGCGCCCTTCGCGCCGGACGGTTTCCAGGAGGAAGCCCGCGGCCCGCTCCGCCGCGCGGGTGTAGTCGGGACGCCCCAGCGCAGGGCCGGCTTCGGCGAGCGCGCGGATGGCGAGGCCGTTCCAGGAGGTGAGAATCTTCTCGTCGCGCAGCGGCTCGGGACGGGTGGCGCGGCGGGCCTTCAGCGTGGCGAGGGAGTCCTTGAGCACCCGGCCGAGTTCGTCGCGCGCCATCCCCTCCTGGCGGGCCACCGCGTCGAGGTCGTGCGGGAGGTGCAGGATGTTCCGCCCTTCGAAGTTGCCGGAGTCGCTGACGTCGTAGACGCGCGACAGGAGCCGCGCCTCGTCGGGGCCAAGCAGTTCGGCGATCTCAGCCGGGGTCCAGAGGTAGAAGGCGCCCTCTTCGTGGGTGCCGTCTTCCGCCTCCGAGTCGGCGTCGCGGGCCGAATGGAAGGCGCCGTCCGGGGACGTGAGGTCCTCGAGCACGTAGTCCAGCGTTTCTTCCGCGACCGGCCCGAGGTGGCGGGCGCCGAGGAGGTGGGCCCGGGTCAGCGCCTGCGCGATGAGGGCGTTGTCGTAGAGCATCTTCTCGAAGTGGGGGACCAGCCAGCGCGCGTCCACGGAGTAGCGGTGGAAGCCGCCCCCGGCGTGGTCGCGAATCCCGCCCGCGGCCATCCGCGTCAGCGTGTGCACCGCCATCGAGACGCCGTGCGATTCCGGCCCGCCCGTCCGCAGGAGGAAGTCGAGGAAGACGGGCTGGGGGAACTTGGGCGCGCCGCCGAATCCCCCGTGGGTGGGGTCGAAGCTCCGACCCGCGGCGCCGACCGCGTGCTCAATCAGGCGGCGTCCCGAGGTGCCGTCCGCGCTGATCGTCGGCTGGGGTTCCGTGGTGCTGCGGGTCAGGGCGCCGGTCAGCTGGGCCCCCGCCCGCGCTACCTCGTCGCGGCGGTTGCGGTACGCTTCGCTGACGCCGGCCAGCACCTGTCGGAAGGACGGCATCCCGTGACGCGGCTCCGGCGGGAAGTAGGTTCCCCCGTAGAAGGGGACGCCCTCGGGGGTGAGGAAGGCGGTGAGCGGCCAGCCCCCGTGTCCGGTCAGCGCCTGCACCGCCCCCATGTAGATCGAGTCGATGTCGGGCCGCTCCTCGCGGTCCACCTTGACGTTCACGAAGGCGTCGTTCATTACGCGTGCCGTCTCCGGATCCTCGAACGACTCGCGCTCCATGACGTGGCACCAGTGGCACGCCGAGTAGCCGATCGACAGCAGGATGGGACGGTCGTGCTCCCGCGCGAGGGCCAGCGCCTCGTCGCCCCAGGGATACCAGTCCACGGGATTGTCGGCGTGTTGCAGCAGGTAGGGACTGGTCTCGGCGGCGAGGCGGTTGGGCATGGGGGGAAGATAGGGGATGAGGT
>VXLT01000188.1 GCA_009841475.1 Gemmatimonadota bacterium
GGCGAGGGGGTCGGAGGCGGGGGGGTGGTCGAATTGCGCGGGGAGGTGGCCGTGCAGGTGGCGGCGGAAGGTGTGCGCGGTCGCGAAAGTCCTCGCCGCGGTCCGCATTGGGAGGAGGCCGTTCGAATCCACCGATTCGACGCGCACTGAAATCCGTTGCGCGGCGGCCTCGAGCATGCGTGGCAGGAAGAACGCGGGGTAGTCGTCGGAGACGACGACGGCTGCGCGCGCGGCGAGTCCTTCGACGAGCCCCTTTCCCGCTCCGTCGCGCGGTTCGACGTAGGGATAGTAGGCCACACCGTGCGCTTCGCAGCGCGCCTGGTTGTCCGCCATTCCTTCGATGATGAAGCGGTGGAAGCGGTCACATGCCCATGGATAGCCGGCGCGCAGGGGTTCCAGCACCACAAGTGGGACACGGAGGTTGGCGCAGTGTTCGACGGCTCTCTGCAGAGCGAAGTTCCACCGGGTTCGCCGGGCGGAGGTCATCCAGTAGACTACGTAGTCGCCGCCGGGGGCGATGGGGGAATCGTTGCAAGGGTGTACCCGGTCGCGGGGCGTGGCCCGCGGGGCCTGTTGACGGTGCCGCGAGTCCCGAGCGATCACGGCTCCCGCCAGCGGTGAGCTCGCCAGCGGCGAGTCTTGAGATTCTGTCACAACCCCTCACCTTCCGTTGGACGACCCGCTCGGCGCGGTCCCCGGGCGGCTGCGCCACTGCCGTTTGTGAATCATACCCCCGTGCAAAAGAACGAGTTCTACCATGGTCCGACCTTCCATCGCCGACATCGCCACCGCAGTCCGGAGCGGCAAATCGACCGCAAGATCGCTGGTCGAGGACGCCATAGGCCACCATGGGGCAAGCGATCTGGGCGCCCACATCGTCTTCGACGCCGAGGGTGCACGCCGCCAGGCCGATTCCCTGGATGCGGCTGTGGCGCGAGGAGAGGATCCGGGGCCGCTGTCGGGTGTTACGGTGTCGGTGAAGGACCTCTACGGTGTCGAAGGGTTGCCGATTCGCGCCGGTACACGGCGGGAACTCCCGGAGCGCTGGCGGCGAGAGGGATTCCTGGTCGGCGCGCTGCGGAAGCTCGGCGCGGTCATCGTCGGCAAGACCCACACCGTTGAACTGGCCTTCGGAGGGGTTGGGCTGAATCCGAACACCGGCACCCCCGTGAACCCCTGGGACGCAAGGGAACACCGTATGCCCGGGGGTTCCTCGGCGGGCGCGGGGGTCAGCCTCTGGGAGGGTTCAGCCCGGATCGCCGTCGGGAGCGATACCGGAGGTTCCGTTCGCATCCCGGCGTCGGCCACCGGGGTGGTCGGCCACCGGCACACCACCGGTCGCTGGCCAACGACCGGCGTGGTACCGCTGTCGACCACCCTCGACACCGTCGGCCTCCTCACCCACACGGCCGCCGACTCCCGTTACGCCTTCCGCGCGATCGACCCCCTCGCCGGACACGGGGCGCCACCCTCCCCTCCCAGCCCCACACTCGCCGGCCTCACCATCGGAATCCCCCGTCACGGTCTCTGGCGGGACACCCACCCATCCGTCGCCGCCCCTGCGCGGCAGGCCCTCGCCGAATTGGAAGCGGCGGGCGCGAAGCTCCTCGACTTCGACGCCCCCGAGCTCCACGAGGCCGGCGAGCGCTACCTGGCGGGCGAGCTGGTGCAACCGGAGCGATCCGAGTCGCTGGAACGCCACCTGCCCGGCTGGACCGCCATCCTCGATCCCACCGTCGGGAAGCGGCTCGAATCCGCCCACCAGGTCAGCGCGGTCGACTACATCGCGATCCTCCGCCTGCGCCGCCGCCTTTCGGCGAGTCTCCACGCCCGCATGGAAGCACTAGCGGTGGAGTTGCTGGCCACGCCCACGCTCCCCATCACACCCCCTCCCCTCTCCGCCCTCTCCGAACTGGATGTCTACCGCGCCGTCAACCGCGACATGCTCTCCGGCACCGGCCCCGCGAGCATGCTGGACATGTGCGCGGTGAGCCTCCCGGCCGGCCTGGACGAGCACGGCATGCCTGTCGGGCTGCAGCTCATCGGCCGCACCGGCACCGATCACGGCCTGCTCGACCGAGCGGTTCTCGCGGAAGAGGTCCTGGGCACGAATCTGGAGCGGCTGGGGACACCGCCCCTGGCGCCCATGCCCAGATAACCTCGCTAGTAGCGACCCGAAGACCGAGTTTCCGTCGGAATCCGCCAGCGCACCTACATCCTCAGCGCCCCGATCACCTGCGCCAGCACCGCCACCGCGATCTCCTCCGGCGTGCGCGCCCCGATCGGAAGGCCCACCGGCCCGTGGATCCGCTCCAGCGACTCCTCGGAAAACCCCAGCGCGCCCAGGCGTTCCCGCCGCGCCTCCTGGGTCTTCCGGCTCCCCAGCGCGCCGATGTAGAAGGCGTCGCTCTCAAGCGCCGCGGTCAGCGCCGGATCATCGATCTTCGGGTCGTGCGTGAGCGCCACGACCCCCGTGCGCCGACCGGGGCCGAGCATGTCCATCGCCTCGTCGGGCCATTCCTTCACCAACTCCGCGCCGGGGAACCGCTCAGCGGTGGCGAACCCCTCCCGGGGATCCAGCACGGTGACCCGAAAGCCCGCGATCGCCGCCATCGGTACCAGTGCCTGGGCGATGTGAACCGCACCCACGATGATGAGCCGCGGCGGCCGGATGTAGGGGCGCAAGAAGATGTCCCCTGCACGCGTCTCCACGGTGCGCGGCACACCCGTCTTCAACGCATCGGCAATGGCACGGGCCGTGCTCACGTCCCCTGGCGGCACCAGCCGAGACGATGATGATTCCGCGCCGACGAGTTCCTGCGCGCCGTCCGGCAGCCGAGTCGCCAGAACGACATCGCGTCCCGTGGCTTGCGCCGCCACCAGCTCCCGCAGCAGCCCGCCGGTCACGCGCCCGGAACCACGAAGACCGATGCGTCCGTCACTCCCCTGCCACCGGTTCCACCAGAAGATGCACCCGGCCGCCGCACGCCAGGCCGACCTCCCACGCCATTTCGTTCGTCACGCCGAACTCCAGCGTGCGGGCCGTGCCCGACTCGATCACCTCCAGGGCGGCCTGGATCACGGCCCCCTCGATGCAACCGCCGGAGACCGAGCCGGAAAATTCGCCGTTGGCGGCGATCGCCATGTGGCTCCCTGCCCGGCGCGGGGCCGAGCCCCAGGTGCGGGTAACGGTGGCCAGCGCGACCCGGCGGCCCTCGTCCAGCCACTGGACGGCTTGCGCGAGAACCGGATCGACGTTCGTGTGTCTGCTGTGCGGGTCCATGGGACCCTAAGTCTACCAGCCCCGGCGAGGTACGCAACGTTGGCGGGAAGCGGCAGCGACGAACTGCACCAGGCGCTCATACGCGATCATTTCCGGCGCCCCCGCAACCGGGGGCAACTCGGTGACTCCGCATCCACCGGGCGGGCCCACAATCGCTTTTGTGGCGACACCGTGCGCATCTGGGTCCGAATTGCGGACGGACGCCTCGACGAGGTGACCTTCGATGGCCGCGGCTGCGCGATCTCACAGGCTGCCGCATCCATGCTCACGGCGGTCATGAGGGGCAAGGAGGCCGACGCGATCCCCGGGCTGCGCCAGGCGTTCGTCGAGGGGCTGGAGCCCGGCGCGCCGAAACCCCCCAGGGAACTTGGCGATCTGCGGGCCCTGGCCGGGGTCGGGCGCTTCCCCAGCCGGATCCGCTGCGCGGTCCTGCCGTTCGACGCGCTCGAGGAGGCGGTGCGCGAGGAATCCGCGCGCGATCCCGCTACTCGGTGTTCCTCGGGACCCTGACCCGCTTGGGCAGACTTTCCTCCAGCATGTCGAGCCCCACGTAGTCGAGGCTCCGGTCCGCGAGGTCGCCCACCCCTGCGTGGAAGCCCAGCACGTGGAGCACCGAGGTGTACTTCCCGATGGACACGCCGGCGTCACCCCGCTCGATCTTGTGGAGGGTGGTCCGGCTGATGCGCGCACGGTCGGCCACCGTGGTCGCCCGGATACGGCGTCTCAAACGCGCGCTCTTGATATCGGATCCCAGCTTGTCCAGCACCAGCGCTACCGCGGACGGGAGCGGTGCGCGACTCGAGTTCGACATTCGCATCCTTTCCTCAGCCGATCCGTCTCTCGCTCATTCATTGCCCCTTCGAACCGATGAGTCTGCCGGGCAGACTGTTCGGGACCCCGTGTTAGTGGCATCCTGTACTGGTGAAGTGGGTAATATATTCGTCTCGTACTCATCGCACAAGACTGGCGGTCTATCGCCATTGCAGTGCACCGGACTGTGTCAAGCCAGGGCACAGAGCCGGAGTGCCTGAATTCGGACCTGCCCCGCGGAGCCTGGCGGCTCTCACCCTTTCCCGTCCCACCCCCGCAGGCTACTCTAGGACCCGTGAACCACCGCACGGGCCCAGGGACTGCGCCGTCCACCGGGTGCCCCGTCAGATCGCACCAACCGCCCACACTACCCGAGGATGTCCCATGATCGCGGTTCGTAACATCATTCCTGGAATCAGACACGCCGCGGCCCTCGCCGCGCTCTTCACCCTGGCTGCGACCGGCGCACCGCGCGGGACCGCCTCCGCCCAGCTGACCACCCCGGAGGAGCAGTTCGGCTACCGGATCGGCACCGACTACCAGCTCGTCAACTACCAGGGTTTGACCGACTACTGGCACCTCCTCGCCGAGCAGTCGGACCGCATGACCCTGGAATCGATCGGCAGGACCTCGGAAGGGCGCGAACAGTGGATGGCGACGATCACTTCGCCCGCCAACCGGCCGAATCTCGAGCGCTACAAGGAGATCGCGGCGCGGCTGGCCCGGTCCGAGGGCGTCACCGAGGAGGAGGCCCGTGCCCTGGCCGGCGAAGGCAAGGCGGTGGTGTGGATCGACGGGGGACTGCACGCCACCGAGGTACTCGGCATCCAGCAGCTGATGGAGCTGGTGTGGCAGATGGTGAGCCGTGACGACCCGGAGACGATGCGCTTTCTGGACGAGGTCATCCTGCTGGCGGTGCATGCGAACCCGGACGGCCACGCGCTGGTCGCCAACTGGTACATGCGCAACGACGATCCCCTGGAGCGCTCGAGCGGCAACGTGCCGGTCCTCTACAACAAGTACGCCGGACACGACAACAACCGCGACTTCTTCATGGCCTCGCTCGCCGAGAGCGAGAACATGAACCGGGTCATGTACCGCGAGTGGTTCCCCCAGATCGTCTACAACCACCACCAGACCGGTCCCGCGGGCACGGTCATGTTCGCCCCACCCTTCCGCGACCCGCCGAACCACAACCTCGACCCCATCATCCTCACCAGCCTCGACCAGGTCGGCTCGGCGATGCACCAGCGCTTTGTCGTCGAGGGCAAGGGTGGCACGACGATGCGAAGCGGCGCCGGCTACTCCACCTGGTGGAACGGCGGCCTGCGCACCACGCCGTATTTCAAGAACATGATCGGCCTGCTCACCGAGACGATCGGCCACCCCACGCCGATCGAGATCCCCTTCCTGCCGAACCGCCAGCTCACCCACGGCGACCTGCCGCTCCCCGTCAATCCGGGCACCTGGCACTTCCGCCAGTCGGTCGACTACTCGCAGACGGCGAACCGGGCCGTGCTCGACTACGCTTCGCGCAACCGCGAACACCTGCTCTTCAACATCTGGCGCATGGGAATGAACTCGATCGAGCGCGGTAGCCGCGATTCGTGGACGGTGCTGCCGAAGTGGATCGACCAGGTGACCGACGAGGTCGGCGGCCGCGGCTCCATGGAGGACTACGAGTCCTACCTGCGCGACCCCGCGAAGCGCGACGCCCGCGGCTACATCCTGCCGGCCGACCAGCGCGACTTCCCCACCGCGACGCGGTTCGTGAATGCGCTGCTGAAGGGCGGCGTGAAGGTGCACCGGGCTACGGACGACTTCAACGTCGGCGGGAAAGACTACACGGCGGGCTCGTACGTGGTCACCGCCGCGCAGGCCTTCCGCCCGCATGTGATCGACATGTTCGAGCCGCAGAACCACCCGAACGACTTCCAGTACCCGGGCGGGCCGCCGATCGCGCCCTACGACAACGCCGGCTGGACGCTGGCACTCCAGATGGGCGTCGAGTTCGATCGCATTCTCGACGGCTTCAACGGGCCCTTCGAGGAGATCGCGTGGATGGCCGAGCCGATGCCGGGAACGGTCACGGGTTCGCCATCGCCCGTCGGCTACATGGTCGACCACGTCAACGCGGCGTTCACGGCGGTGAACCGGGTGCTGGCCGCCGGGGGTGAGGTGTACTGGACCGACATGGAGTTCGACGCACCCGGCATGTCGTTCGAGCCCGGCGCCTTCTTCATCCCGGCGGCTTCCGCCGACCGGACGCAGCTGGAAGCGTGGGCCGCCGAGCTGGGCATCGGCTTCCACGGCGTGATGTCGGCGCCGGCATCGACGATGGCGCTTTCGAACGCGCGCGTCGGCCTCATGGATCGCTACGGCGGCTCGATGCCGACCGGCTGGACCCGCTACATCCTGGAGGACTTCGAGTTCAACTTCGAACTGATATTCCCGCCGGACGTCGATGCCGGAAACCTGAACGACCGCTTCGACGTCATCATACTGCCCGATGGCGCGTTCGCCGGCGGCGGCGTTGGGGGCGGAGGCCGCGGCGGCTTCCGCTTCGGAGGCCCGAACGAGGACTTCGTGGCCAGTCTGCCGGACTCGCTGAGCCGCCGCCTCGGGCGCCTGTCGGGCGAGACCAGCGTGCCCGCGCTGCGCGAGTTCATCGAGAATGGCGGCACGGTCATTGCCGTCGCGGGTTCGACGTCGCTCGGCGTGGCGCTCGGCCTGCCGCTCGAGAACTTCATGGTCGACGCACAGGGCGAATCCCTGTCGCGGGACGACTACTTCACCCCCGGCTCGATCCACAACATCGCCGTGGAGCACGGCAGCCCGCTCACCCACGGCCTCGGCGACCGCGTGAACGTGCTGCACAGCCACAGCCCGGTCTTCCGGATCGGCGACGGCGCCGCCAACGTCCGCCGCATCGCCTGGTACGACACCGCCGAACCGCTGGTGAGCGGCTGGGCCTGGGGACAGCACCACCTCGAAGGCGGCTCCAGCATGATCGAAGCCGACATCGGCGCCGGGAAGCTCTTCCTCTTCGGCCCGAAGATCACATTCCGCTCACAGCCGCACGGAACCTTCCCGCTGCTCTTCAACGGAATCCACTACGGCGCCGCCAAGCGCGTCGGGCCGGTCAGTTGAGGGAGGAGGACTGCCGGGCAACGGCATCGGACGATTCCAGGGAGGCGGACGCAGCCGATCCAGCTCCAATCGAGGGCCCCACCGACGGGGGCCCCGAGGGCCGAGCCGCCGCCACCAACCCCTTCGCGGCAGTACGGGCGAGGACGCTCATCCTCTGGATGCTGCTCGTCTATCCCGGGCTGGTGCTCGTCACCATACTGGGCGGCCACCTTACGGGCGCCGACATGGAGAGCCAGGCCTTCCAGTTTCTCGGCGATTACGCGGCGCTCTCCATCGCCATGGTCACCTGGGTGCTGTGGGCTGCGAGGCGCAACAGCGTCCGCATCAGGCGTCTGGTCGGCCGCGTGCCGGCGGGCTACAACTGGCTGTCCGCGCTGGGGATCCTGCTCGTGGCCATGGCGTTCTCGCTCGGCTCGGCTGGCGTCATCGAGTACGTCGTCTCGCTCTTCGCTCCGGGACACATCGAGTGGGTTGAGGGTATCAAGATGGTCCCGGACGCCGAGAGCGGACTGCTGTACACCGGGATCTGGTGCCTGGCGGTCGTGGCGATCGCGCCGACCGTGGAGGAGACCCTTTTCCGCTCGATGCTCATCAACCGGTGGGGGACCAAATGGCGTCTCTCCACCGCGGTGATCGCCTCTTCGCTCTTCTTCGGCGTGATCCACCTGACCTTCTTCGTCGGCCCCGCAATGCTGGGGATGGTCCTCGCGGTGATGTACATCCGGAGCCGCAGCCTGATCGTGCCGGTCGTGGTGCACGCCGCCAACAACTTCATCGCGGTGGCCCTGGGGTTCTGGGTGGAAGCCGGAACGGAGCTGGAGGACCAGGCGGCCGAAGGACCAGCGGAGCCGCTGACCGGGGTCGCGATGATGGCGGTGACCCTGCCCATCCTCATCTGGTATCTGCGGCGTCACTGGCCTGCGCCGGATGCGGCGATTCCCTATATGGCGGAGGTGGCCGCGGGCCCGCCCGATCCCGAGGTGCTGCGACGCGGGGATGAGCCGGGCGGCCTCGGCTGACCGACTCCGCGACCTGCCCCGGCGTGATCATGTACCTGCGCCTGGGATCGTTCGGGCCGGTACCCACCTCAGAGTTGAATGTGGGATCGGAGGGTCATCGGCCGATCACCGGGAGGATCGCCGGCGGCGGGTCGGCCGATCACAGGCGGGGCGTCGGCGGTAAGTGTGTGATTTGCGTATATTGCGCAGTGAAAACCTCGAACAATGAGGGTTCCCCGACCCGCGTTGCCGCCATCGACGCGGGGTCGAACGCGATCCGGTTCGTCGTCGCGGACTTCGAAGGGCCGGTGTCGCACGAGGTCGTTCACAAGCGCCGGGAACCGATCCGCCTCGGACACCGCGTCTTCACCCACGGGCACCTCGACGACGGCACCATGGACGAGGCGGTGAGGGCCTTCGCGAGTTTTCGCGTTGAGATGGACGCGCTGGAGGTGGAGCGGCTGCGCGCGGTCGCCACCAGCGCGACTCGCGAGGCGGCGAACCGCGAGGCCTTTCTGGAACGCATCCGCACGGAGGCCGGCTTCGAACTGGAGCCGATCAGCGGGGCCGAGGAGGCGCGGCTGGTCCATCTGGCCGTGCGCAGCCGGGTCGACCTCTCCCGGGGGCGCTGGATCCTGGTGGACCTCGGGGGCGGCAGCGTGGAGGTCTCGCTGGTCAGCGACTCGGGCATCCTCTGGAGCGAATCCTACCGGATCGGGACCGTGCGACTCCTCGAGACGCTGGCCGAGGCGCGCGGCTGCCACGACTCGCTGCGCACCTGGGTCCGGCGGCAGCTCTCCGGCCTCACGATCCCGTCCCCCGACTCCTACCCCGGCCCGACCGCGTTCGCGGCCACGGGGGGCAACATCGAGGCCATCGCCCGGCTGGCGCTCAGCTACATGGACCCCCTCAAGCTGGCCATCCTGCCGTCGAACCGGCTGGATGCGGTCATCCACCTGCTGAACGCCATGTCGGTCCCGGAACGGATCGACGAACTGCGCCTCCGCCCCGACCGCGCGGACGTGATCCTCCCGGCCGCGCTTGTCTACCGGCACTTCGCCGGGCTCGCCCACGCCGAGCACATCGTGGTGCCGAGCGTGGGCGTGAAGGAGGGGGTGCTGCTCGATGTGGCGGCCGGTTGGCAGCCGCGGTGCTCACGCGGGTCTGTCCACGGACCGCCTGGCGCTGCTACCCCTTCAGCGCCAGGTGCCGAATCTCCTGAATCGCCACTGAGATCCCGGCCAGGCTGACCGGCTCTTCCGCCTCCACCTCCGCCAGCACCTCGTGGAAGCGTGACAGGCGGGCGTCGTCCCCGCCGAAGCCGAGCGCGTCAGCCAGGGTGCCCTCACCGTCCAGCGCACCTTCGGTGAGGTTGCGCCGGATCGCGCCGAGGTCCCGGACCAGGCCCAGTGCCCAGCGCTGCTGCCACCTGTCCTGGTTGCTCCGGTTTTCGATCGTGCGCATGAGCCACGGGATGCGCAGCTCCTCGGTCACCCAGTAATAGACCGTCGCCGCCTTGACCGGGTCGGTGTCCGTGGCACGCGCGAGGTGCAGGATCTCCAGGAGGTGGTCCAGGAAGTGGAGCGCCATGAGCTTCTGCACGAACGGCTCATCCTCCGGCCGGGGGGTGCCGCTCTTCACCCTCGACATGAAGTTGTCGCGGTCCTCACCGGCGACGATCTCGTGGAACTTCTCGCCCAGCGCCTCGAGGCCCACCCGGCTGCCCTCGATCAGCGAAGTCGTCGACTCCTCGGGGTCGCAGTTGTTCAGGACCCAGCGGGTGGTCTGCTCCAGCACCCGGGCCAGCCCCATCGTCCAGCGGTAGGTTACGGCCGTGGAGACGCTCTCCTCGCGCGACCGGATCTCCTCCAGGATCGCGTCATGCTGCGTGAGCCTGGCGGCGACGAGCCACGCCCGTGCGATCTCGACCTCCTCGCGCCCGGTCTCCTGGGCAAGCCGGTCGACGAAGGTGGACCCCATGAGGTCGACGAGGTCGTTGGTCATCTGGC
Organism: Gemmatimonadota bacterium; assembly: GCA_009841475.1. Lineage (GTDB taxonomy): Bacteria > Gemmatimonadota > Gemmatimonadetes > Longimicrobiales > Gaopeijiaceae > Bin94. The sequence continues at coordinate 10,251 of VXLT01000188.1, forward strand.
AGGCGACGATCTCGCGGCGCAGCCGGTGGTTCGCCGCCCGGTCGCGTCCCACGACTTCGATGGCCTCGGGCGGGAAATACCCGAAGAAGTAGTCGGCGGCCGAGGGGTCGTCGGGGAGTTCCGACGCGAGAAGGGCGGACTTGAGGTGCAGCTTGGCGTAGGAGAGCAGGACCGAGAGTTCGGGGCGGGTCAGCGACTGGTGCGCCTCCCGGCGCGAGCTGAGTACGTCCCAGGACGGGAGTCCCTCGGCGTCGCGGTCCAGCAGTCCGATGCGGCTCAGGCGCGTCATCAGCGCCCAGAACCGGTCCACATCGCGCCTCGCCCGGTATTCGTCCAGCGACACCGCCTGGCACCCGGACTCGTTGTCGCGCAGAACGAGGTCGGCAACCGGGTCCGTCAGCCGGTGCACGAGCTCGTTCCGCTCGTCCCGGTCGACATCGCCCGTGTTCAGCACTTCGTTGAGGAGGATCTTGAGGTTCACCTCGCGGTCGGAGAGGTTGACGCCTCCCGAGTTGTCCAGCGCGTCGGTGTTGATGCGTCCGCCGCCCAGCGCGTATTCCACCCGTGCCGCCTGCGTGAAGCCGAGGTTTCCGCCCTCGCCGACAACCTTCGCCCGCAGATCTCTCGTGTTGATGCGCACGGGGTCGTTGGAGGTGTCGCCCGCGTCGGCGTGACTCTCGCCGTCCGCCTTCACATACGTGCCGATGCCGCCGTTCCAGAGCAGGTCGACGGGCGCCTTGAGAACGGTCCGGATCAGCGATTCGCCGTCGAGTGAGGCGACGCCGTCTTCCACCCCCAGCGCCTTGATCGCCTCGGGAGTGAGGTCGACCGATTTGACCCCGCGCGACACGATCATCCCCCCCGGGGAGAGCTTCCCGCGGTCGTAGTCGTCCCACGTTGAGCGGGGCTTGTCGAAGAGGCGCTTGCGCTCCTCGAACGAGGATTCCGCGTCCGGATCGGGATCGATGAAGACGTGGCGGTGGTCGAAGGCGGCCACGAGGCGGATCTCCGGGGAAAGCAGCATGCCGTTGCCGAAGACATCGCCGCTCATGTCGCCGATCCCCACCACCGTGAAGGGGTCCCGCTGCGTATTCCGGCCCATCTCCCGGAAGTGGCGCTTGACCGACTCCCAGGCGCCCCGGGCGGTAATCCCCACCTCCTTGTGGTCGTATCCGTTCGAGCCGCCGGAAGCGAAGGCATCGTCCAGCCAGAAGCCGTACTCGGCGGCGATCGCGTTGGCGGTATCGGAAAAGGGGGCCGTCCCCTTGTCGGCGGCCACGACCAGGTAGGGGTCGAATCCGTCGTAGCGAATGATGCCCTCGGGGGGCGCGGCGGCGCCGGTCAGGTCGTCGGTGATGTCGAGGAGCCCGCGCATCAGGGTTCGGTACTGCTCCTTCGCCTCGTGGGCCATCTCGTCGCGGGTGGGAAGCGTGTGCAGGCAGACGAACCCGCCCTTCGATCCGCTCGGCACGATGAGGGCGTTCTTTACCACCTGGGTGTTGACGAGCCCCAGCACCTCGGTGCGGAAGTCGTCCGGGCGGTCGGAGTGGCGGATCCCCCCGCGGGCCACCGGCGCGCCCCGCAGATGGATTCCCTCCATCCGCGAAGAGCGCACCCACACTTCGTATCTGAGCCGGCTCTTCGACACCGCCTGCAGCCGCTCGCTGTCGAACTTGAAGGAGACGTAGGGTACGCCCCCTGAGCGGCGGACGGGCACGCGGCCCCCATTCCTGTAGTAGTTCGTCCGGATCGTCGACAGGATGACGGTCTGGTAGGCGCGTAGCGCGCGGTCGTGCGCCAGCGAGCTTACCGCGACCAGTTCCTCCGTGACCAGGCCCTTGAGCTCGGACACCTTCTCTTCGCGATCCTCGATCCGGTCCGGCCGGTCGGGATCGAAGCGGACCTCGAAGAGCCGGAAGAGGAGTTCGCCGATCGAAGGATAGCTGTCCAGTGCGGCAGCCAGGACCTGGCGGCTCGGGACGGCGCCGATCTGGAATGCGTAGCTGGCGTAGGCGCGCAGCACGTCGACTTCCCGCCAGGCCATCCCGGTGCGCTGCACCAGCCGGTTGAAGCCGTCGTTGCTCGCGTCCCCGGCCCGCACCGCCAGGATGGTCTCCGAAAGCACGTCCGCCCTGCCCTCCACGTCCAGGTGTTCGCCTTCCGAGTTCTGGACGTCGAAGCTGTAGATGACCGAGTCCTCCTTGCCCTCCTCGCGCAACTCGAAGGGCGCCACCGCGATAACCCGGAGGCCGCAGTTCTCCAGCACCGGCATGAAGTCCGACAGGATGATCTGGTGATGCTTGATGTAGACCTTCAGCTCGCACTTGCCTCCGTCGGAATGATCGTCGAAGAAGCGCACCGACTCCGTGCGGCCGTCCAGGCGCATCGCCTCCAGCTCCTCGATGTCCCGCACCGCCACCCGCGGATCGTTCGCGGCCTTGTACTTGGGCGCGAACGCCTGCTCGTAGTGCCTTGCGAGCTGGCGAGCCTCGTCGGGAGGACGGATCCCGGCCAGCAGATCGCGCACCTCGTCGAGCCAGGAGCGGGTGAGGTCGGCGACCGTGGCTGTGAGCTCCTGCCCGTCCGCCTCGGCGAGCCGCTCCGGAGGACCGCCAAGGTAGAAGTGCAGGCGGGCCTGGTCGCCGGCGCTCATGGCCAGATGGTAGTTCAGGATCTCCGCGGAGTACCGGCTGACCAGCCAGCCCTCGAATTCCCGGCGGAAGCTGCCCGAAAACCGGTTGCGCGGGAGGACGACCATGATCGATACCCCCCGGCCCAGCGCGTCGCGGCGCACCGAGACGAAGACTTCAGCCGTGTTGTAGCGGATCAGGATCGTGCGGATTTCCTCCAGGATCTCGTCTGCCGAAGCGAGGAAGAGTTCTTCCTTCGGCAGCGAGCCGAAGATCGTGATGACCTCCTTGTAGTCGTGCGAGCCCTCCGCGAGGCCCGAGGCCGCGAGAACCGCGGTCAGCTTCCGGCGCAGGATCGGAATGTCCTGCGCGGGTTCGGCGTAGGCCGCCGAGGTGAAGAGCCCCAGGAAGCGGTGCTCTCCCGCCACCGATCCGTCCGAGCGCAGCTTCTTGATGCCGATGTAATCCATCCGCGCGCGGCGGTGGACGGTGGATTCGGCATTGGTCTTGCTGATGATGAGTAGCGGGCCGGCGAGCGCGCGTTCCTGCATCTCCGGCGGGAGTTCGCTCATCTGCACAGGGCGCGCGTAGGCCGAATCCTCGTCGTCCTGCAGGATGCCGAGACCCGACCCGGGTTCGACCACAACCGCCAGCTCCCCGTCCGCTCCGTCCGGCGCGAAGCTGTACGACCGGTACCCGAGGAAGACGAAACCACCGTCCCTGAGCCAGCGCAGGAACGCCTGGATTTCGCGGAACTCTTCCCGTTTCCCGCGCAAGTCGCGCATGCGGAAACTCAGCTCGGAGACCACGTCCCCGATCTTGTCCACCATGAGGCCGAAGTCGTCGGTCGCCTTGACGACGTCTTCGAGCCGTCGGGCCGTCTCCTCGCGGAGCGAGTCGAGCATCGCGGGATCCTCGACGCGCGTCACCTCCGCGTAGACCATCGACTCGGTGCGGGTGCGCTCGCCGGGAGGCAGCAGGTCCGTGATCCGGCCGTCCGCGTCCCGCTCCACCGTCATCAGCGGATACACCAGGTGCGCGATCCTCCGCTCCTGCGAATGGAGGAATTCGCGGATCGAGTCCACGATGAAGGGCCGCTCCGAGATGTTGGTGCGGACGATGGTGACGGGGGCGTACCACCCGGTCGCCGATTCCTTCGGGTTCAGAACCTCGACGTCAACCCGGTCGGGCCGGCTCCGGTCCAGGAACCGGAACGAATTGTGGCACATCTTGGCCAGGTGTTCCGTGCGTCGCTCCTCAAGCAGGTCGGCCGGGGCCTTGCCGAGAAAGAAGGGGACAAACTTCTCGAGCAGCCGGTAGCGGTCGCCGTCCAACTCTTCCCGGAGAACGGCCAGCACGTCACGAATTGCCCTTGCCTTCTCGGGGGTGTCCGCCCCGGGGGCCGCGGGGGTGCCGGATGTCTCGCCGCCGGACTGCTCCATGCCTTTCGCTGGAGTCATCGCCTCACGCAGTTGGGGTCACCGCCTCAAGCGGTGGAGGCGGGAATCGCCGATGGCGCCAGGCGCCGCGGATCGGATCGGCGAGGGGGTCATGACAGAAGATTACCCCACCACCCCGCGCGCCGCCAGACGTTACCTTTCGGGGGCCGGTCAACCTGAACGCGGGAGCCGCCCTTGCGCTTCATCCACATCGCGGATGTCCACCTCGACACGGCCTTCGCAGGCCGCCCGGACACCCTGCGCAGCCGGTTGCGCCACGCGTCCCTCGAAGCGCTGGAGCGATGTGTCTCAACGGCTCTCGCCGAGAAGGCGGACGCCCTGCTGATCGCCGGCGACCTCTTCGACGGCCCCTACCTGTCCTTCGAGACCGAGCGGTTCCTGCTGGGACAGCTCGGCCGGCTTGCGGACGCGGGCGTCCAGGTTGTCTACGCCACGGGCAATCACGACCCCGGCACCGGTCATCGCGCAACCGGCCTCGATTGGCCCGACGGCTTCACCCTCATCGCCCGGGGAGATCCCCTCACCGTCCCCGTCCACGGCCGCGCGGGGGAGCTGGCCGGCCACGTCACCGGCGCGGGACACGCCACCGCCCACGAAACCGGCGACCTCTCCCGGCGCCTCACGCCGACCCCGGACGCGCGCGTTCCCCAGGTGGCGCTCCTGCACACCCAGGTCGCGACCGCCGCCGCCCGGCAGGCCCACCGCCCGTACGCCCCCTCGACCCTGGAACACCTCCGCGGCGCCGGCTTCCACTACTGGGCGCTCGGACACGTCCACCTGCGCCAGGAACTCTCCGGCGATCCCCCCGTCCACTACTGCGGCAACCTCCAGGGCCGGAGCCCCCGCGAAACGGGCCCGAAGGGCGGCCTCCTCGTCGACCTGGGCGACCCCGCGCGGCCGGTCGTCGAGTTCCTCGAGTTTGCGCCGGTTCGGTGGGAGAAGCTGGCCGTGTCCACCCTGGCCGGTGCGACGACGCTCGACGAGGTCGCCGCCGAGGTGGTGCGCGCGTGGGACGAAGCCCGCGCCGCCGACCCGGGCAGCGAGGGCACCGAGTGGATGATCGCGGTGGAGCTGGCGGGCCCGTCGCCGATCTGGCGGCAGCTGCGCGAGCCCCGGGAGCTGGAGACGATCGAGGACGAGGTGGCGGGGCGGCTGGGCACTGTCGGTGCCGAGGTGCGCGCGCGGGTCCACCCCCCGGTGCGCCCGGATGAACACGTCGAGCGCCGCGACGTGCTGGGCGAGACGCTGCGGCTCTGCCGCGGCGTGGCCGCGGGCCGAGAGGAATCCGGCTTGGCGGAGATCGATCTGGCCGGGTACGACCCCGAGCGCGACGCCACGGTGGGCGACTACCTGCGCCGCCTTCTCGCGGGCGGTGGGGAGGAGATCCTGGAGCGGATGCTGGAGAGCGGGGCCCGCGCCGAATGAGGTTCGAATCCGTTCACATCGACCGGTACGGGTGCCTCGCGGACCTCTCGACCGGGGAGGAGGCGCTTCCGTCGATCGTCGTCGTCCTGGGTCCCAACGAGAGCGGCAAGTCCACCTTCTTTTCCTTCCTGACGACGCTTCTCTTCGGGTTTCACCCGGCAAACCGCGCGGGCCATCCCTACACGCCCTGGTCCGGCGGCTCGCCGGAGGGGCGCGGCCGCATACTCCTGGATGCCGACGGCGTACAGGAGGTGCATCGCAGACTCACGTCGGCGGCCTCGGGACGGCTTTCCACGGATGAGGGGGGCCGGAACCTCGCCAACCGCAGGCTGCCCGCGGTAGGACATGTGACACGGGCCGTCTTCCGGCAGGTCTACGCGCTGACCCTGGCCGAGCTTGCCGGGATCGAGGGGGAGAGCTGGGCGCTGGTGCAGGACCGGCTGGTCGGTGCGATGGGCGTGAAGGACGTGCGTCCCGCCCGATCGGTCGCGGCCGAGTTCGAGGCCGAGGCCAATCGGCTCTGGCGTCCCGACAACCGCGGCCGTCCCCGGGTGCGGGTGCTGCGGAGCGAAATCGCGGACCTGAACGAGCAGCGGCGGGATGCGCTGGAGCTGGACCGCATGCTGCGCGCCAAGGCGGGCGAGAGGGTGGAGGCAGAGCGAGCGCTGGCGGCGCTGCGCGAGGAAGCGGAGCGCGGCCGGGAACGCCGTGCGCTTCTCGAAGACCGCCAGACCCGCCTGTTGCCGGTTCGGCGCGCGCTGACGCGGATCGAGGAACTCCGGCGGGCGGCGGCGGGCAACGAAGCGGGGCCGGACGGGCCGCCGGAAGGAAGCGGGGGGCGGCGGCTCGGCGGGCCACCCGGGGGCAGCGGCGAACTTCCAGAGGCGCTGCGAGGACTGCCGGCGGAACCGGTGGGGCATCTGGAGGCGTTGCGGGACCGCCGCCGCGAGGCGGGGGTGCGGATCGAGCAGCTCGATCGCGAGGCGGCGCTCTGCAACGAGAGCGTGCAGGATTACCGGGACGGTTACGAGAAGGTGGCTGCGATCGAGGAGGATGTTCGCGCAGCCGCGGCCCACATGACCGCGATGCCGGACATGAAGCGGGATGTCGAGCGGGCTGAGGCAGAGGTCCGTGCGCTGGAGGCGCGTTGTCTGGAGCAGGGAGCATCGGTGTTCACCGTGGCCTGGGCCGAGGTCCCGCGGGATGACTACGCGGGCATCGACACCGCGGAGTTGCGGGAACAGGTGGTCGTCGCTCAGGAATCCCGCGAAAGGCTGATGGCGCAGCAGGCCGGCAAGGGAGGCGGCAGCGAGCCGCCCGAAATGCCCAAACCCGGATGGGCGTCCATCGCCACCGGATTGGTGCTTCTGGCCGGGGGTCTGGCGCTGGCCGGGTGGCGGTTCATCTACCCGGACCTGGTGTTCGAGACGCTCGGGGGAACGCGCATCACCGCGACGTTTGCGCTCAGCGTCTCGATCTTCGTGGGGGGCGGCGGATTGGTGACGCTGGGAGTGAGGGCCGCGAGAGCGCTGCGCTACAAGCGGTATCGCATGGCGGTGGAGGAGGCCGCGGGGCGCCGCGCGGAGAGGGTCGCGCTGCTGAAGGGCAAGGAGGAGGACGCGAGGGACACCGTGCGTACAATGGTCGCCGGGCTCCCCCTGCGGGAGTCGCTGCTGGAGACTCCCGGGCTGGACCTGCCCACCGGGATCGAAAAGCTGGCGGAGCTCGCGGAGCGGCTGCATGAGCGCAGGGGTGAAGTGGAACGTCGCCGTGAGAAGATCCAGCGGGCGGCGGAGCGGATCGCCGGAGTGCGGGACGCGCTGTCGTACCACTCCGGCGGGGAGACTCCCGTCGCCGCCCGCGTGCTGAACTCGCTGCTCGATGCGGCGCTGAAGGCGCGGGAAGGCGCAGGGGCCGCGGAGCAGCAGCTGGAACGGATCGGGGCCGAGAGGGAGGAAGCCGAGGCCGAGCGGACGGCCGCAACGCGGGAGCTGCACGATCTGGAGGCACGGCTCGCCGGTTTCGCCGACGGCGATCCCGACCGCGGCGGGGCGGTCGCGGCAGAGAGGCTGCAGAGCTGGCGCCGCGCGCGGGAGCTGCGCCAGGAGCTGGAGCGAACGCATCCGGGGCTGGACGGGTTCGTGGCCGAGATCGCGGCCGCCGACGCCGATGGCGAGAGCTGGGAGGCGCTGCGCGAAACGCTCGAAGAGTTGTATGCCCTGCGCGAGCGCCTTACCAGCCATGCGGAGGAGCTGCGGGCTACGATCGCCCGCCTGGGGACCGAGATCGAGCACCTCGGGGACGGCGAGACCGCCGACACGATCGAGGGCCGCATCGAGGTCTTGAAGGAACAGGTGCGCGAGGCGAAGGAGGGGCGGGACCGCGCTTTCCTGCTGGCCCGCCTGGTGCGGGAGGCCGACCGGCGCTTCCGCGATGAGAACCAGCCCGAGCTGCTCAAGCGCGCCGGCCGCTACCTCGGCCAGGTCACCCGGGGCCGGTACGACCGGATCGAGCTGGGCGACCCCGGCGACGAGTCCTTCTACCTGCGCGAGCCCGGCGGCTCCACCACCCGCAAGGTCGGCGAAGCGCTCTCCCAGGGCACGAAGGAGCAGGTCTACCTGGCGCTACGGCTCGCGATCATCAGCCACCTGGACGCCGACCGCGAGCGCCTCCCCCTCTTCATGGACGAGACGCTGGTGAACTGGGACGCCTGGCGCCGCGACCGAGCCTTCGGAATCCTGGAGCGCGTCGCCGAGGAGCGGCAGGTCTTCATCTTCACCTGCCACCCGGCGATGGCGGCGGAAATGGAGGACCGGGGGGCGCGGATCATTCCGCTGGCTGTGGAGTAGGGGCCGCCGCGTCGGCGAAGGCCTCGGACGAACGCTCAAGCCCGGATCGCTCTCGGCCGCCGTACGATGACAGGGGAGCCTTCGACGAGAAAAGCCGAGCGGGGCACCCGCAGGAACGGCGCGAAGGATTCTCCGTAGAGGTTCCGCAGGGTGGAGGCGTCGCATTCGAGACCTGCCTTCGCCGGGTTCCAGTAGCGCCAGGGCGGGTGTTCGACGACGTATTCGATGGTCTGGCCGTGCCGCGTTCCGTAGCCGTAGGTGTGGTCGGTGATGAACTCCTCTTCGCTCCCCGGTTCAGGCTGCCGGGGGTCCAGCGTGGTGTCGGCCGTCGCTTCCACGTGGTGCCACTTCCTGTCATGCCGCCAGGAATAGCGAAAGGTGGCCGGGCGTTCGCGTGGTGTTCCGCCGGGAGGAGCGGGCGGGACGGGATGGTGTCGGAAACGGCGCTCCATGGGCAGGGTCCTGTAGGGTTCTCCGTAGAGGCGCCGGGCCAGGAAGGAAACGATTGGCAGGCGCACCAGCTCCCTGATGAAGACTACGCCTCTGCGTGAGCCGTCAGCGGTCCTGCGCCGGACGTAGAAGCGCAGGTTGATTTCCTCGAAGTGCCGGTGAAAGGGGACGGGCAGGTTCAGGACCCGCACGTCGGCGAATTCGAAGGCGACGATGCTGACGAGTGTCCGGCCCCGCCACACGTCGAGTTCGATCCCCCGCGGGAGGAAGGGCGTGACCGTGTCCGGATCGACCTCGTAGTTGAGCATGACGAGGTTTCTCCACCAGGCGGTCAGGAAGACCGGCTGCTGCCGGTTCGTGTCCGGTGTGTCCATGACGATGTTGTGGGTGCGGTGTCTCGATGACGGGCCGACTGGATGGAATCTATAGCGGGCGAAGCGGTTCAACGCGGATGCTTCGTCACTCGCATGCCGCGGTGGTTGTCCATGGGCCGCCGGATCAGGGTCCGCGTTCGGCTGACTCCGCCCGCACCCGCTCCCGGGCGAGCGTGAAGAACATCTTCGCGCCGACGCGGACCGACATGCCCAGGCGGCCCGAGATCTTGGAACGGCCCCGGGAGCGCGGCTCGTGAGGGGCATGCACCTCCACGATATCGAGGCGGTGGCGAACCGCCCGGAGCTGCATCTGGAGCGTCCAGCCCCAGTCGCGGTCGTCCATCGCGAGGCGCTGCAGGGCGGTGAAGCGGATCGCGCGGAAGGGCGGCAGGTCCTGGAAGTGGTGGCCGAAGAGCAGCCGGGTGGCGGTGAGGACGACCCGGTTCCCCCACCGCGCGTGCGTGCGCAGGTTGCCGCGCGGGCCGCCCGGGTGGATGCGTACCCCGAGGGCGAGGTCGGCGCCCCGGGCGAGGGGGTCGAGCAGGAGGACAAGCGAGGCCGCGTACTCGGGGTGGTCGGCGTCCAGGAACGCGACCGCGTGGGGTGGTGTGGGGAGGGCGGCCAGGTGCGCGATCCCCGCCAGGCAGGCTGCGCCGTAGCCGCGCCGGGGCTCCCGCACGACGGTCGCGCCGGCCGTGCTCGCAATGGAAGCCGTGCGGTCGGTGGACCCGTTGTCCGCAACGATCACGGTGTGAAGGCGGTCCATGGGGAGCGCCGCGAGGACTGCGGGCAGCGCCTCCTCCTCGTTGAGGGCGGGGATCAGGACGGCGGTCCGGCGAAGCAGTCGCGCGCCGGCCGTGGTCCGCTCCGCGGTTCGTCGAATCATGCTCCAAGCTAAGGCACACGCGTTCCGACACGCGCTCCGACCGATTGGCCCCCGCGCGGCGTCGGCCTATACTGAGGACCAGGCAACCACGATTCGCCTGGAAAACAATACAGAATGCTATATTTTCAAAAAGCCAATATATTGCATAATATATTTCCGCGTTGCGAATATATAGTAACGTATATAGCGTGAGCGGTCCACGGTCGCATTCGCCAGCGGGGGCCCTCCCCCTTCTCGGCCTCCTCCTCATCGCGGCCCTCGCCGCCTTCGGCTGGCTGGACGGCATCCCCCTCCCCCTCCCACGCCTCCTCCTTCCGGCGGCGGCCTTCCTCGCCTACGGCGCCGCGGGCCTCACCGCCACGCGCGCGGCGCACCGTCGCACGGCAGGCGTGACCGCAAACTCGTCAGACAATCGCCCGGCTGGCACCCCCGCCGGCGCCGTCACCACCCTCGCCCTCATCTGGGCCATCGCCATCCTCGCCCGGCTGGCGCTCCTTCCGCTAGCGCCCGAGCTCTCGGACGACATCTACCGCTACCTGTGGGACGGCCACCTCCTCACGCAGGGCGTCAACCCGTACGCCCATCCCCCCGGCGACGAAGCCCTCGCCCCGCTGCGCACCCCCTGGCACGGGAAGATCAACCACCCCGAGGTCCCGACCATCTACCCGCCGCTCAGCCAGCTGCTGTTCGGCGCGGTGGCGCTCCTGGGCGGAATGGCCCCTGGAAGCGGTGGGGCGGGCACGGTGGCCGGCGGGGCGGGCGGCCCCATCATCGCAGCCAAGCTCGTCTGGCTCTGCTTCGACCTTGGCTGCGGCGTTCTCCTGCACCGGATCGCGCGCCGCACGGGCCGCAATCCCGCCCCCGTGCTCATCTGGTATCTCTGGTCCCCGCTGCTGATCGTCGAGACGGCGTGGAGCGCTCACTTCGACTCGGTCGGCCTCTTCCTGATGGCGGCGCTGATCCTGGCGGTGCAGCGCCGCGAGGGTGGGCGTGACCAAAAGAAGGTCCGCCGCAGCTGGCTGCCCGGCACCCTCCTCGCCGCCACCACCCTCGTCAAGTTCGCCCCTGCGGCGGCCCTTCCCGCCCTGGTCCGCCGCCAAGGCCCGGCCAACCTGCTCGCCTTCACCGCCGTCTGCGCCGTCTTCTACCTCCCCTTCGCGGCCATCGGTCCCTTCGGCGGAGTCGGCTTCCTCGAACCCGTCGGCTTCGCCGCGCTCACCGAAGGCCTGCGCACCTACGCCCGCCACTGGTCCGCCAACGAGGGCGCTTTCGCGGTGATCGCGGCGGTCGCGGGAGATCCGGTCCAGGCCCGCGTCGCCGCCACCGCCCTCGTGCTCGCGGTGGTCGCGTGGGTCACCTGGCGTCGCTATTCGGTTGAGCGGGCGTTGCTGTGGATCCTCGGTGCGGGATTGCTCCTGTCGCCCACGGTCCATCCGTGGTACGTCCTCTGGGTCCTTCCGATGGCGGCACTCCGAGGCAGCCACCCGTTCCTCCTGCTAGGCGGCCTCGTCTTCCTCGGCTACTGGGGTCTCGCTTCCTACGAGGCCACTGGAGTCTGGCCGCAGCCGTTCTGGAACCGCACCGCGATCTGGTTGCCCGTGTGGCTGATGCTCCTGTGGGGGTGCTTTCGCCGACTGCCGCGGCAGGGCACTCGCGGGGATCCGGAGCGCCGGCGTCCGGCGAATTCCCGCCCGCAACCCGACCGCCAGATACCCCCCCGCGAAGAGCGCGACGAAGGGCAGTGACCCCCAATGCCCCGCGGCAATGGCAACCACGCCCGCCGCGACCATTAGCGCGCCCGCGCAGACCACCAGCCGCCGCCCGGGGAAGTCCCCTCCATGCGTCTCGTAGCTCGACCGCGCGGCACTTCCAGTCTTCGGCGTCCGGTGGAACGGATCACGTGCCCGTCCCAGTCCCCGCAGCACCACACCGCTGAGCAGCACCGACAACCCTGCCGCCAGCGCCAGCGTCCCCGCCACGCCCCTCGCCGCGGTGCCCCGTCCGCGCCCTCGTCTGCGCGCCGCGGTCCAGTAGAAGACGATGAAGGGCGCGGTCGCCGCCAGGAAGAGTGCGAGGTCCAGCCACCACAGCCGGTCGATCCCGAGTGTGCGCCGGGCAAGCGCCGCCGGCACGACGAGGAGCGCAAGGGCGAAGGTGAGGGGGTGGGCGAGGTGGCCGCAGAGGTGGACGAAGGCCTCGAACTTGACGGCCGGGCGCCAGGGACCGCGCAGCACCCGCGCGAGCAGCTTGCGCGCGGTTTGCACGCCGCCCTGCGCCCACCGCCGCTGCTGGACCAGGAGCGAGGCCGCGGTGGAGGGGAGCTCCGCGGGCACGCCGACATCGTCCCGGAGCACGAAGCGCCACCCTGCCATCTGGGCGCGGTAGCTGATGTCGAGGTCTTCGGTGAGGGTGTCCGACTGCCATCCCCCGGCGTCGGCCAGGGCCCGGCGGCGCCACAGCCCGGCGGTCCCGTTGAAGTTGAAGAAGCGTCCGCCGCGGTAGCGCCCGCGCTGCTCCAGGAAGAAGTGCCCGTCGAGGAGAAGCGCCTGGGCGCGGGTCAGCCAGGAGTCCTGCTCGTTCAGGTGGTCCCAGCGGGCCTGCACCATCCCCACCCCCGGGTCGGCCATCGAGGGCAGCAGCGCCTCGAGGAGGCCGGGGCGGGGCACGAAGTCGGCGTCGAGGATGAGGATGTACTCGCCGGTCGCCGATTCGAGGCCCTCGGCGAGGGCGCCCGCCTTGTAGCCGGTCCGGCGCCGGCGGTGGTGCACGGTGATGTCGATACCGGTGCGGCGCCACACCCGGGCTCGCCGGCGCGCGAGGAGGGTCGTTTCGTCGGTGGAGTCGTCCAGGACCTGTATCTGGAGGTGGGTGGGGGGG
>VXLT01000010.1 GCA_009841475.1 Gemmatimonadota bacterium
GCTCCGCGGGGGGCCCGAAGGGCGGCGCTGGCGCTGGGGATGGCGCCACGGCACCAGCACCCGGCACCTGGACGGATGCCCGGGGCGCCGTGCACCTCTTCCCCGCGGAGGGCGCGGAGGGCCGGCTGGAGCGCCGGGAGCGCCTGGACGCGCTCGCCGCACGGATCCGGGAAGCCGCCGCCGAACTCGAAGAGGCGCGCGACCGAGCGCTTGCACTGGAAGAGGAGCACCGGGCCCGCGAGGCCGAGGTGGACGAGGCGTCGGAACGCGTGCTCACCACGCGGGACGAGGCGCGCGCGGCCGAGGCCAACGCCGTGGCCCAGACCGACCGGCGCGAACGGTTGCGCCGCCGCCAGGGCGAGATCGCGCGCCAGGTCGAGGGCACGCGCACCGCCCGCGACAGGGCGCTCGAGCGGACACGTGCGGCCGAGTCCGAGGGCGCGGAACTGCGCAGGCAGGAGGGTGCGCACGGAGCACGGCTGGAGGCCGAGCGGGCGGCGCTGGCGGCGGTCGAGGGCGAGTGGGAGGAGGCGCGCGAGGCGGAGGCCGAAGCATCGATCAGGGCCGCGCGGCTGGAGAGCGAACTGCAGCGCCTCGCGGGACGGATGGCGGACACGGGCGGGAGCGCGGAGCGCGCCACCGCGCGACTGGCCGAGCTCGAGGAGGAGGACCGCGAGCTGGACGCGAACCTGGCGCGGGTGCGCACCGCGCGCGGCGAGGGGCAGGCCGCGCTGGAAGGGTTGTTCGCGCAGCGCGACGAGCTGCGCCGGGTGGCCGCCGAGCAGGACCGTGCCGTGGGCGCGGCGTCGGAAGCCGCGCGGGGGGCGGAGCGGGGGGTGCGGGAGATCCGCGCGGACGAGCGCGAAGCGGTCGGGCGCAGGCACGGGCTCGAGATGGAGGCGCAGGAAATCCGGAACCAGGTCGCGCGCATCACCGAGCGCCTCGAAGCCGAATGGAACCGGCCCGCCGCAGAGCTTCTGGCGGCGGCGGAAGACCTGGAAGGGGCCCAGGACGAGCTTCGCGAGGAGCTGGACCGGATCGTTGCGGCGCTGTCGCGAATCGGGCCCGTCAACATGCTCGCCTTCGAGGAGCACGCCGAGGAGAGCGCCCGCCTGGAGTTCATGGTGTCCCAGCGGGAGGATCTTGTCTCCGCCCGGGACGACCTGCGCGCGGCGATCCGGCGGATCAACACCACCGCAACCGAGCGCTTCATGGAGAGTTTCGAGGCGATCACGGAGAACTTCCTGGATACCTTCCGTCATCTGTTCAGTGGCGGCGAAGCCCAGCTGCGGCTTTCCGAGCCCGACAATCCCCTGGAATCGCCGATCGAAATCCACGCCTCTCCGGAGGGCAAGCGGACGCAGCGCATCGACCAGCTCTCCGGCGGCGAGCGCGCGCTTACGGCTCTGTCACTGCTCTTCGGCATCTATCTGGTCAAACCGAGCCCGTTCTGCGTACTCGACGAGGTGGACGCTCCCCTGGACGACTCCAACATCACCCGCTTCATCCGGCTGCTGCAGGGCTTCAAGGCGCGAACCCAGTTCGTGGTGATCACGCACAACCCGCGCACCATCGAGGCCGCGGATTGGATCTACGGCGTCACGATGGAGGAGCCGGGCGTGTCGTCGGTCGTCGGCGTTCGCCTGGAGGCGCCCCCGGTGAGGGATCCGGCGGCCTGACGCCCGTGCCGCCAACACTCACCGTCATCGGATCCGGGACGCTCGTCCCGTCCGGGGAGCGATCCTCGCCCTGCCACCTCATCGAAGCGGACGGCACGCTGCTGCTGCTGGACGCCGGGCCCGGCGCGGTGCACGGCCTCGCCCGCCACGGCAAGCCCTGGTGGAGGGTGAGCCACCTCGTCCTCACGCACTTCCACACCGACCACTTCGCGGACCTGCCCCACCTCCTCTTCGCCCTCAAGTGGGCATCCCCGTCGGCGCGAACCCGCCCCCTGCACGTCATCGGCCCACCCGGACTGCACCGGCGCGTCGAGGCGCTCCGCGCCGCGCACGGGGAGTTCATCACGCACCCCGGCTTCGACGTGGTCTACACCGAAGTCGCCCGGGACGGCATCTGGGAGGACGCCGCCGTCACCCTGCGCTTCGCGCCTTCCCGGCACACCGGCCATTCCGTCGCCGTGCGCGCCGAACTGGAGGGCCGCGCGGCGGGCTACACCGGCGACACCGGTCCCGAGTTGGCGCTGGGGCGCTTCCTGCGCGGCTGCGTGCTCCTGGTCAGCGAGTGCGCGCTCGCCGATCCGGCCTCTGCCACCAACCACCTTTCGCCGGCCTCGGTGGCGGAGTTGGCGCGCGCCGCGAATCCCGCCAACCTTGTGCTCACGCATATGTACCCCCCTCTTGATGCCGCCACGGTGCCGGGCCTCGTGCGCGCGGCCGGCTACGCGGGCCGCGTGACCTGCGCCCGGGACGGGCAACAATTCACCATCGGAGAAGCAGAACCGTGCTCATCGTGATGGACCACCGGGCAACGCCCGAAGAGATACAGCGAGTCGTCGACACCATTTCCGACATGGGCTACGGCGCCAAGCCCATGCCCGGGCGCCAGCGAACGGCGATCGGACTGGTGGGGAACGACGGACGGGTGGATGCGGCCCGCCTCACCGGACTTCCCGGGGTTCGCGAGCTGATTCCGGTCAGCAAGCCCTACAAGCAGGTGTCGAGGGAATGGCGCGACGAGAACACCGTGGTCGAGTTGGGCAACGGGGTCGCGTTCGGGCGGGACGAAGTCGTGATCGTCGCGGGCCCGTGCGCCGTCGAGAGCCGTGAACAGATCCTGGACATCGCCGCGCAGTTGCGGGAGTCGGGCGCGTGCGCGCTGCGCGGCGGCGCATTCAAGCCACGCACGTCGCCCTATTCGTTCCAGGGGCTGGGGCCGAAGGGACTCGAACTCCTCGCCGAGGCCCGCGAGCGGACCGGACTGGCGGTCGTGACGGAGGCGGTGGACCCGGAAGGCGTGCCGCTCGTCGCGGAGTACGCGGACGTGCTTCAGATCGGCGCGCGCAACATGCAGAACTACCCGCTGCTCAAGCGCGCCGGCCGCTGCGGCAAGCCGGTCCTGCTCAAGCGGGGGATGGCCGCCACGATCACCGAAATGCTGCTGGCGGCGGAGTATCTGCTCAGCGCGGGCAACCCGGACGTCATCCTCTGCGAGCGCGGCGTGCGCAGCTTCGACCAGCATACCCGCAATCTGCTCGACCTCACGGCCGTCCCCCTGGCCAAGTCGCTCACCCACCTGCCCATCATCGCCGATCCCAGCCACGGCACCGGCGTGCGCGACAAGGTGATCCCCATGGCAAGGGCGGCCGTGGCGGCCGGAGCCGACGGGCTGATTGTGGAAGTGCATCCCGATCCGCCCGAGGCGCTCTCCGACGGCGCCCAGAGCCTGTACCCGAACCAGTTCGCCGAGATGGTGGCGCAGTGCGGCCCGATCGCGCGCGCAATCGGGAGGTCGCTGGCCAAGCTCGCTTAGCCGCGCGGGTAGCGTGGAACATCCGTGGAACACCCGTCGCGGGTGGGGGATGCCGCCGCAAGCAGTCCGTGGACAAAGCCCCGCGAGCACCGAGAGCGGCGAGGCGCCGGGCTGGCAAGGCGCGACGAGAGGGGAATAGCAGAGCTATTCGGCCGAGGAGCAACGCAGAGCGGAACCTTGGAGTAGCAAGATGTATAGTGGACATGACATGATGTAATGTTGTCTTTACATCGTGAACAGGTGAAGCGACGCGTCCAGCGCGGATGCATCGCCACTCCAATGCCGGGGGGATTCTGTCCACGGGCCGCAAGGTCCCATCCCGCCATTCCGGCGCCCCGTGCCTGCCCCCACCTTTGCGCATGCAAGAGGGCAAAGTGGAACTGGGCCGGAGGGGCGAGGCGATCGCGGAGGCGTACCTCGCCGAGCGGGGGTGGGTGGTGCTCGGGCGCAACTACCGGGCCGGGCCGAAGGAGATCGATCTCATAGCGGCGCGGAGCGGGGTCGTGGCCTTCGTGGAGGTCAAGACCCGCACCACGCGGACCGGAGGGACGCTCCTGGAGCCGATCGGCGCGCTGAAGCGGCGCGCGGTCGTGACCGCCGCCCGGCGCTGGATCCACGAGAACGGAAGGGGCGGCAGCGTCTACCGCTTCGACGCCATCGGGGTGGACCTGCGCGGGGCGGAGGCCGTGATCGAGCACGTCCCTGACGCCTGGCGGCCGGGAGGCTGAGACCGGGCGCGCGGAGAACCGTTGCCATGGCCCGGACGTACTTCCCACGCCTCGTTCGCCTCCGTTGACGCTGCCTACCCCGAGCGGGTAGCTTTGGCCGTGCCCCAGGTCCGTGGGGCGGGCGCTCATGAACCCCGTCAGGACCGTGAAGGTAGCAGCGGTAAGTGCGGCAAACGCCGCCGCGGAGCGCCTGGGGCACCTCGCGGGCCCCGTAGCCCGGCGCCTTCCCCTCGCGGTGGTCCCATGGGGGGTCTGTTGACCGGCCGCGGGGCACGGTCATCCCGGAACACCTACGAATCGCAACTTGTCCTACCTCGCCCTGGCCCGGAAGTACCGACCCCGCCGGTTCGGCGAGGTGGCAACCCAGGAACACGTCTCCGAGACGCTGAGGCGAGCGGTCGCCGGGGGACGCGTGGGACACGCATACCTGCTGTGCGGCCCCCGGGGGGTCGGCAAGACGACCCTGGCCCGGATCCTGGCGATGTCGCTCAACTGCGCCGGGCGGACTGCGGAAGGGGAGCCGTGCGGGACCTGCGAAAACTGCAACCACATCTGGGGGGGCCACACCTCGCTGGATGTCGTCGAGATCGACGCCGCCTCGAACCGCGGAGTGGAGGACGCCCGCGAACTCAGGGCCCGCGCGATGCTGGCGCCGTCGGAGGAGGACCGCTACAAGGTCTACATCCTCGACGAGGCCCACATGCTGACCCGCGAGGCGTGGAACGCGCTGCTCAAGATCCTGGAGGAACCGCCTCCCCGGGTGATCTTCTGCTTCGCCACCACGGAGGCGCGGCGCATCCAGCAGAGCGCCTCGCCGATCCTGTCGCGCTGCCAGCGCTTCGACTTCCGCCGGATCGGGACGGACGACATCATGAAGCGCCTCGGCGAAGTGCTGGAGGCGGAGGGGATCGGATTCGACCCGGAGGCGCTGCGCGCCATCGCCCGCAAGGCGAACGGGGGGATGCGCGACGGACTGTCGCTGCTCGACCAGGTGCTGGCGCTGTCGGACGAGGAGGTGAAGGTCGAAGCGGTGGTGCGCGTCCTGGGCGTGGTGGCCGAGGAGCGCTACCTGCAGATCCTCGACGTGATCCTGGAGCGGCGTCACGGGGCCGTCTTCGACTTCGTCGAGGAGCTGCTCGACGAGGGGCACGACCTCGTGGAGTTCTACCACGGCCTTACCGAGAGGTTGCGCCTCCTGCTCCGGATCACGCTCGACGGGGGCGCGGCACCCGTGATGATGGCGGGCGAACACCGGGATGCGTACGGGCAACGGGCCGCGAGCTTCGCTCCCGGGGACCTGGTGCGGATGCTGGCCCTGGCCTCGGGGCTGGAGGCGGACGGCAGCCTGCGGCGCACCGGCAGGCCCCGCGTCATGGTCGAGATGCTCCTGCTGCGGATGAGCTATCTGGACCGTACGGTCGAACTGGAGGACATCATCCGCTCGCTCGGCGGCGTACCGGCCCGCGAGCCGGCGCCTCCGGCCGCCCCTCCTCCATCGCCTTCGGCCGCACCTGAGCCGGCACCCCCGGCCGCCATCGACCTCGCGGCCGCCTGGCAGGCACTGCTCGACGACCGGGAACGCATGAAGACCCTCCCGCGCGGAGTATCCCCCTTCCTGCGCGCCGCCACGGCCCGCGCGAGCGACGGAGTCCTGGTGCTGGAGCTCCCGGCGGGCCCCGGCGAAGCCCGGTTGCGCCAGAAGCCGGTGCTGCGTGCCCTGGAGGAGGGTCTGGCCCTTCATGCGGGGCGCGATTCTGCCGAGATTTCCATTGTCGGCGGCACCGACGAGGACGGTGCGGACGGGGGCCGGGTCACGGAAGACTCGGTCAGGCAGACGCGGCTGCGGGAACTTGTGAAGCGGGCCCCGCATCTGGAACGCGCGGTCGATGAACTGGAACTCGATCTGGTGGACTGAAATCCGATCCAGGGAGCGCTAGCGCTCGGAGAAGAGAATGAAGAATATCCAACAACTCATGAAGATGGGCGAGCAGCTCCAGGCCAGGGTGCAGGAGCTTCACGATCGCCTCAACGCAGAGGAACTCGAAGCGTCCGCCGGTGGCGGCATGGTCACCGCCCGGGTTACGGGGAAGGGAGACCTCAAGAGCCTTTCCATCGACCCGGAGGTGATCGATCCGGAAGATCCCGAAATGCTCGAGGATCTGGTCGTCGCCGCCGTGGCGGAGGCGCAGAACCGGGCCCAGACCTTCGCCGAGGAGCGCATGGGCGGGGCCGGAGGTCTCCCGATGCAGTTGCCCGGACTCTTCTAGTAGCAGTTCACCGTGTCGCCGATCGAGAACCTCACCCGTGAGCTGGGGAAGCTGCCGGGAGTCGGCGCCAAGACCTCGTTGCGACTGGCCTACCACCTCGTCAAGGGACCCAGGGACAACCTGCGCCGGCTCGCGAGCGCCCTGGAACTGGTGGCCGACCGGGTCCATCCCTGCCCGGCGTGCGGCAACTATTGCGATGCGGAGCTGTGCCCGGTCTGCGGCGACCCGTCGAGGGACCGGGAGGTGATCTGCGTGGTCGAGGAGGCGTACGAGGTCGGGGCGATCGAGCGCGCCGGGAGGTACCGCGGGCTGTTTCACGTGCTCGGCGGCCGCTTGTCCCCCCTGGACGGAATCGGCCCGGACGAACTTGCCATCGACGCCCTCGTACAGCGCCTCGACACTGCCGGCGGACGTGTCAAGGAGGTCATCCTGGCGACGAACGCGAGTGTCGAGGGCGAGGCCACGGCCGTGTACCTGGAGGGGGTGCTGCGCGCGTATCCGGTCCGGGTCACGCGATTGGCGCGCGGCATTCCGGTCGGCAGCGATCTCGAGTACATCGACGGCACCACCATCGCCGAGGCGCTGGATGGCCGGCGGGAGATGTAGGCGATGAGCCGGGTCCGCAGGATCGGGATGTTTCTTCTGGGCGCGGGCGCGGTGGCGGCGGTGGCGGCGCTCGTCATCCGCAGCCAGGTCGAGAGCAATCGGCGGGAGCTTTTCAGCGGCAACGCCTTCCGGCGCCTTGCCGCCCTGGGGCACATGGCGGGCGAGCCGGCGAGCGTGGGCTCGGTGTCGGTGCTCCGCGACTTCTGCGCCTGGGAGCCCAAGCGCGTCCTGCGCAAGCGCGGCGCCGCGATCCTGACCCGCATGGAGGACGAGCTGCTGCGGAAGGCGGAAGCCGATTGAACATCCCCAACGCGATCACGGCCGCGCGGATCGCCATGTGTCCGGTGATCCCCTTCCTGGCGCTGTCGGATGGCGTCGGCAACCGCTACGCGGCTTTCCTCGTGTTTCTGCTCGCGGCCCTCACCGACATCTGGGACGGCCAGCTCGCGCGCCGGTACGGCTGGGTGACGGACACGGGCAAGCTCCTCGACCCGCTCGCGGACAAGCTCCTGCTGGTGTGCACCTTCGTGCCCCTGTACATGATCAGCCACCGGACGGACGATCTCGGCGCCCTGCCGTGGTGGGGCGCGATGCCTCTCTGGGTAGTGCTGTTGATCTTCGGCCGGGAAGCGCTCGTGACTTCGCTCCGGGGGTACGCGGTGCGGCGCGGGATCGTGATCGCGGCCGGGAAGTCCGGGAAGCTCAAGACGTTGGCGCTGAGCGTGTTCACGGGCGCCGCGCTGCTCTGGTATCCGCTGGCGGCCACCGCCGCCGACTCCGGGTGGAGCGGCGGGCCGTGGGAGCTGTGGCTCGGGCTGCACGGTGCCCTGATCGGGGTCACTCTGGGCCTGTCCGTTCTTCTGAGCCTCTTTTCGATGGCCGACTACCTGTGGCGGCACCGGTCCCTGGCCAGCAGGAGCTGACCGCCGGTGCGCGCCGGCTGGCCGATATTGCCATCCGGCTGGGGCTGCGCGTCGCGACCGCCGAGAGCTGCACGGGGGGTCTGCTGGCCAAGATCATCACCGA
This sequence comes from Gemmatimonadota bacterium, assembly GCA_009841475.1. Classification (GTDB taxonomy): domain Bacteria; phylum Gemmatimonadota; class Gemmatimonadetes; order Longimicrobiales; family Gaopeijiaceae; genus Bin94. The sequence continues at coordinate 8,117 of VXLT01000010.1, forward strand.
CCTCCCCGGTGCATCGGCGCACTACGCGGGCGGGGTGGTCGCCTACGCGAACGACGTCAAGGTGAAGCACCTGGGCGTGGATCCGGAGAGCCTGGAGGCCCACGGGGCGGTCTCGCGCGAAGTCGCGCTGGAGATGGCGGCGGGCGCGCGCCGCCGCTTCCGGGCCGATGTGGCGATGGCGGTCACGGGGATCGCGGGGCCGGAGGGGGGAGCGCCCGGCAAACCTGTCGGAACCGTATGGCTCGCGGTTGCGCTCCCGGGCGGGACGGCCCAGGCCAGGGTCAAGCGCTTCGCCGGTGACCGCGCAACGGTTCGCGACGCGAGCGTGGCCGCGGTGCTGGAGATGGCCGCCGAGGCGGCCGGCCGCGCCACGTATGGACCCGCGGCCGGGGATTGATCAGCTTGTGAACACGGAGAAACACACTGCCGAGCAGCGATCGGGGAGATGAACGTGCCGGACAACGAAGGCATGCAGGAGAGGGTCCGGGAGGCCGGGTCCGAGGAACGGGCCGAGGCCCCGGAGGCCGAAGCGGACGGGGACACGGAGGCGCGGGCCGGCGAGGAGGCGCCTGCGCAGGAAGCGGCGACACGGGATTCGCGCGCGGAGGCGTCGCGCGCGGAGGACGAAGCCCGGGATGCGGGCGTCCCCGCGGACGCGGCCGATGGGCGGACTCCCATCTCCGAACTGGAAGCCGAGCGGGACCGCCTCAGGGACCAGCACCTCCGGTTGGCAGCCGACTTCGACAACTTCAGGAAGCGCACCGAGGACAGGCTGCGGCAGAGGTGGAACCGGGCCCAGGCGGACCTGGTCGCGCGTTTTCTGGAGCCGCTCGACGACCTCCGCAGGGTCACGGCCCTGGAACCGGAGAGCACCGCATCCGTAGATGCGATCGTGGAGGGCGTCGACCTTGTGGAGAGGAAGTTCTTCCGCGCGCTCGAGGAAGCCGGTGTGGAGGTGGTCGACCCCGAAGGCGAAGGCTTCGATCCCAACACCATGGAGGCTATGATGCGGGTGTCGGCCGAGTCCGAGGACGACGATGACACCGTCGCGAGCGTCTTTCAGCGGGGATACACCTTGAAGGGGATCCTCATCCGCCCGGCCCGGGTGAGCGTGTTCAAGGCCGACTAGCGCGGTCCATGAAGACCGACAAGGACTATTACGCGATCCTGGGAGTCGACGAAAAGGCGGACGCTGCCGCCATCAAGAAGGCATATCGCCGCCTGGCGAAGAAATACCACCCCGACGCCAATCCGGGGAACCCCCGGGCGGCCGAGCGCTTCAAGGACATCGGCGAGGCCAACGGGGTGCTCTCGGACCCCGCAAAGCGGAAGAAGTACGACCAGATGCGCAAGCTGGGGGCCCTCGGCTTCCGGGGCGCCCGGCCCGGCCCCCGGGCGGGGACGCAGACATCGTCGAACTTCTCTTTCGAGGACCTCGGCGGCATCGGCAGCTTCTCCGACATCTTCTCCTCGATCTTCGACCGCGGGAAGAAGGCGCGGCCGCGGCGGCCCTCGGGTCCCGCCAAGGGAAGCAACGTGGAGCACACCGCGGAGGTTCCGTTCATGATGGCCGCAAAGGGCGGCAAGATCACCATCTCGGTGCCGATCAGCGAGGAGTGCGCAACCTGTGGCGGATCCGGCGGAGCGCCCGGCACGGCCTGGAAGAAGTGCGCGGAATGCAAGGGGTCGGGGAGCGTCTCCTTTGGCCAGGGCGGTTTCGCGGTCAATCGCCCGTGTCCCGCCTGCATGGGCCGCGGCGAAGCCGCCGATCAGCCCTGCGGAGCGTGCGGCGCCGATGGCAAGGTCCACCAAAGCCGCAAGATCCAGGTCTCGGTGCCGCCCGGGGTCAACTCCGGTGCCAAGATGCGCCTCACCGGCCAGGGCGAGCGGGGCCGGAAGGGCGGCGCTCCCGGCGACCTTCTCATCACCTTCAAGGTTCTGCCGCACCGTTTCTTCACCCGCGAGGGCGACGACATCGTCGTCACGGTGCCGCTGAACCTGGCGCAGGCGGCGCTGGGGTCGCGGATCCGGGTCGGCACCATCTCGGGGAAGAAGGTCGTGCTGCGCATTCCGCCGGGCACGCAGCCCGGAACCCGCTTCAGGATCAAGGGGCAGGGAATCGAGCGCGAGGGAACCCGGGGGGATCAGTACGTCGAGGTGAAGCTGAAGGTCCCGGACACGCTCACCGAGAAGCAGGAGCAGCAGATCCGCGACTTCGCGGACTCTGCCGGGCTCAAGTGGTGAGGCCGGGCCTGTTGCAGCAGCCCGCGGACCGAACCGGACGGGAGTCCGGACCGCGCCGTACCCGTGGCGGGTCGGTGGCCGCTGCCGGGCCCCGGAAGCCTTCCCGTCAGTTGCCGCTCCCCGTCACCCGGCTGATCCTGCCGCCGCCGATCACGCGGTCTCCATCGAAGAAGACGCTGGACTGGCCGGGCGTCACGGCGCGCGCCGGCTGCTCGAAACGCAGTTCGACGGAGGTCCCGTTGCTCGCCACCACCAGGCACGGATGCGGCGGCGACCGGTAGCGAACCTGTGCCAGCAGCGTCGTGTCCGCCGGCGGCGGCGACGCAAGCCAGTTCACGTCCCCGACACAGGCGCCGCGAACATCCAGAAAACGCCTGGGACCCACCACGACCTGCCGGCTCTCCGGCCGGATCTCCAGCACGTAGTAGCGCTCCGGGAGGCCGCCTCCCAGGCCCTTGCGCTGCCCGACGGTGAAACCGGAATAGCCGGTGTGACGCCCAAGCACGCACCCCCGGTGGTCGATGATCGCTCCGGGCCGCAGGGCGGGGTGGGTGGGCAGGAGCTTCTTCTCCAGGAAGTCGCGGTAGTTGCCGGTGGGTACGAAGCAGATCTCCTGGGACTCCGGCTTGTCGGCGGTGGCCAGTCCCAGTGCGCGGGCGCGTTCCCGCACTTCGGGCTTGGTGAGTTCGCCCAGGGGGAAGTGAAGCCGTCCGAGCAGGTCGGCGGGAAGTCCCCACAGAAAATAGGACTGGTCCTTTGCGGGATCGGCCCCGCGCAACAGGCGCGGTTCGCCGCGGGAGCGATCGAGCCGGACGTAGTGGCCCGAAGCCACGCCGTCGCAGCCCAGCACCCGGCCGCGCCGGAACAGATCGCGGAACTTGGTGTTGGAATTGCACCGCACGCAGGGGTTGGGGGTTCTGCCGCGCCCGTACTCGGCGACGAAGTCGTCGATGACGTCCCGCGTGAACTCGCGCTCCACATCGAAGACGTAGTGCGGGACTCCGAGCCGGTCGGCGACCTGGCGCGCGTCCTGTATCCCCTCGAGGCCGCAGCAGGTCTTCCGGCTCGCGGCGGCCTCGTCCTCACCGTAGCAGAAGGTCTTCATGGTGGCGCCGATGACGTCGTGGCCGGCCTCGACGAGCATCGCCGCGGCCACCGAGGAGTCGACGCCCCCTGACATGGCGACCAATATGCGGCGCCGACAGCCCCCGCCGCGGTTCATGACGTCCACACCGTACGGATCCGGTCGACCGCGCCGCTCACCACCGCCGCGACGCGGTCGACCTGCTCCCCATCGTTCAGGCGCCCGAAGCTCAGGCGCAGCGAGGCAGCGGTATCGCCCGGGTACAGTGCGGCCAGCGAAGCGCTCGGTGCGCTCGACCCGCTGGCGCAGGCGGAACCGCCCGATGCGGCGATTCCCTCGGCGTCGAGCGCGGCCAGCAGCGTGTCCGAGTCGATCCCGGGAATGGCCAGGGAGAGGATGTGCGGGGCGCGCCGCATGCCGCCGGCGTTGACGCGCGCTCCGGGGATTCCGTCGATCAGCCGCGACTCCGCCTCATCGCGCAGCGCCGCCAGCCGGTGGGACTCGGCGGGTGCCTCGCGGACGGCCAGCCGCACGGCCTCCGCCAGCCCGGCGGCCCCGGCTACATCTTCGGTGCCCGGGCGCAGTCCACCTTCCTGTCCGCCCCCGAAGTGGAGCGGCTCGATCCCGCGCCGGCTGCGGGCGATGAGCGCACCCGTCCCCTTCGGTCCGTAGATCTTGTGCCCGGTCACGGTGAGCAGGTCGACCGGGACCTCCTCAAGGGAGAGCTCGATCTTGCCGACCGCCTGGACCGCGTCGCTATGCAGCCGGACATCGTGGATCCGGCACTCCGCCGCGATTTGCGCCAACGGCAGCTCGAGCCCGGTCTCGTTGTTGACCCACATGCACGACACCACCACCGGACGGTCGCGATCGCCCAGCGCGGCGCGGAGCCCGTCCAGATCGAACTCGCCGTCCACGAATCCCACGACGGTGTGGCGCGCGCCTTCCTCCACCGCTCGTCCGGCCGCCGCCGCAACGGCAGGGTGCTCGACCGCCGACGTGACCACGTGCGCGCCGCCCCGGGCCGCCACCCCATCCAGGCCCCGCACGCTTCCCAGGACGGCCAGGTTGTCCGATTCGGTACCGCCCCTGGTGAAGCACACGCTTCCCGCCTCCACGCCCAGCGCGGCGGCGAGCGTCGCCCGGGCCTCGTCGAGTCGCCTCCTCGCACGCCGACCCCACCGATGCCCGCTGGACGGGTTCCCGAAGTCCTCCGTCAGACGCTCCGCCATGACGGCCGCCACTTCCGGGCGCACGGGCGTGGTGGCGGCGTGATCCAGGTAGATCGGTGCTGCGGCGCTCCCGTCCTTCTTCACGCTGAGGCCCTCGGCAGGCAACCATTGGCGCCCTCGCACCCTGCGACGGCCCTTCAGGTTGGGGGTCCTCTGTAATATGATATGACGGCGCCGCCACGGCCGGGCACTGAGGTTCGCGACTGCCCGTCCCGCGGCGCCGGTTCGTCACGCCTTGCCAGCCCGGTGCCCCGCCGCACTCGTGCGACACGGGGATCATTCTCGGACTGCTCGACGCGAACACGCTTCCCATCAACCTCATGGCTGCCCATGGACCTTCACGAATACCAGGCCAAGGAGCTGTTCCGCGCCGCCGGGATGGCCGTAAACCCCGGCGAGGTCGCGGACGATCCCGCGGGAGTACGCGCGCTGGCGGAGAAGTACGGCGGCAGGGTCGTCGTAAAGGCGCAGGTGCACTCGGGCGGGCGGGGGAAGGCGGGCGGCGTCAAGCTGGCCGCCGACGCCGGCGAGGCCGCACGCCACGCCCAGGCGATTCTGGGAATGGAGATCAGGGGCCTGACGGTGGGGCGCGTGCTGGTCTCGCCCACCGAAGACATCGCCACGGAAGCGTACGCGGGGATACTCGTCGACCGGGAGGGACAGTGTCCCGTCTTCATGGTGTCGGCGGAGGGCGGCGTGGACATCGAGGAGGTCGCCGCGACCAACCCCGACGCGATCCACAAGCTGCGGGTCGACCCCCGCTACGGACTGATGCCGCACCAGGTGTGGGGCCTCGCCACCCGGCTGTACGACGACCCCGCGCTGGCGAGGCAGGCCGCCCGCATCCTCACCCGGCTCTACGGCGCGTTCACGGCCAACGGGGCCTCGATGGCCGAGATCAACCCGCTCATCTCGACGGGCGGAGGCGAGGTCAAGGCGATCGACGCCAAGGTCAGCATCGACGACAACGAACTCTTCCGCCGGCCCGCGATCGAGGCGATGCGCGACCCCGCCTCGGAAACGGAGGCGGACGCGAAAGCACGCGCGGCCGGGCTCAGCTTCGTCAAGCTGAAGGGCAATGTCGGCTGCTGCGTGAACGGGGCCGGGCTCGCGATGGCCACGATGGACCTGGTCAAGTACTACGGTGGCGAGCCGGCCAACTTCCTCGACATCGGGGGCTCGTCGAATCCGGACAAGGTGGTGGCGGCGCTGGAGATCATCACCTCCGACCCGGAAGTGAAGGTGATCCTCTTCAACATCTTCGGGGGGATTACGCGCTGCGACGACGTGGCAAGGGGTATCGTGGAGGCGGTGGGGCGGCTGGGGTTCAGCATCCCCCTGGTGATCCGGCTCACGGGGACCAACGAGGAACTCGCCAGGGAGATTCTGGCAGATGCCGGGCTGGCCGCGGTCGCCTCCATGGACGAGGTGGTCCAGGAGGCCGTGCGGGTGGCCGGATGACACCGAAACCGAAAGGACTGCTGGCCCAGGACCATGTCGATCTACGTTGATGAAACCACGCGGGTGATCGTTCAGGGGATCACCGGCCGTGACGGCTCGTTTCACACCCGCCAGATGATGGCGTACGGCACCCGCGTCGTGGCGGGGGTGACTCCGGGGAAGGGTGGAAGGTCGTTCGCCGGTCCCAACGGCGGAGCCGTGCCGGTCTACGATACCGTAGCCGACGCAGTGGCCGGGACGGGCGCGAACGCGTCGGTGATCTACGTGCCGCCGGCGTTCGCGGCCGGTGCGATCATGGAGGCCGCGGACGCCGGGCTGGGGTTCATCGTCTGTGTGACGGAGGGTATACCGGTCCTGGACATGACCCGGGCCCACGCTTTGGCGCGCGACCGCAGCTGCCGGGTGCTGGGTCCCAACTGCCCGGGAATCATCTGCCCGGAGAAGACCACGCTGGGGATCATCCCGGGGCGGATCGTGACGCCGGGGCCGGTGGGGCTCATTTCGAGGTCGGGGACACTGACCTACGAGGCCGTGCATCACCTTACACGGGACGGGCTGGGGCAGACCACCTGCGTGGGCATCGGCGGCGACCCCCTGATCGGGACCAGTTTCGTCGACTGCCTCGCGGCGTTCGCCGAAGACCCGGACACCGAAGCTGTGGTGATGATCGGCGAGATCGGAGGCACCGCCGAGCAGGAGGCCGCGGCGTGGGTCAGCGCGAACCTGGACATCCCGGTGGTCGGTTTCATCGCGGGGCGGACCGCGCCGCCCGGGACGCGCATGGGCCACGCGGGTGCTATCATTAGCGGGTCGTCGGGAACCGCCGCCGAAAAGACCAGGGCCTTCGAGGACAATGGAATCAGGGTCGCCAAACGCCCCGCGGAGATCGCCGCTCTGGTTCGGGAGTCGCTTGGCGCGTAGCAAACCGCGGCCGAGTGCTCCCGGAGGGACCCGATGGGCACCGTGAAGCTCGCGCAGCTGGTCGTCCATCCCGGAGTCGCGGCCGGGACCGAAACCGACCCCTGGGAGTGCCTCGCATCCGGGGCCGTGGACTTGCCCGGCCACCACGCTGCCGCCGCTGCCGCCCTCAGAGTCTCCCGAGCGGGGGTCCGGCCGCACAGCATTCCCCTGGCGTCGCGGGCAGGCCTCATGAACCTCGGAAGCGACGCGGGCGATCCGGGCCTCGTCTTCCTGCTCACCCCGGTGAGCAATGCCCGGGACGCGGACCAACGGGGCACATGGGTGGTCTGGGGACTGCCCCGGCCGTCGGTCAACCTTTTTCTGGGACCGGCGCTCAACCGGCTCACGCCTGCAACCGGGGAGAATACCGGACCTGAGGCAACACTTCAAATAATCGAATCCAAGCAGTTTTCCGACATAGACATAGTGATCGATGTGACGGTCGGTCACGTGCTCCAGCCGCTCGTCTACCGAGTGTATCCGGACGCACCCATGCACGAAGTCCAGTACCTCATGCTGCGGCGTGGACTCGCCACCATTCCGGTCGTGGGCAAGGACCACGAGATGCTGGGAGTGATCGCGGTGAGCGACGTGCTCTCCCACATTCTGCCTGGGAGCGAGGGGAGCACCGAACGGCGGTCGCTGGTGGCCCGCGACATCATGAAGCGGGCCGTGCTATGCGTCTCCGAAGGCGAGAGTCTGGTGGAGGCGAGCCGCTCCATGATCGCCCGGCAGGTATCCCGGCTTCCGGTCGTTCGGGAGGGCCGCCTGGTAGGGTTCCTCGACCGGGGCGTCGTGCTGCGCGCGTTTGCGGACACGCTGGTGATTCCGTCGGCGGCGCGGTCGCCCGGCTGACCCACGGACTGCACAGGTTGACTGGCGGGGCCTCTTTCTGTTCCGTTACCCCGTCGATTCAACCCTCTCCGACCCCTTTGCCGGCACGATCAACGCCATGAACCAGACGCTGGCCATCATCAAACCGGACGCGACCGCAGGCGGCACGGCCGGGAAGATCATCGCGCACCTTGAATCCGCCGGATTCCGGGTGCGCGCGCTCCGCCTGCTCACGATGTCGCCAGGGCAGGCCCGCTCCTTCTACGCCGTGCACCGGGAGCGCCCCTTCTTCGAATCGCTGGTCGCCTTCATGACCTCGGGACCGTGCATTCCCATCGCGCTGGAGGCGCCGGACGCCGTGCGGGCGCTGCGCCTCGCGATCGGCGCCACGGATCCCGCGGAAGCGGCAGAAGGTACAGTACGCCGCCTTTACGCCGAGTCGAAGGAGCGCAATGCAATCCACGGGTCGGATTCGGACGACAATGCCCGCCGCGAGATCGGTTTCTTCTTCGCGGAGTCGGAGCTATTGCGGTAGCGGCATCTGTTTCGGTATGATAGGATCCTATGGTGCAGATAGATCTGCTGCGCTTGCGGCAGCAGCGCACGCTCACCCTGGCAGGATCGATCGGTCCTGATTCCGAACTTTGGACCGGCTCCGGGCTGAGGTTCGCGGACGCGGTCGAGGTCAGGGGCAATGCGGCGCTGGGAGTTGGTGGCGGGATCGTCGTGCAGGGCTCCTGGCGGGCCCCGCTCGTCTATGAGTGCGGGCGCTGCCTCGACGACCTGCAAGTTGCGGTGGAGCGGTCGCTTACGCTGCTGTTCGTGCTGGACGGTAGTTGGGAGGCCCCGGATCCGGACGTGCGCATCATTGACGGCCGGGAGACGGTGCTGGACCTGCAAGACGCGATCCGGGAAGAGATCGTGCTGGAAGCACCGCGGTACTACACCGCCGGTGAAGAAGACGGGCGCTGCACCCGGTGCGGCTCCCCGGTAGAGGAATACAGGAGCGAGCCGCGCGGTGCGGACGGCGGCATGGACCCGCGCTGGGCGGCGTTGAAGGCTCTGCAAACAGACCAGGAAGAGAACGATGGCCGTTCCCAAGAAGCGGGTTTCCAAGCAGCGGAAGCGGAAGCGCCGCACTCACGATAGGCTCGCCGAGCCAACGCTCGGAACCTGCTCCCGGACTGGAGACCCACAGCTGCGGCACCGGGTCTGTCCCACGTCGGGGATGTACAGAGGCCGGCAGATCTACGACGTAGAGGACGAGTAGCCGGCGTCCGCTGCCGGTGCTGGCGCGGATTTGTCCACAGGCTCCCACGGAATAGGGCCGATGCGGATCGCACTGGACGCGATGGGAACGGACCATGCTCCCGACAGCGAGGTCGCCGGTGCCATGGCCGCCGTCAGGCAGGATCCCGACCTGAACATCCTGCTCGTCGGGGACGAGACGCAGATAGCGGGCCGGATGAGGCACTTCCCCGGACAGGACCGGATCACGGTCGTGCATACGCCGGACCGAATCGCGCCGGACGAATCGCCGATCTCCGCGCTGCGGCGGACCCCGCGCTCCTCGATCAACCTGGGACTGGATCTGCAGAAGGCGGGAGAGGCGGATGCCTTCGTTTCCGCGGGCTCGACCGGAGCGGTGATGGCGGCCTCCCAACTCAGACTGCGTGCCCTTGAGGGCGTCGACCGCCCGACCCTGGGTACCCCGTTTCCGACCTCGCGCGGTACGACGCTGGTTGTGGACTCCGGCGCGAATGTCGACTGCAAGCCCCAGCAGCTGTTCCAGTTCGCCCGGCTTGGCGCCATCTACATGCACGACGTGGCGGGGATCGACAACCCGGCGGTCGGGCTGTTGAACGTCGGTTCCGAGCCGCTGAAGGGACCGGAAGCGGTACAGGCCGCACACCGGCTGCTGGCCGAAAGCGATCTCAACTTCGTCGGCAACGTCGAGGGCCGGGACATCATTCAGCACAGCTGCGACGTACTTGTCTGTGACGGTTTCATCGGTAATATCCTTCTCAAGTTCTACGAGTCGACCGCTTCCTTCATGGCAGAAGCCGTTCGCACCCGCCTCGAGGAGGACTGCCTTGACCCGGGGCTGGATGAACTGTTTCGTGGATTCGACTACGCGGAGTACGGAGGCGTCCCGCTGCTGGGTGTGAACGGCGTCACGATCGTCTGCCACGGCGCGTCGTCGTCCAAGGCGATCAAGGAGGCCGTGGGGGTGGCGAAGCGGGCCGTCGACAGCGGCATGGTTTCGCACATGGCCCGCGATCTCGCGGCCGGACAGGTTGGCAACGGATGAAGACAAGGAAGCCCCTGGCGAGCATCTCGGCGACCGCCCGGTTTCTGCCGGACAACGTGCTGACCAACGCCGATCTCGAGCGCATGGTCGACACGAGCGACGCGTGGATCCGGGAGCGCACGGGCATCCTGGAGCGCCGCATCGCGCCGCCGGAGATGGGCGTGGTCGAGATGGGGGAGCGCGCGGCGGAGCGGGCCCTGAAGAAGGCCGGGCTCACGCCGGCCGATGTCGACGTTCTGATCGTCACCACCGCGACCCCCGACCGGCTGCTTCCCGCCACTGCCTGCGAGATCCAGGCCGCCATCGGGGCCTCGCGGGGCTGCTACGCCTACGACCTGCAGGCAGCCTGCACCGGCTTTCTGTATGCGCTTTCGGCCGCGGAAGGGCACATAGCGGCCGGGCAGGCGGAGACCGTGCTGCTGGTGGCGACCGAGAAAATGTCGGTGATCACCAACTGGGAGGACCGTTCGTCCTGCATCCTCTTCGGTGATGGCGCGGGCGCGGCGGTGGTTCAGCCTTCACGCAACGGCGAGGGGATGCTGTCCAGCCACCACAGCTCCAACGGGGACCTTGCGCCGCTCCTCATCCGCCGCGCGGGCGGTGGGGCGCTGCCCCTGACTCCGGAACGGCTCCACAACCAGGAGCACATGATGGAGATGTCCGGACCGGAGATCTTCAAGGCGGCGGTCAAATCCATGGCCGGCGCCGGCAGGAAGGTGATGAAGGAAGCCGGAGTCACGGCGGACGACATCGATATCCTGGTTCCGCACCAGGCCAACATCCGCATCATCGAGTCGACCGCCCGGTACGCCCGAATCCCCATGGACAGGGTGTTCGTCAACCTTCAGCACTACGGCAACATCTCCTCGGCGACCATCCCCGTCGGGCTGGACGAGGCGATCGAGGAAGGACGCATCGAGCCGGGCTCGGTGGTGCTCATGACCGCATTCGGCGCCGGGCTTACCTGGGGCGCTACGCTCGTTCGCTGGTAGGCCTGGCCGATCGGACCGGGAGGCGGCGAGAGCGGAGATGAGCCCGTGAAGCAGGGACTGCTGTTCCCGGGACAGGGGTCGCAGCACGTGGGGATGGGGCGGGAGCTGGCCAAGCGCTTTCCCGCCGCCCGGGAGACCTTCGAGGAGGCGGACGACACACTGGGAATGTCGCTGTCCGATGTCGCCTGGGAAGGGCCTCCGGAGGTGCTCACCGCGACGGAGAACGCCCAGCCGGCGCTGTACGTTCATTCCCTCGCGGCCTACAGGGTGGTGCGGGAGCGGCTGGGGCCGGTCGCGGCCGCGGCGGGGCACTCGCTGGGCGAGCTGTCGGCGCACGGCGCCGCCGGCACCTGGTCCTTCGCCGACGGGCTGCGCGCGGTCAGGCTGCGGGGCGAGCTCATGGCACGCGCGGGGGACTCGGCGCCCGGAACGATGGCCGCCGTGCTGGGCCTGGACTTGAGCGCGATCGCCGAACTGTGCGACAGCGCGGCCTCGGCCGGCATGACCGTGGTGCCCGCGAACCTCAACGCGCCCGGCCAGGTGGTCGTGAGCGGCGATCTGCGGGCCATCGAGTGGATATCGTCGGAAGCAAGAAGGGTCGGTGCGAAGCGCGTGGTGCCGCTTGCGGTGTCGGCCGCATTCCATTCGCCGCTCATGGGGCCGGCCGCCGAGGTCTTCCGCGATGCGCTCGAGTGCACGACCTTTCATCGCCCGGCGTTTCCGGTCGTTTCGAATGTCACGGCGGAGCCGGCGGAGGAACCCGGGCGCATCCGGGAACTCCTGGTGCGGCAGCTCACCGCGCCGGTCCGATGGATCGAGTGCGTCGGCCGGATGCGCGTTCTGGGTGTGGAGCGCTTCGCCGAACTCGGGCCGGGCAGGGTCCTCGCGGGCCTCAACCGGCGGAATGCGAAGGGCGTGGCGACGGTCTCGCTGGGCACGCCCGAGTCGATCGATCAGATGGAGTCAGCGGAATGACGGAATCCGGGGAGCTCTCCGGCACGGTGGCGGTCGTGACCGGCGGATCGCGGGGTATCGGTCTGGCCGTGTCCGCCGAGTTGGCGCGGGCCGGAGCAAGGGTGGCGGTGATCGCCCTCGATAGTGAGCGGGCGGCTGCCGCGGCCAACTCTCTCGAGGGCGACGGACACGTTGCGCACTCCTGCGACGTCGCCGATTCGGGCGCGTGCAGAACGACCGTGCGCGAGGTCGAGAAGTCGGTCGGGCCCATCTCCATCCTCGTCAACAACGCAGGCGTCACGCGGGACAACATCCTGGTGAGGATGCGCGACGAGGAGTGGGCACAGGTCGTGTCCACCAACCTGGGGGGCGCCTTCAACATGGTCCGCGCGGTCGCCCGCGGGATGATGAAGCGACGGGCCGGATCCATCATCAACATCTCCTCGGTAATCGGCCTGATGGGCAACGCCGGCCAGGCCAACTACGCGGCGTCCAAGGCCGGGCTGCACGGACTGACCCGGTCGGTCGCACGCGAACTCGCATCGCGCAACGTTCGGTGCAATGCAGTCGCTCCGGGGTTCATCCGGACCGACATGACCGCGGCGCTCGGCGAGGAGGCGGCGGCGGAACTGAAGCAGCGGATCCCGCTTGGCCGGCTTGGCGAACCCGATGACGTGGCAGGGGTAGTCCGGTTTCTGGCCGGGCCGGAGGCGCGTTATATTACCGGCCAGGTCATTGCAGTAGACGGGGGGATGGCGATGTAGCGAGGTCGGCCCACCCGGAGACCGGATCCGACAGGCGGCGAAGCCACACCAGCAGCACCACACCCACGGAGAAAGCAAGCATGTCCGACACCGCGGAAGCGAGGGTCAAGGAAATCATCATCGACGAGCTCGGCGTGGAGGCCGACAAGGTCACCCCGGACGCTTCGTTCGTCGACGACCTGGGGGCGGACTCTCTCGATACCGTAGAACTCATCATGGCATTCGAGGAAGAATTCGAAATCGACATCCCCGACGAGGATGCCGAGAAGATGCGCACCGTCGGCGACGCCGTCTCCTACATCGAGCAGCGCGCGGAATCCTGACGGACCGGTGAGCGATAGGCGGAGGGTCGCCATCACCGGAATGGGGATGGTGACACCGGTCGGGCACGATGTGCAGTCAAGCTGGGACGCGCTCGTTGCCGGCACCCCGGGCGGAGGAGCCATCACGCTCTTCGACGCCGCGGATTTCTCCACCCGTATCGCATGTGAGGTAAAGGGGTTCGATCCGGTCAACTGGATGGGGCGCAAGGTGGCTCGCCGGTGCGACCGCTACGCCCAGTTCGGGGTGGCGGCGGCGGTGCAGGCCATGGAGTCGGCCGGCCTCTCGGGTCCGCCGCCCGGCTGCGATCCGAACGCGTTCGGCGTGCTCATCGGGAGCGGCATCGGCGGGATCACGACACTGGAGAACAACTGCCGCACCCTCTTCGACCGCGGCCCGGGCCGCGTGAGCCCCTTCCTGATCCCCATGCTCATCCCGGATATCGTCGCGGGCCTGGTCTCGATCCGGTACGGGCTGCGCGGACCCAACTATGCCACCGTGTCCGCCTGTGCATCGAGCGCGCACGCGATCGGCGATGCGGCCCGGTACATCCAGGAGGGGCGGGCCAAGCTGATGGTCACGGGTGGCGCCGAGGCCGCGGTCGCGCCGATCTCGGTCGCCGGATTCGCCGCGATGAAGGCGCTCTCGACCCGCAACGACGACCCCGCGGGAGCCAGCCGCCCCTTCGACGCCACGCGCGACGGCTTCGTGATCGGCGAGGGCGCGGGCTGCGTCGTACTCGAGGAGCTGGAGCATGCGCGCGCCCGGGGCGTCGAGATTCTCGGGGAGGTGGTGGGGTATGGACCCACCGGCGACGCCTACCACATGACCGCACCGCTCCCGGGCGGCGAGGGGGCCCTTGGCGCCATGCAGATCGCGCTGGAGGACGCCGGCCTCACCCCGCACGACGTGGACTACATCAACGCGCACGGCACCTCCACCCCGCTGAACGACCGCGCCGAGACCGGGGCGATAAAGGCGCTGCTGGGTCCGCACGCGTACGAAATCGTCGTCGGATCGACCAAGTCGATGACCGGCCACCTCCTCGGCGCCGCCGGCGCGGTCGAGACGATCATCTGCGTGCTCGCCTGCCGCACCGGCACGATCCCGCCCACCATCAACTTCTCCACCCCGGACGACGACTGCGATCTGGACTACGCGCAGCGCGGGCCGGTCGACCGCCCGGTCACCGTCGCCTTGAGCAACTCCTTCGGCTTCGGCGGGCACAACGTCTGCCTGGCGATCAGGAAGTACGAGGAGTAGCGGTCCGTGGATGAATGCGCCCGAGCACCGAGAGCGGCGAGGCGCCGGGCTGGCAATGCCGGGAGGACTTCATCCACGGGCTGCCGGGGCATGGCGGGGGACGCCGCGGGTTTGTAGTTGGACCCCCGGGCCGCCTTCCGCGTCGGGATCGGATACGATTCCCACCGCTTCGACCCCGATCGCCCCCTGGTGCTCGGCGGCGTGCACTTCCCCGACGCCCCCGGGCTGCGCGGCTTCTCGGATGCGGACGCCGTCGCGCATGCGGTGATCGACGCGCTGCTGGGAGCCGCGTGCATGGGCGACATCGGAACACACTTCCCCCCGGGCGAGGAGGCGTGGCGCGGCGCCGACTCGATGGAGCTGCTGTCGCGCGCGGTGCGGCTGCTGCGCGGGGGGGGGT